>PMTT01000378.1 GCA_003167275.1 Bryobacterales bacterium | reverse complement strand
GGGGCGTAACCCCTGGCCCGCGCGGGTCCCCCCGGACCCGCTGTCGCCCATTCAATCAAATTCCGGCGCGATGCCAACAGGCCGACGGGGGCGTCGGCCGCGGACCAGGGGGTCCGCCCCACCAAGATGTGTTTTCAAGATTGCCTGCCCCACTATGCCCTACTTCATCCCACCCTGCACTTGTACATATTCGAAGCTGGGGCCCACCGTGAGGCCGCTGCCATCGCCAGTGTCCGTCTGCACAAGCGACACCGCCATCACCCGTAAGTCGTACATCAGCCCAATGGCCGCTTCGAGTCTGTCGGGATGGCCGTTGAACGCGTCGTCCAGGGCATTCAGCAGGCTGGCGTAGCTGTAAGCGAAGCGCTCGATGCGCGTGCGCGCCTGCGTGCCCACCGCAAAATCGGCAATCTTGCAGTTGGGCCGCAAGGGCCAAACGCTGGACGGATCAAAGAGGATCGGAGCGCCGTCGTAAGCGAACCCGGTGGGCGTTTGGATCACTTCCCGCCCCGCGGCGATCTCGCCGAATTTGTAGTAGTGCGCCGGGTCGCCGGGCCGCTGGAAAGGCTCGGTAGACGTGCCTTCGCCTTCCAGTTTGATGATGTCGATGGCGCGGCACGCGCTGTCCGGGTCCGTGATCAGGAACAATTTGCCCGGGGGGAACCATCGGTGGGCAACCACCTGCGGCGGTGCAGTCGTCTTCACGAAGATCGATGGTCCCAACTCCTCGATCTGTTTCTGGATCGCATCGTAGAACTCGCCGATGGTGGCGAATTCGGGCTCTACCGCTTCCGCCAGCGAGGGGGGCCGCACCGGCACGGGATGTTCGGGCTCTTCGATGGCCATGAAGACGTTTTCCACCAGGGGGATGGAGAATGCTTCGATGCCCACGATGAGCCCGCTCCCGATTTCCATGGGCAGGGGGCCGGGGTAGTCGGGAACGAAGCCTTTCTTGTTGATTTCGGGGTGTCCGCCGATCGCGATCAGGATATTGGNNCGCTGGTTGGCGCCGGGCTTGAGTGAGAAGATCGCCGTCAGGTAGGGCGGAATGGTGGCGTGCTCCAGCTTGACGGCGTTGCGGAGGTAGCGGTGCAAGTCCGGGCCGGTCTGGGCGGCGCGGATCCCGGTGATGATTCGGCGATCAAGCTGGATCATTTCGTTTCTCCTGGAGGTGTCGCGATCTTGCCTCGATGCTCCAACTGGAGGATGACGGCGGTCTTGCCGGCGGCCTGCGAGGGCGGCAGAGGCGCGATGGCGGCGGCAGCCAGTGCGTCGGCCGCCGCGGGCCGGGTCACATCCGGCGATTGAGACGGCGTCCCCAGCGGCGGCAGGCCGTCGGGACCTTTGGTGTTGAGCCACTTGAGAATGGTTGCCCGGTCGCCGGCGCCAAGGTCGCGAGTCACCGGCATATGGTTGGCGTCTGACAGCGGCAGGGAGAAAGCCAGTATCAGGATCTTGATCCGCGATACCACCGACGCATAATCGCCGAGGTTGACCACGTAGCGGCCCATGATCGGGTAGAGGTTGCCGTATTGTGTGAACAGCCGTTGGATGTCGCCGTACCAGGTCGGGTGCGCGGGGACGTCTTTCCTGCCGTAAGCCAGGGTACTGACATAGTTCATCGGGTTACTCACGTAGCCGGATGGCTGCACCGCCAACTGGTACCCGATGCCATACAACTGTCCCGAGAGGTATCCGCGCGGCATGCCCGGCCCGGCGGTGGATGCGATCACTGCCAGGTCTGCGTATCCGTTCCGGTCGGTCGTGACGCTGGAGGCGTGGCTGATCGCATCCGCCGGCATGTTGATGGTCGGGATCGGCGCGGAGGGACGCATCGGGGGACTGACCGTATTGCCACCGCCCGAGCCCCCCATGAAGCCTTCGGTGGAACTAAGAGCGATGGCCGAGTCCGGAAGCGGAGCGCCAAAACGCGTGGCGTAGAAGTCCACGTGCTGTGTCTCTCCCGGATCGATGCGGAACACGTAGGAATCGGCCCGGACATAGACGCCGTCGATGGATTCCTGCAGGAGGACGGTGTATCCGCCGACGCCTTGGATCGGCGTAAGCAGCACGAGCGGACACTGCGCCAGAAGTTGCCGGGCGACGGGATTGTTCGTCAGGTCAAACGTCTGCACCCCGGCCGTTTGCGTGTACCAGCCATCGGTCAGATAGGGCACATCGCCAATCACCAAGACGCCCGAAGCTTCTACCGTTGCCTGCACCGCCGCCGGATTGGTGGTCAGGACTCCGACCAGGACCTGGCCGATGTTCATCAGCCCGCTGTTGGCGTCGAGGATCGGGAAGGAGTTTCCGAAGTCGACCGTCAGCGAGAGCCCGTCGTTCGCCAACTTGGCTTGCAGGTTCTCGACGCCCCCGTTTGGCTGCGTAAAGTTGGGCGCCACGGCGATCATCTGCCGCCCGCGCACAAAGTGTTTCGGCTCGCCGTGGTCGTAGGGGCCGATGGTACCTTCGATGTGACCCATGGTGTAGCGCGGAATGGTGGAGTCCCGCCCGTAGCCATAAACGTTGAACTCGATCGAGAGCATGCCGTCCTGGGTAGCGGCCTTCAAGGCATCGAGCAGCGGACTTGCAGAAGCGTCCGGCCACGCGACCGCTTCCAGCACGGACTGGTAACAGGCGGCCAGTTGCTGGTCCATGCGGACGCCCTGTTTCTGCTTTTGCCACAGGTTGATGAACGCCGCGGGCTTGTACTCGCCCTGCACCATGGTTTCGGCCGCCTGGTTGACGATCCGCACCTGCATGCCCCAGATCTCGGACACCATTTGCTGTTGCGGGTCCAGGTCCACGAGCTTGCCCGGCGCGTGATCGGCGGCGTTCTGGAGGGTCATGCCGATGACCGGGTCGTCGGATGGGCTGGTCAACTGCTTCCCGTTGAGGAAGCCGCCGGTTACCGAGCAATCGAGTATCCGGAAGATGCCCGTTCCTTCGGGGTTCCAACTGCCGTTTTGGTCCAGTTGCTGGTATTCGCGCACGAACGATGCATTCTGGTAGAACCGCACATCGTTGTTGATGGTGGAAACATCAGCCTGAAACCAACCGCTAAAATGCAACCGCGGTGAATCGAGGTAGCTCACGCCGGTTCGCCTCCTTAAGGCCTCCAGGAACAGGCTAACCAGTTGGGCCGCGGCCTGCCTTCCGGGCGCAGTTCTCCCCATGGTTCGAGCGCGAGTCCTGGAAGTACTAGATTTTGATACCTCAGATAGAATACTGCTTTTCCACCGCCGTTCGCCACGAGCGATAGAATTAAGTTCACCATGACGTCCAAGCCCACCCGCCGCCAGCTCCTGGCCACCGCTTCTGCCGCGCCGTTCCTCGCTAGAGCGGCCGCGCCTCGACCCATCCGTCTGGGCGGACCGATCTTTCTGAAGTCCGACGACCCCAAAGAACAGGCCAAGGAACATCGACGCCTGGGCTACAGCGCGGCCTACTGCCCGCAAGTCGGCTTAGCCGAGAGCGAGCGCATCCGGGCGATCCGTGACGCCTTCGCCGCCGAGAATGTCGTGATCTCGGAGGTGGGCGCCTGGAAAAACATGCTCGACCCCGACGCGCAGAAGCGCGCCGAAAACCAGAAGTACGTGGCCGAACGGTTGGCCCTGGCCGAAGCGGTGGGCGCCCGCTGCTGCGTGGATATCGCCGGCTCGTACAACCCGAAGGTATGGTACGGGCCGGACGCCAGGAACCTGTCCCGCGAGTTCTTCGACGCGACCGTGGAGAACTGCCGCAAGGCGATCGACTCGGTGAAACCGTCGCGCACCAAGCTCACTATCGAGATGATGGGCTGGAGTCTGCCGGACGGACCGGACGCGTATCTCAAGTTGATGTCCGCCGTGGACCGCAAGGCGTTCGGCGTGCACCTGGATGTGTGCAACGTGATCAACAGTCCGCAGCGTTTCTACAACAACTCCGAGGTGATCAAGGAGTGCTTCGCGAAGCTCGGCAAGTGGATCGTCTCCTGCCACGCGAAGGACCTGGAGTGGATCACAGAACTGAACGTGCACTTCCTGGAAGTGATTCCCGGACGCGGCTCGATCGACTACCGTACCTATCTCACCGAACTGGCGCAATGCCCGGTGGAAGCGCCGCTCATGCTGGAACATCTCAAGACGGCGGAAGAGTACGACGAGGGGAAGCAGTACATTCTGCGGACGGGGGCGGCTGTGGGAGTGCGGTTCGCGTGACTCACGTGGCACAGGCATTCTTGCCTGGGTTGCTTTTTCTTGCCCTGTAAACCCAACACAGGCAAGAATGCCTGTGCCACGGTGTTTGCGTGCCAATCAGCTCGCGAGTTCCCTCAGCGCTTCGGCCAACACCAGTGCGCCGGCGGCGATCGCTTCCGGCGCGGCATACTCATCCGGCCGATGGCTCACTCCCCCGCGGCATGGAATGAAGAGCATCGCGGCCGGCGCGATCCGCGACATAAACAGCGTGTCGTGATACGCGCGGCTTACCATTTTCCGATAGGCCAACCCGTGCGCCGTGGCCACCCGCGCCAGTGCCTCCACTACGCCCGGATCGCAGGCGGCCGGACAATCCGCATTCACCACCTCCGTCCGCACCGTGACGCCGCGCCTCGCCGACACATCCGCCACCGCCTGCTCGATCTTCGCCAGCACGCCGTCCCTCCGCGCGAGGTCCGTGTCCCGCACATCGACTTCCAGACGCACGCGACTCGGGACGCTGTTCACCGCGCCGGGAAACACGTCGCACACACCCACCGTTCCGACCGTATCCACCACGCCCGTGGACCGCGCCGCGCTCTCCACCGCCAGCACGATCTCGGCCGCCGCGCAGAAGGCGTCGCGCCGGTCGGGCATCAGCAGCGCACCCGCGTGCCCGCCCTCGCCTTCGATCCACATGCGCAGACTCGCCGGTGCGGCAATCGCCGTCACCACGCCCAGAGGAATGCCTTCGCGCTCTAGCAGCGGTCCCTGCTCGATATGCAACTCCAGGAATCCCGCGTAATGCCCGCTCGGTAGCGCGACGCCCGAGAGTTCCCCGTGGAAACCCGCGGCCGTGCGCCATTCTTCCAGCGTCTTGCCATCCTTGTCGCCGAGCGTTGATCCGTCCAGCAGCCCCGCCAGCATACGGCTGGAGAAGCATCCGATGCCGAAGCGCGTCGGCTCCTCGGCGCTGAAGACGATCAGCTCGATCGAACGGCGCGGCCGGAACCCGCTGCGCTGCAAGGCGCGTATGGCCTCCAGTCCGCCCAGCACGCCCACGGTTCCGTCATAGGCGCCCGCATTGGGAATCGCGTCGATGTGCGAGCCGGTGCCGATAGCCGGGAGTTCCGGAGCCACTCCATCCCAACGCGCGAAGGTGTTGCCGACCGCGTCCTCTCGCACCAACAATCCGGCGGCGCGGCACAGACCCTTGACGTACTCCCGCGCGCGCCGGTCCTGTTCCGAAAACACCACGCGGGTCACCGCCGGCGCCGGCGCGTCCGAGAAGCCCGCCAGCGTTTCCAGCTCCGCCATCATCCCATCAATGTCGATTTCCAGTTTCGTTTTTTCCAATTTCAGCGGTTCCAGTCTTTATAGATCAGATATTTCGCCGGGGTCTTCCCCAGTGCGCCGAACCACTGTGGGCAGTACGGCGCCATCCAGATGAAATCGCCCGCCGTCACCGGATACCACTTGTCACCCAAGCGGTAAATCCCGCCGCCCTCCAGCATCAGGAGTCCGTGCTCCATGACGTGGATCTCCACCATGGGGAGTGTGGCGCCCGGTTGGTAAGTCATGGTGTTGACCGCGAAATCGAAGCTCGGATGGTCGGGGATCAGCACCCGCACCTCTAGGTCGGGATCGCCCATCAGCGGCTTCGGCTCCGCCCGGCGCTCATCGCCGACGAACAGCGTAGGCAGCTTGGCGCCCTCGAACTCGATGTACGGCTTCTCGATCACNNCCCGGTTCGAATTCGGCGGTGTACTGGGTGAAGCCCGCACCCACTGCTGGCGAGACGTGAACAATCGCGGTCGCACCCTCCATCCCGGGCCGCGGCGCCCGCACGAAGGTGTCGGGGGTCAACAGCAGATGGTCCGATTGGTAGGAGCTACGTGTGTGTCCCAGTCGTTGCATGAGTTACCATTCTCCCGCGGGCCTCGCCCACGATCTTCCCATCCGCGAATATCGTTTCGCCCCGCAGCACGGTGCGCCGCACCACGCCGCGGAAGGTGGCGCCCAGGTACGGGCTGAGTTTGTGCCGCTGGAACAGCGATTCGCGCGTGACCGTGTACTCGGCGTCGAGGTCCACCATCGTGAAATCCGCGTCGAACCCGACGGCCAGTTTCCCCTTGTTGGCGATCCGGAAGCGGTGGGCGGGGTTGGCGGCGGTGAGGGCAGCGATCGTCGTGGCGCAAGCACTCGTGCTTGCCGCGCCGAGACTCGTCTCGGCGCCTGGCGCAAGTTCCTCTTCCGTCGCCCGCCGGGGCGTATGCGGCTGCCCGTTGGCAGGGTCCGGCAATCCGGAAGAGCGCGACCGGGGGGTCGCGTGCGGACCAGGGGGTCCGCCCCACTTTTCACCAGCACCGAGCAGCACCCCGAGCGTCGATTGCACGCCTGCGATCCCGCCCCATACCCGGAAAAAGTCCTCGCCACGCTTGATTTCCAGGGGCGCCGGCGAGTGATCCGAACCCACCATATCCACGTCCCCGCCGAGTACCGCCGCCCACAAGGCATCGCGCTCGGCCGCGGCCCGCAGCGGAGGCGCGCACTTGGCGACGGCGCCGATCCGCACCATGTCCTCCTCGGTGAAATAGAGGTAGTGGGGGCAGGTCTCGATCGAGATATCGACCCCGCGCGCACGCGCCTCCAGGGCCGCCGCCACTCCACGGCTCGAACTGACGTGCACGATGTGCAGCCGGGCGCCCGCCTCACCGGCCAAGACCGCCGCCCGCTGGATGGCCTCGACCTCCGCCAGCACCGGACGCGACGCCAGGTAATCGCGCACCCCTGTGCCCGTCCCGCGGCGGCTGACCAGCTCGTGATTCTCCGCGTGGACCGCCACCGGAAGACCAAATTGAGCCGCTTTTTGCATCCCCTCGAACAGCGTCAGGTCGTCCGCCCGGGGGAACTCCGGCAGCCCCGAGTCTGCCATAAATGCCTTAAATCCAATGACTCCGCACTCCGCCAGCTCAGACAAATCGTCGCGATTTCCGGGCACGATTCCGCCCCACAGGCCGAAATCGGTCATCGAAACCCGAGCAAGAATCTCATGTTTCACTTGAAATGAAGCGGCGTTGATGGTGCAAGGAGAAGAGTTTAGTGGCATGTCGAAGAACACAGTGCCGCCCCCCGCAGCGAGAGCCCGGCTCCCGGTGGCCGCGCCTTCCCATTCCGCCCGCCCCGGTTCATTGAAATGGACATGAACGTCGATGAGCCCCGGCAGGATAGTTAGCCCGCGCGCATCGATCTCCGCGCCGGCGCCGGGCAGTTCCGGCCCGATAGCCGAAATGCGGCCGTCTTCCACGGCGAGGTCGGCCTTGATGAGTCCTTCGGGAGTTACAAGAGTCCCGCCTCGGACGATCATCGTGGCCCCTCTCGACCTGCCCGACGTGGCGCGGGCGGGCAACCAGCATGGTGGGGCGGACCCCNNAAATCCGGCGCGATGCGAACCGGCCGACGGGGGCGTCGGCCGCGGACCGGGGGGTCCGCCCCACCGGGATCGGGCATCCGCGCCACGAGCCGATCATCATGAGAGGCTCCAGGTGTCCAGGAAACGGAGGCCAACGGCCAGGGCAGCTTCGACATCCTCCGGCAGGACGGTCTCGTCGGGGTGATGGCTGATGCCGCCGGGACTGCGTACAAACAGAATCGCCGACGGCACCTTCGTGGCCAGGATCATGGCGTCGTGGCCCGCTCCACTCACCATGCTGTGAGACTTGTACCCCGCAGCCTTCGCTGCGGCGCGCAGTGCCTGCGCCATCGACGGGTCCATGTCGATGGCGAGCTGATTCAGCCGCTCCTCCCAGGTGGCTGTCACGTTGCGCCAGTTCTTCATTTCGGCGGCGGCACTCAGCATATTCCTCACAGCCTCCAGGCGCGTGAAATTGCTCGCACTGCGCACATCCAGGCTCGCGCGGACCAGTCCGGGGATCACATTCGTCGCGCCAGGTTCTACTTCCAGCCGTCCGACCGTGGCCACCAGATCCGGCTCTTCGCTTCCGATCTCTTCCACGGCTCCGATCCAATGGGCCGCCGCGGCCAAGGCGTCCGAACGATGGTTCATGGGAGTGGCGCCCGCGTGGTTCGCCATCCCGTGGAAGGTCACGTCGTACCGGCTCTGCCCCACGATGGCGCTCACGATTCCCAACGGCCGTTTCTTCTCCTCCAGCACGGGGCCCTGCTCGATGTGGAACTCCAGGTACGCCTTCACGTCATCGCCGATGGCCGCTTGGGGAAGCTGCGCCGGGTCGAGGCCAAAGGCGCGAATCGCTTCGAGGACGGGTTCGTCCATTACCGGGTCAGCGATTAGCGCGCGGCTTCCGATGAATGGGACTCCGAAACGGACGCCCTCTTCCTCGGAAAAGCCGACAACTTCGATGGGTGGGCAAGCTAAAGCATACCCTACGAGCGCTATGCCAAGGACCACGCCTAGGATTCCGTCGAAGGCTCCGGCATGGGGGACGGTGTCCAGGTGTGAGCCGATCATCAGCCGCGGGCCATCGCCCTTGACGCCGCGGATGTTGCCGGCGGCGTCCACCGAGACGCGCATTCCGGCCTCCTCCATCCAATGGCGGACCAGGCGGTGTACCTCGCGCATGGGGGGCGAGAGGAATGTGCGCGTGATATGCCCGGGCTCTTCCGTGCACTCGGCCAGCAGGCGGCAGCGGCGAATGACCTCGTCCGCGGTTTCACTCAGATGGGCGGAACGATCCAGCAAAGCGAAATCGTCCATTAAGACCCCCTGTAGGTGCTGTACCCATAGGGGGCCACCAGCAACGGGACGTGGTAGTTGCCGGCGGGGTCCTCGATCCCGAAGCGCACCACCACATCGCCCAGAAATGGGGTGCCTTGCGAACCGAAGTAGTCGCCCACCGAGAAGACCAGTTCGTATACGCCGGCAGGGATTTGATCGCCCGAGAGAAGCGGGCTGTCGGTCCGGCCATCCTGGTTTGTGGTGACGGTCTTCAGGAGCCGCCGAGAATCATCCTCGCAGGCGAACAGGCGGACCTGCATGTCGTGCGCCGGCCGGCCGTGGGCGGTGTCGAGTACGTGGGTGGAAAGTCGGGCCATGAGTCTTGAGTTGGGCAAACGNNGCCGACCGGGGGCTCGGCCGCGGACCAGGGGGTCCGCCCCACAAATTAGCTTCACCAAAGTAGCTTCAATCAGTTTATCTTCGCAAGGTCAGGCCCAGGACGCCATATGGGGGGCGGGGGTCGGTGAACACGGCGGTGTCTTCCCCGCCCTCGGCTACCACGTCCCACGTGCGGTTGTTGGCTTCCAGTCGCACTTCGGTCACCATCGGCAAGTCCGAGAGCATCCGGGTCCCGATCTGGTAGATCACCTGCTGGATGCTGCCCGATTCGAACGAATGAAACACGGCGTGAACGATTTCCCGCACTTGCGCGGTGATCACCGCGGGCTCCGAGGAGAGCCACTCCAGGTCGAGCCACATGTGCAGCGGGCGGTTGGTCACGTCGGGCAGGGTGGTGTATTGATCGCGCACGAAGCCGGCGAAGGCGCTGCCGCCGAGGCGCAGCAGTTTGAAGCCGTGAATCCCCGAACGCTCCTCCACAGTGCCGGCACGGGTGAGTTCGATGCTGGCCATGGCGCGGTCCGGTCCGCTGGGCGCGAAAGCCACGCTGCCATCCACGATGCCAGAGTAGGGAATCTCCATCGCAAAGACCTGGATCCCTTCGGTCTGCGGGTAGAAGCCGAGGAACTTCTCCGCCAGGAATCGGCAATACGATTCCAGGCCAGCGCCCGTGAAATTCAGGGTCTCGCGCTGGATGAAGTTCTTCATGGAATCGGTGGCGATGAGCTGGCTGTTGTCACCGGTGGTGTAGGTGGGCCAAAAAGCATCGCCAAAGAGCAGCATGGTCACGCTGGCGCCGAGGATGGGCGGAGGGGCGCCGTCGCGATTGAGGCGGTAGACGATGACGTCGGCTTTGCCGTAATAGTCGCGGTGGTGGCCGCTGGCGAATGAGTGCAAGTTAGCTCCTGGGGGGCAGGTCTAGGACCTGCCCTACGCGGAAATAAGCGATGCGATAAACCTGATAGAGCGCTTCGTGGAACTCTTCTTCCCGCGTGCTGTCCGAGCGGAGAGTCAGGGCGAACAAGATGTCCGATTGCGGGCTCCCTTTCACGGCGTAGATGAATGGAAAGCCGAACTTCTCGCGGTAGCGGGAATTGAGGTGTTGCAGATGTTCGAGCTCGTCGTGCGATAACTGGTCGAACCCGGCGCCGACCTGTTCCTTTTGGGACGCGGCGGTGAGGCGGACGCGGGTTCCCAGGTCGGGGTGCGCGCGCAGAAGGGCCAACTGCTCTTCCGGAGTGGCGCGATCCACCTCGTCGCGCATGGCGGTGTGCAAGGCCTCCATGGTGGCGAAGGGGCGGCGCTTCCAGGCTCGATCGGCCACCCAGGGGGAACGCTCGAAGACCCATCCGAGCGCGGCAACGAATTCGGTGCGGGTCAGGGAGTTGAGGGCGTCAATCGTCATGGGCTTGACCTGCGGCCTGTAAGGCCGGGAGTGAGAGTTCGATTGAGGGGGCGTCGGTGGAGGAGCACGGGGTGGCGGCGGATGGCGGAGGGAGACAGGCGGAAACGCCTGTCCCACCAAGGACTGGGGATACCGCCCAGAAGATGCGCTCGGGGGTCAAGGGGCTGTCCAGCGCGATTAGGCCGCCGGGGGCGAAGGCCGCGATCGCATCGCGGATGGCTTCCCGCGCGGAGATGGCCAGCATCAGCGGAGGCTCGCCCACGGCTTTGCTGCCGAAGATTACGCCGGGCTCGGTGGCCCGTTCCAGGAACGCTACGTTGAACACCTCGGGCAGTTCCGACCAGGAGGGCAGCTTGTAGGTGGAGGCGCCGTTGCTGGCCAGGCGTCCCTGGCTGTCCCACAGAAGCTCCTCGATGGTGAGCCATCCCAGACCCTGGATGAAGCCGCCTTCGATCTGGCCGACATCGATCAAGGGGGCGATCGAATCGCCCACGTCTTCGAGGATGTCCACGCGCAGGATGCGAGAATCGCCGGTGAACCCGTCCACTTCCACTTCAGAGACAGCCGCGGCGTAGGCGAAATAGTGGAACGGTTGGCCGCGCCCGGTCTTCTGGTCGAAGTGGATGTGCGGAGTGCGGTAATAGCCTTCGGCGAACAGGGGCAATCGCTGGCGGTAGGCGGCTTCCACCACTTGTCGAAAGTGGAAGCGCCGCAGTTGCTCGTCGCCCTCGGCGAAGACCCATCCGTCCGAGAATCGCGCAGCTTCGGGGGGGCAAGCCAGCATCGCCCCGGCGATGGGGGCGAGGCGCTGGCGGAGCTGACGGCAGGCGTCGGCGACCGCGGCGCCATTCAGGTCGGTGGAGGCCGAGGCGGCGCTGGCGGAGGTGTTGGGCACCTTGTCGGTGCGCGTGGGCATGATGCGGATGGCTTCCAGCGGCAGCCCCAGGGACTCGGCCGCGATCCGCCGGATCTTGGTGTGGAGGCCCTGCCCCATCTCCGTGCCGCCGTGGTTCACCTGCACGCTGCCATCCTTATAGATAAGCACCAGCGCGCCGCCCTGGTTGAAGAACGTGGCGGTGAAGGAGATTCCGAACTTCACCGGGGTGATGGCCATGCCGCGTTTGCGGTTCGGATGGGCGGCGTTGAAGAGCTGGATCTCCTCGCGGCGAGCTGCGAACTGGCTGGTCTCTAAAAGCTGGCGCCAGATGGTGTGGATGCGCCCGGCATCTTTCACGGGCTGGCCATAGTGCGTGGTCTGGCCCTCGCGATAGAAGTTGCGCTCCCGCACGACTTCCGGAGGCAGGCCCAGCGTGCGGGCGGCGCGGTCGAGAATGTCTTCGATGACCAGCATGCCCTGCGGGCCGCCGAAGCCGCGGAAGGCCGTTTGCGAGGTTTTGTGGGTGCGGCAGACGTGCCCGGTGACCTCGACCGAAGGCAGATAGTAGGCGTTGTCGAGGTGGAACATGGAGCGCCAGAGGACCGGATCGGAAAGGTCCAGGCTCCAGCCGCCGTCGGAATAGAGCGATACGGAGAGGTGCCGCAGGCGGCCGTCCGGGTGGAACTCGGCGGCGAAGCGCGCCAGGAATGGGTGGCGCTTGCCGGTCAGCGCCATGTCGAGGACGCGCGGGAGGCGTACGCGGACGGGGCGCCGCGTCTTCCATGCGCCCAGCGCGGCGATGGCGGCCCAGGAATTGGCTTGCACTTCCTTGCCGCCGAACGCGCCGCCCATGCGCAGGCACTCGACGGTCACCTGATGGCTGGGAAGGCCGAGCGCCCGGGCGACGTGGTCCTGGGTCTCGGTGGGGTGTTGGGTGGAGGAGTGCAGGGCCACGCCGCCGGACTCGTCGAGCCAGGCGATGGCGGATTGGGTTTCCAGGTAGAAGTGCTCCTGGCCTCCGATGTGGAGCTCGCCCTGTAGGGTATGCTTTAGCTTGCCGTTCTCATTGGCTGGGCAAGCTAAAGCATACCCTACGGGGGCGTCCGACCTGCGGTGGAGACGATGAGGGCCGGAGTGGAAGCTTCCGGCGGCGATGGCGTCTTCGATGGTGAGGATCGCGGGCAGCGGGCGATACTGGGGAGCGACGCGGGCCGCGCCGCGCTGGGCGGCATCCAGAGTCTCGGCAAGAACCCAGGCCAGGGGCTGCTGGTGGTACATCACTTCCGTGGGGAATAGCGGCTCGCCGGGATGATCTTCGCCGGGCATGTCGGCCGCGGTCAGGGTGGCGATTACACCGGACTCAGACAAGGCTTGGGAGGCATCGAGGGATGTGACGATGGCGTGCGCGTGGTGCGCCATCACGGGCCAGGCGTGGAGAAGGTGGGGGAAGTGACCGGTCAGGTCGTCGGTGTAGAGTGCCTCGCCAGTGACGTGTCCGCGAGCGGATTCGTGTACGGTATGCTTTAGCTTGCCCAAAGAAACAGGGGGACCATTATCGGGGGAACGTTCCGTCTGTCCCCTGGTTTCTTCGCTGGGCAAGCTAAAGCATACCCTACGGGGTTCGCGCAGGTCGAGGACCTGACCTACCAGGGACTGCGCTAACGCCAGGCGATAGGCGGCCGTGCCGCGATGGTCGTCGATGGGGTGGAGCGTGCGGGCTAAGATCTCTTGCACGCGGCGCAGGGCGGACCCTCCCGGTAGTTCACCTAGGACTGCGTCCTCGGCTTCCTTGGCTCGGATCGGGACGGCCGCGACTCCGCCGAATCCGAAGCGGGCGCGACAAACTCGGCCAGTGTCATCCAGATCCAGGGCGAAACCGGCGGCGATCGTGCTGATATCGTCCATGCGGCGCTTGGCGGCCTTGAAAAATCGGGCGATGGCCGGAAACGGCTTGGGTAGGACGATCGAAACCAGCAGCTCTCCGTGCTGCAACGCAGTCTTGCGATAGCCCAGGAAGAAGGCGTCGAGCGGCACGGTTCGTTGGCCGCCCGGACCGGCAATGCGGACCCGCGCGTCCAGGGCCAGCAGCAGGGGGGCGCCGTCTCCGATGGGCGAGGCAGTCGCCAGGTTTCCGCCGAGCGTGGCGCGGTTGCGGATCAGCGGCGACGCGAAAAGCGGCAGCCATTCCCGCCACACCGGCGGCGCGGATGTCCAGGACTGCCCAATCTCGCTGAGGGTCAACCCGGCGCCGATCTCGATTTCCGTTTCCGACTCGTGGAAGACGCGCAACTCGGCCAGAGCTTCCAGTCCGATGAGGAACGGGAAGCGCCGCAGGCGGAGGTTAGACTCGACGGCCAGGTCTGTCCCGCCGGCGATGAGGCGCGCATCGGGATGCTCGGCCAGCAAGGCGAGGCATTCGGCGAGCGTCGCGGGGCGCGCGAATCCCTGGCATGCCGACGGGCCAAGAAGCGGCGCCGGTTGCGAGAGGCGGTCGCGAAATGCGCCTGCGGGGGCGGGGCCAAGCGACAGGGCCGCGTCGCGGATGGGCCGGTATCCGGTGCAGCGGCAGAGATTCCCGCCCATCGCGTGGGGGTCGCAAGGGCCCTGGCGGCCGGGACGGTACTGCTCGGCGAACAGACTCATCACGAACCCTGGGGTACAGTAGCCGCATTGGGAGCCGCCAAAGTCCACCATGGCTTGTTGCGCTTCGGTGAGCGGGCCGTGGTTGGCGAGGGCCTCGACGGTGTAGATCTCCTGTCCGGCGACCATGGGGAGGAAGAGCAGGCAACTGTTGACGGGGACGTAGGCGCAGGCGGGGGCGGGGGGCCGGGGGCCAGGGGTCGGGGCTTGGGGATGGGGGGCGTCGGGCCCGGAGATGGGGGCCGTGGGCGGCGGCGCGGTTCTTCCTACCATGAGGACGGTGCAGGCGCCACACTCGCCCTCCGCGCAGCCTTCCTTGGCGCCCGTCAGTCCCCGCGAGCGGAGGAAATCGAGCAGCGTGGTTTGCGGGTGGAAGCCCTCCGCGCGGATGGTCAGGCCGTTCAGCAGGAACTGTACGTGAGAGGGATCGGGGTGAGAGTCAAGTGCCATCGCTGCCCCGGAGGGCTTCTTGCGATTGTACAGCAAGTGGGAGAGCGGCTGGATGGCCGGGGGGACCGGCAGAATCATAAGCGTCAGAACGGGCCATTCGCTCAACGACCCGGCTGCGTCCAAACCACGTCGGCAGTCCCGGTAGAGTCCACTCTTCAGCGCTGCCAATCCCGGAGGTGCAGAAGTCCTTAAAACAAGACTGACATTTTTGGATTCGTCAGCATAAGAATGTTGTATTCTAGTTTGAAATCTTTTGTTTTGCTGAGGCTCCGTTTATGGTATACCGTTTCTTCTTCAGCTATGCCTGGAACAATCGGGGGCGCCCAGTCGAACGTTTTTACGACGATCTTGCCGAGGGAGTGAGAAAGCTTGTCGGCGGCATGGATCCTGCGTCATTCCGGGATCGGGTCACAATGGAAGCGGGCACCGACTGGCCCCAAGCGCTTCTGCAAGCACTCAAGACCAGTCAGGTACTGGTGCTCCTCCTCTCCCCCGACTACGTTCGAAGCGAGTTTTGCGGCAAGGAATTTCAAGTTTTCCTGGAGCGGGTAAAGAACGTGAAGACGGGGCCTCCCGCCCTCCCGGTTCCCTTATTCATCCTGCCGGTAATCTGGGTGCCGATTCTGGCCACTGAGACGATACCCGCACCGCTGGCTCGCTTACAATTGGAAGACGACGCCTTTCCGAAGGATTACGCCGACCGTGGGCTGGAATCCCTCGCTAAACGCAGGGACAAGACAGCGTACAACGAGGTTATCCAGACCCTCGCAACACGCATCGTTCGGGCGGCGGCGGGCGACCGGTTACCGCCTCTGGACCGCTACGATTCGTCCGATGAAATCCCGAACGCGTTCGTTACAAGTCAGCCGCTAGGCCGTTCTTCGGATGACGAGCACACGCCGGTGCAGCGCAAGACGGGGGTCCGGTGTGTGTATGTGGCGCCCAAGCGAAAGGAAATCGAGAAACTGAAAGAAGCGCACGTTTTCCCGAACGGCCGGGCGCGCCCCCAACGCACCAACACCGCCAGCTATAGCGATGTGGATGGCTGGCATTGGCAGCCCTTCCATCCCCCGCCTCCGGTCGAGATTGGGAGCCTGGTGCAGCAACTCGCTATGAGTCTGCCCTATCGGGAGATCCCGCTCGGAGATGAAGAGCAGCCCGAATGGAACGTCGACGACATCATTCGCAAACTGGTGCTGGCCGCCAATAATGACCAAATTATTCTATTAGTTGTGGACGCCTGGGCCGGCTACGTGGAGCGTTACGAGGAACTGCTGCGAAAATTCGACATCGCTGTGCCCATGAATGGTGCGGCCGTTTTAGTGCCGTGGAACGAAGGCGACGGCGACACGGTCAAATGGGCCGAAGACTTAACCAGACAGTTACGCGTCCTCTTCAAGACTAGATATTTCGGGATCCTGCCAAGTCCCTTTCTAAAACCGCGCATCACCAGTATTGAGGAGTTTCGCGACGTGGTCCCGGGCGTGCTTGAAGTGATTCGTATCACGATCGAATCCTTCCGCGCGGCTCAAGGCCCGATTATCGAGTCCACGCGGGCCACACCCCAAGTGCGTTCATCGAGAATCTTACCCAATGAGTGACAGTCGCCCCGGACGCATTATCACTTTTTATTCCTACAAGGGCGGCACCGGCCGCACCATGGCGCTGGCCAACACCGCGTGGGTGCTGGCCAGCAACGGTTATCGCGTTCTGATGATCGACTGGGATCTGGAAGCCCCCGGTTTGCACCGTTACTTCCACCCATTTTTGTCCGATAAGCGCCTCACGGCCACCAAAGGGATGATCGATCTGGTCTTTGACTACCAGCGAAGCGTTCTGGCACTTCCGGAAGCCGGCGGGATGCGAAAGTTTCCCGACGAATGGTACGACCGCCAGCTCGATATTTTTCCGTACATAACAGAATTGGTGTGGCGCCAGCCTGGTTTCGGCGAATTACACCTGTTGCCCGCCGGCCCGCAGAACTCCGAATACGGAATCCGGGTAAATACGTTTAACTGGCAACAACTCTACAAAAACCTCGGCGGATTCGAACTCTTCGAGGCCATGAAGCGGCAACTGGTCCGCGAGTATGATTACGTATTGATAGACAGCCGAACCGGCGTCAGCGATACTTCCGGAATCTCTACTGTACAAATGCCCGACACCTTGGTCGTGTGCTTTACGCTGAATTCCCAGAGCATTGAAGGCGCCGGCGAGGTGGCCCTATCCGTGGCGGAGCAGAGAGCCAAGGAATACGCCCCAACTCCTTTTCGGGTGTTCCCGGTTCCGACTCGTCTGGAAAGAGCCGAAAAGCAGAAACTCGATCGGGCTCGCGATGCAGCCCGCACCAAGTTCGACACCTTTCTCAACCGATTGCCTGCTTCGGACCGCGAGCGCTATTGGGGAGAAGTGGAAATCTTCTACGAGCCGTTTTACGCCTACGAGGAAGTCCTGGCCGCGTTTGCCGACAAACCCGGCTCCATCAGTTCTCTCCTGGCATCCATCGAGCGTTTGACCTCCCGCCTTACGAATGGGACGGTTAAAGAGATGAAGCCCTCGGAGGCGGACAAACGAGAGGAGATCCTGGCCGCCTATGAGCGCCGGTCCCAGTCTTCTTCCGATCCCGGGACAATTGCGGCGGCTGCGTTCAAGCGCTTGGGCGCCCAGCATGAGGAAATGGCCCGTAACATCCTCCTCCGCCTGGTGTCAGCGACCGTCCTCGGAACCGCCTTCCGTACGGCAGTGGCGATGAACGACTTTTCGGAACGGGAGCGGCCGATCGTCACCCGCCTCGTGGATGAGGAGGTGCTCAATCGTAAGCTGTCGGACGATGGCGAAACGGAGTACGTCACGCTGGCCCATGAGGACCTGATCGACAAGTGGCCCACGCTCCGCGGCTGGATTCGGGAGTATGAACAGCCCCTGTTCGTCCGGGAAAGCATCGAGCAGCGCGCACAGAACTGGGATCGCGCCGGCCGGCCAGGGGGCTTGCTGTTAACTTCGGCCGAAGTCTCTCGATCGAACGCCGGCGCCGGACCGGGGCCATTCTTAAGCGCCCGCGGCCAGTTGTTCTTCGAAGCAAGCAAACGGCGCGCGGCAGAGCGCAAATGGGTGGATATCGCCGTCGGTGCTGTCGCCGTGCTGGCTGTTCTGGGATACTTAGCTCAATCCTATCTCTTGCCTAAATTCCATACTTTCGTGACTTTGCGCCGGGCGCAAACCAAGATCGCACCATATGACGGGCAGAAGTATGCTTTGATTCATCCAGGCAGCTTCGAAATGGGCTGCTCCTACGAGAATGTCGTTTTCAATTGCTCCTCAGTTCACGTCACGCTTACCTCGGAGTTCTGGATGGGACAGACGGAGGTAACCAATGCTGGCTATCGCCGCTTCCTCGCCGCCCGGCACTCCGATCAACTATCTGCATTCAGTTCCAAAACACACCCTGACAACTACCCAGTCGACAATGTGGCCTGGGCGGATGCCTATGAGTTTTGCGCCTGGACGGGCGGGCGTCTGCCATCTCTCGCGGAATGGGAGTACGCGGCGCGAGCGGGGGTCGCGGGCAAACCCTACATCACCGGAGACACTCTGGACCGAAGTCAGATTGCGCTCGGCACTCTACATCCGGTTGGAGATTTCCCGCCAAATCCATTCGGCCTTTTCGATATGAGCGGCAATGTGGCTGAGTGGTCCGGCGATATTGGACTAAACTATAATTTTTATTCAAACGTCAAGGATCCTCACAACACCATTTTCGATTCGCTGCAGCCGCAGTATCGTTATTTCGGAAGAATCTACGGTGGAATTAGAAATATGCCCGTGCGCGGTGGGTCGTATGACAGCGGAAATGCCGAGCTGCGCCTGGATGCCATCAACTACCAGAATGATTTCAACACGCTCGACCCAACCCTTGGTTTTCGCTGCGTGATTCCGGCGTCGGATCTCGAAAAAGTCGCCAGCAATTATCAGCCGTTCTCCGCGATCTATGGCACATACTCTTACTTCTATCATCCCAAGCCTTATTATTTCGATCCATACCAGTCCTGGTGGTACACCATTTACATGAGGTACCTTGCAAATGCACCCCGCCGTTGATCTGTCATTGCCGGCCGGGAAGTCGTCCCCAAACACACGAACTCGTCGGATTGTGGCCGTTCTACTGGCTGGAATTCTGGTAACGGGGGCGTTTTTCCGCCTCTTCCGGTTGATGTCGCTGTTCCCTATCCTGATCGACGAGAGCATTTATATCCGCTGGGCGGAGATCATCGACCACCAGGGCCAATGGTTCATCTCTCTGCTCGACGCCAAACAGCCTCTCAGCTATTGGATTTACGCGCTCATTCGGAAGGCGTTACCGCTGCTCGATCCACTCTGCGGCGCGCGGCTCGTATCGGTATGTGCGGGGCTGCTGAGTGTATTCCTGATGTTTCGACTGGGGCGGCGGCTTTCCGGTATCTTCGCCGGGTTGTTGGCCGGGCTTTTCCAGGCCGTGATGCCATTTGCCGTTCTGTACGATCGCCTGGCGTACACCGATTCTCTGGTCAACGTCTGCGGCATCGCAGTCACCTCCGAGTCGGTGCAGTATTTCACCCGACCTTCGCTGAGCCTTCCGGGTGCAATCTGGTTAGGGGCCCTGCTAGGCATTGGTTTTTGGGTCAAATCAACGTTCGCGTTGTTTCTTTGGGTTCCGCTACTGACAGCTCTTTTGCTCGGCCGGGAGAATCGCAAGCTCGCCGCCATCCGGCTTTTCCAGATCTATGGAGTCTCACTGCTCTTCCCTGTGATTTCCCTCCTCTGCGTGCCCAATGCGCCGAACTTCGAAGTGAACAACCTGCTGCTCCACCATACGAACTTCTTTCCCCCAATTGGCTTCCTGGCCGAGCATCCGTTCGAGATCTTCCGGCAGAACCTGGAATTGATCGGCGAATACGCTCGCATCTATATCACCGCGCCTCTGAGCGTTGCCGGTATGCTTTCCGCGGTGTACCTGATTCTCCGCAAACGGCGGGAAGGCTTGTTGGTGCTGCTTATCATCATGGCGCCGGTGATGATCGAGGCGTACTTCCTTTGGATGATCCACAGCCGGTACCTGTTCCCCCTAGTCTGGCCGGTCGCGATGCTCACCGCGTTGGCACTGGCCGACCTCAAGCGTTGGGCTGCCCTTGCCGTCGCTGCTGTTCTCATCGTTCCGATGCTGTTTGCTTCCGGGACGATTCTTCACAATCCTCGCGCCCGGTTGCACCAAATCGAAATCGACGAGTTTTTGAGCTCCGGTCCGTACTCCGGTTACGGCATTCGCGAAGCGGTGGCATACCTGAAAGAGCAGACACGCCAGAGCCCGATCACCGTGCTGACGGATCCGCTGTTCGGAACACCCGCGGACGCGATCCACGCTTATTTGAACCTGTGGAACGGAACGCGCGTGTATGACGCCTGGTGGCTACAACTAGACCAGCCGATCCTCCCGAAACAACCGATGGAAGTCATGAAATCGCAGTACGAACGCGTATTCGCCGAGGTCGTTAACTTCCCTGCGCTGATGCACGTCTACTACGTTACTGATACGAACTACAACAAGCCGGAATGGGTGATGAAGCGGGAACCAGCCGCGAAACTCGAGGCGCGATTCGCTAAAGCAAACGGGATGGATTTTATCGATGTGTACCGGCTCAAATAGATCGGTGAGGGGACACTTCAGCCCCGGCGCTCCGTTCCGTCCGCGGCGCCGTTAACACGCCTAGCCCATAAGGGCTAACCGTTCCGTGGTCCCGAGTTGATAGTATAGGCTGGGAGATCGGCTCAAGGGGGTTTGCGCGACACCGAGTCGAAGGGTGGATTGAACACGTAGCTTCTGTTCATGCGGGAGCTGAGGACGGTCCATTTATCTATGAAGGTTTGCGTATTGGGAGGCGACGGGTACTGCGGTTGGGCGACCGCCCTGTACCTTTCGAGGCGAGGACATCAGGTTGCCATTGCCGACAATTTTGCCCGGCGCCTGTGGGACCATGAACTGGGCGTGCAGACGTTGACGCCCGTGCGGCCGATGCCCGAAAGGCTCCGAGCCTGGAGACGAATTGGCGGGGAGAACATTGAATTCATGGCGGGCGATGTTACCGACTATGAGTTCATGTCCTCGGTGATCCGATCGTTTTCGCCGGATGCCGTGGTGCATTTTGCCGAGCAGCGGGCGGCCCCGTATTCCATGATTGACCGGAAACATGCCGTGTTTACCCAGGTCAACAACGTGGTGGGGACCCTCAACCTGCTGTTCGCGCTGCGGGAGTTCCGGCCCGACTGCCATCTGGTGAAGCTCGGGACCATGGGAGAGTACGGCACTCCCAATATCGATATCGAAGAAGGCTACATCGCCATCGAACACAACGGCCGCAAGGACGTGCTGCCGTTTCCGAAGCAGCCCGGCTCCTTCTACCACCTCTCCAAGGTGCACGACAGCCACAACATCATGTTCGCGTGCAAGATCTGGGGGCTGCGTGCCACCGATCTCAACCAGGGCGTGGTGTACGGAACCATGACCGAGGAAGTGGCGCTGGATGATGCGCTCATCAATCGCTTCGATTACGATGAGATCTTCGGCACGGTGCTCAATCGCTTCTGCGCGCAGGCCGCCGTGGGGCATCCCCTAACGGTGTACGGACGGGGCGGGCAGACGCGCGGATATCTGGATATTCGGGACACCGTACGGTGCGTGGAGCTGGCGTGTTTGAAGCCGGCGCGGGCCGGAGAGTGCCGCGTCTTCAACCAGTTTACGGAGCAGTTTTCCGTGTTGGAACTGGCCCACATGGTACAGGCGGCGGGCAGGAATTTGAACTTACATGTCGAGATCGATCACCTGCCCGATCCGCGGGTGGAGGCCGAGGAGCACTACTACAACGCGCGCCATTCCAAGCTGGTGGAGATGGGACTGAAGCCGCACCTGCTCTCGGAGTCGCTGCTGGATTCGCTGCTGAATATCGCGATCCGCTATCAGGACCGCATCGACCGCTCCCTGTTCATGCCGAGAGTCAACTGGCGCAATGCCCGCAACGATCGCCAGCCGAAGGGGATGCCGCACGCGGCAGGCTCGCCCTATGAGTACGAAGCGCCGTTGGAGGCGAGTGTGGTGCCGGCGAAGGGCAACGGGAGCTTTAAGCAGGGCGGGTAGCTTAGGGGCAGGACCAAGAAAGGGCTTTATCGCCAAGACGCCAGGTATCGCAAAGAACTCCAAGAAAGAGAACACAAGAAGAACAAGGGGAGCGCCCCACAAAGGCTTCCGGGTCTTCTTGGCGTCTTGGCAGTACTTGGCGCCTTGGCGTGAAACGATCTCTGGTTGACCACGTCATCTTGCGGACGGGTCAAGCGGGCGATTCGTCAGCACCATCTTTCCACTGCTTTCGGCCACGACGATTAGGGCGGCATTGCCCACCAGATTTTCGAATCGCTGCCGCTCCGTCGTCTTGGCGACCAGGTAATAACGCTGCGGGCCCAGCCACCGGGCTTTCCACTGCTCATCGTCGAGAAAAACGTCCGGGGCGCCGGGGGCGTACGAGCCATACACCAGGTTGTTGAACCGGCCGTTGAGCAGCCACGCCGTGCGATTCAGGTAAAAGAAGAACGAGGAAAAGGTGTAGTAGTGATGGTCCACCACTAGCTCCCCCGGCGGCGATCGGCGTAGCGCTTCCACCAGGGGGCGCGACGAAAGATAGGGATCGAAGACCACCATGGCCAGACGGGCGGCGTGGAAGAACAGCACCATCATCAACGCGGCGGCCAGGAAGGCGCGCTGTCCTGTGGCCCGCAGACTGCCGAGCGCACCGATCACGAAGGCCGCGGCGGCGATGGCGAGCGGAAGCCGCAGCCAGGCGAAGGATTCGAGCGTTAAGTCCTCCATGTGGCCGAGCGACAGGGTGTAGGCGCTGGGGTGCCGCGAGAGAGCCTGCGCGATATCGCCGGGAGCGGGAACGTTGCGGACCGCCACCAGAATCAGTACGGCCGCAAGTGCCGCGATGGCGGTGACCGCCGCCAGGACACGCGTGCCGCGCCGCACCCAATCGCCGCCCGCGGCCATGGCGGAGCCGAGCAGCAAAGCCAGCGCGGGGTAGCAGGGCATCGAGTAGTACTCCTGGGTGGTGGAGAAGGTAAAGAAGACCATCAGGAAGCCGGTCCAGCAGAGCGCCAGCAGACGCGTCTGCCCGGCGCGGTCCACGGGTTTGAAGGACAACTTCGCGACGGCCGGAAAATAGACGCTCCAGGGAAACAGCCAGATGAGGTGGAAGAGCCAGAAGTAGAGCCGCGGAACGGTGTTGTAGTCACGCGGATAGCGGAGGTTCAGGAACCGGAGCACGTGCTCGTTGATGAAGTAGAACCACAGGAAGCCATGGTATTCGCCGGGAACGCTGCGGAAGGTCAGGTCGAAATACGGAGGGTTGCGCAGAGTGGCCAGCACGTGCCAAGGGGCGGCAATCAGCAGCATGATGGCCAGGCCGCTAAACGGGCGCAGACGCTTCCATACTTTCTTCGAAAACAACTGCCGGGTGAGCAGGAGATATACAAATGCCGCGCCACCGGGGAAGAGCAACGAGACCGCGCCCTTGAGCAGCAGGCCGACTCCGAAACTCGCCGCCAGTAGGAACGCCCACAACCGCGGACGCGGTTCCTGTTCGTCGAGGCACCGCAGAAAGGCCCACATCGAGAGCGCAATGGTGGCGGTGAGCATCACATCGGGGATCAGAATCCGCGTAAACAGGAAGAGCCCGATGCCTGTGGACATCACGAGCCCCGCGTAAAAGCCGGCGCGCCTGCCGAACGCCCAGGTGCCGAAGGCCGCGGTGAGCCACGCGAGCGCCACTGCGGAGAGCGCCACGGGAATGCGGGCAGCCCAGTCGAAGGCGCCGAAGATCCGGTAGCAGATGGCGATCAGCCAATAGATCAGCGGCGATTTTTCGAGATAGGCGATCCCATCCAGGCGCGCGGTGACCCAATCGCCCGAGGTCAGCATGTTGCGCGCGATCTGGGCCTGCACGGCGTCCACATCGTCCATCAGGGAAGGGGGAGAAAGAATGCAGCCCAGGTAGATGGCCGCGGCAAAGAGCACTACCGCAAGGTAGAGGTAACGCTGCTGGCGGGTATCTGACGTTCCGGGTCGAAGGTTTGAGGCGCCTGGATTCTCCATCGTTTCATCCACAATAACAGCAGCATCAGCCCCCAAAGATGATAGCCGAGGTTCTGGCGCCGGTCCAGGTGTTGGCGGACGCAGCTTTCCAGGGCATCGCGGCGGAATAAGCCGGCTTGGCCACCGTCTGCGGAGACCGTGTCGAGCAGCAAGCCGCGCAAGGGGCCGCGCAGCCATTCATGGGCCGGGAAATCGAAGCCCACCTTCTTGCGCCGCAACGTGGAGGCGGGCAGTTTTTGCTTCATGAGCTCTCGCAGCACGATCTTCTGCGCCTTGCCGCGGACCTTCAGATGGCCGGGGAGAGTGGCGGCGAATTCCACGATGCGATGGTCGAGGAAAGGCGGCCGGGCTTCAATGGAGTGGGCCATGCTCATGCGGTCCACCTTGGCCAGGATGTCGTCGGGAAGATACCAGCGCTGGTCGAATTGCAGGTAGGCATTCACGTCGTCGCCCACGGGGGAGAGATCGCGAAGCATTTCATTCAGGGCACCGGGCAGCGGCATGGCGACGAGCGCAGCTTTTTCCGCATCGGAAAAGGTGCCGTTCCAGTGGACGTGCGCCCGGCCGGCGGGCATGAGGCAGCCCTCCACGAAGCGCTTGAGCATGTACTCGAAACCGATCTTCTCGTCGGAAACAGGCCAGTGCCGGACTGCTCCGTGCGCCGCCCGCAAGAGCCCCGTGGGCAATCGCCGCGCGCGGCGCGCAAGTTGGTCGGCGCGATAGGTGAGGTAGCCTCCGAACAGCTCGTCGGCGCCTTCGCCGCTGAGGGCGACGGTTACCCGGCTGCGGGTGAGTCGCGAAAGGAACCATACCGGCAGGGCGCCGCCATCTGCGTTGGGCTCGTCAAAGTGGTAGGCAAACTGTTCCACGGCCTCGGCCAGGCCGCAGTCGGGGTTGACGTCGAACTCTTCGTGTTCGGTCTCGTAACGGGCCGCGATGCGGCGGATGTGCGCCGTTTCGTCGAAACTCCGGCCGGCGAAGGAAATGGAGAACGTCTTCAGCCGGGAAGCAGAGGAAGCCGTGGCGTAGTGCAGCAAGGTGGAGGAGTCCAGGCCGCCGCTGAGCCAGATTCCCAGCGGCACATCGGACAGCAGGTGCTCTCGGATGGACTGTTTGAGGAGAGAGTCGAGCGTGCTCTTGGCCGATTCGAGACTCCAATGCGGATCGGCATGGCAGGGCAGACGCCAAAACGGCTCCGAGCGCACCTGCCCACCGCGCCACTCCAGCCAATGGCCCGGACGGAGTTTCTCGATGCCCTCCACCATGGTATAGGGCGCCGGCACGTAGTTCATGGAGAGGTAGCAATCGAGGGCGGCGGGATTCAGATTCCGCTCCACCTCGGGATGCGCGAAGATGGCTTTGATTTCGGAGGCGAAGTAGAGATCGAGACCGCGTCGCGCCACGAAGAGTGGTTTGATGCCCATGCGGTCGCGCGCCAGAACCAGGCGGCCTCGCGATTCCGACCACAGCGCGATGGCGAACATGCCGCGCAGGTGCGCGAAGCAATCCAGGTCCCATTCCAGAAACGCGGCCAGCACCACTTCCGTATCGCTGAGAGAGCGAAAGTGGTGGCCGCGACGTTCCAACTCGTCGCGCAGCTCCGGGTGATTGTAAATCTCGCCGTTGAGGACGACTACGGTGTCGCCGTTTTCGGAAGCGAAGGGCTGCTTCCCGCCCTCCAGGTCGATGATCTTCAGCCGCGCAACCGCAAGCGATACACGCTCGGATTCGAAAATGCCCTGCTGGTCGGGCCCGCGGTGCGAGAGGGTCGCGATGGCATCCCTCGCCCTTCCGGGGTCGGGGCGAAAGTTATGATGGGTAAACCCGGCGATTCCACACAAGATTTACTACCTCTGAGTGCACACGCCGGCCTCGGGGTGACACGAGCCAGCACCCCACTTTCTTCGCGGAGTGGGCAGAGCAGGCGCTGAATGGACGGCGAAAAGTAAACTCCACTCTATCAGAAGGGTTCCCGCTTCCCGGCTAGTCAATAAGGGCTACTCCGCGGTTGTATCCTGGGACTGGGAAGAATCGTCTTCATTTCAATCGCCTGCGGACGGCAGATGGTTGGGAGCAACGCCATGTCGCTGAAAATCGTTACTGCTGTGTTTCTGGGAGTGGCGGCTATCCCGTTTATCTATTACGGCATCGCCCTGTTTAGCTGCTGGCGATTCTTCCGGCGTCCGCGACCGAAATACGACGGCGGGTTCGTTCCACCTGTGAGCATCCTGAAGCCCATCCGCGGTCTCGATCCAGACACCTATGAGAATTTTTCGAGCTTCTGCCGTCAGGAGTATCCGGATTATGAGCTGCTGTTTTGCGTGGGAGACCGCGAGGATCCCGCGCTCCCGCTGATCGATCGTTTGATGCGGGAATTTCCGGAGCGGCAGATCCGTGTGCTGTTCGGTTCGGGCCGCGACGCCTCCAACGACAAAGTCGCGAAGTTGGCACGCCTGGTGAGCGAGGCGCAGCACGAGTACGTGGTGATCAACGACAGCGACGTGCGGGCGCGGCCGGACTATTTGCGGGCGGTGGTTGCGCCATTGGCAGATCCGAAAATCGGCGCGGTGACGTGTTTCTATGTTTCCATCGAAGAGCGGGGCTTCGTGGACCGGCTGCAGTCGGTGGGCATGATGTCGGATTTCTACGTCGGGATCGTGGTGGCATGGCAACTGGATGGAGTCAAATTCGCGCTGGGGCCGACCATTGCGACTACCCGCGAGCGGCTGGCGGGCTTCGGCGGTTACGAATCCATCGAGAACCGCCCGGCCGACGATCTGCTGGTTGGGCGGCTGATCGCGGATCAGGGCTACGAGGTGGAACTGCTGCGGTATCCGGTGGAGACGGTGGCGGACTATCAATCGATGCGCGAGCTGGTTCACAAGCGGCTGCGGTGGATCGTGGTGATGCGGCACATGCGGCCCTGGGGCCATTTCGGACTGTTGTTTACGCATGGGCTGCCGTGGGCGCTGGCTGCGGTGGCGGTTCACCCGTCATGGGCAACGGCGGTTGGATACTTGGGAAGCTACTTCGCGGTGCGCTGCGTGATCACCGCGATGGTGGCAAGCTGGGGGCTGAAACGGCGCTCGTATTGGCGGAAGATGGGCCTGATTCCCATGTGGGACGCACTGGCCTTTTCGATCTGGGTGGCGAGTTTCGCGCGGCGCAGTATTCGATGGCGGGGCAGCGACTATTACATTCACGGCGGTGCGCTGGTGCCCGTGAATTCAGCCGCGGCACGGAGGACTTAGTGGCACGGGCATTCTTGCCTGTGTTGGTTCTTCTTGCCCTGGAAACCAACACAGGCAAGAATGCCTGTGCCACGTTAGCGTCCTAGCAACACCACGCCGCAGAGGACTAGCAGCGTGCCGGCGGCGCGGCGGCGGCCGATCTGTTCCTTCAACAGGATTTTCGCCAGCGCAGTTTCCAAAATGAAACTGGCCGCCGAGGCGGGCACGGCAAAACTCAGCGGCGCCGATTGCACCAGCGCCATGAACGCAAAAAACGAGAACGCCAGGCACGCGATGGAGAGCAGCAGATAGCGGCGTTCCACGATCATCCGGAGCAGGCGGCCGACCCCGCGCGCCCCCACCGATTGGGCTCCCGCCCGCTTCATTTCGTAGCTTTGCAGCAGATCGCTCAGCGCGGTTGCCACTACCATCACAGACAACAGAATCCAAGTCACTTGGAACCCTCCGCCTTGCTGGTGGTGCTTTGCGGAGTGGAACTCACCAGCGCCGCTCCGCCGAAAATCAAGGCGACGGCGAGCCATCGCTGGGGACTGACCGATTCATGCAGAAAGAACCTCCCCAAAATCGCCGCTATCACGTATCCGACGGCTGTGGTGGGCAGGATGAAGCTCAGATCGGCCACGCTCAAGAGCGCCAGCCGGACCAATAAACCGAGGATCAGCAGGACGATGCCAATCGCGACGAACGGATCCATCATGGAACGCAGATAGACCAGAGGATCGGCTGCCAGCGTTTCCGGCAGGTGCTTGGTGCCCCAGGCCAGGCACAGGTTCCCGACTGCGCGCAACGCGAGAAACAGGAGGAGCAGGAAATAGGTCCGGACAGTTCTGGTAGACGGCACAATTCACAGGGTAGCGGGCTTCAGGCTACTGAGTGTGCTCCGTTGACATGCGGCCCCGCAGGGCTTCGTGGTGCTTTGGCGCAACGCGCTCAGCGACACCGAATAGCTGGCGCCGGTGGTGAAGAGTTGCGCGTAGCTGCTGGAGAAGGCGGTGGCATAGCTGGTGGTCGTCGGGATGCCGGAAACGACCAGCGAATTCAGGGGGCTGGTCACACGGTCCCAACTAAACCCGAAGCTGACCGAGGGGTCGAAGGCGCCGGCCGAGCCGACCGAAACCGCGCCGCCTCCGCCCGTGATACCGCCCGCGTTACCCGTTCCGCCGGTGCTTCGGGTACTGGTGACGCCAGCCCCAATCGCGCCCGAGTTGAGCTCACCGGGAAGCAGCCCGCCGGTAAATCCGCGCGCGGCCTGCCCCGATTTGGTGCGGAGAATGTCGGTCTCGGAAAAGGGAATCACGTAACGCGAGATCACGATGTCGAGATTGTCTTCCACGGTCAGAGCGATGGCGTCGGTGAGCGACAGTTCGAGCTTGCCATCGTGGATCAGGGTGGCCAGCCGGGGGGAGTTCTCAAGCAGCGGCAGGGGAATCTGCTGCGGGAGGTAGGGGCGCCAGACACGCGGAAACAGGCCCGGAACGTTGGAATAGCTCTCGACGAATCCCTGGGAAGCTCCGGGGGCGGGGCTATCCTTCTTGATGTCCTGGGCGAACAGGCCCGCCGGACCCGGCAGCAAGGCAGCCAACATGCACACACGGACAAGCCAGGGTCGGGGCACATTGCCGTACTCAGATTTCATAGGGACACTCCTGGGAAGGATGCGGAGTTAAGACCGCGACCATCGCGATTACCAAATGTGGACCAGCCGTTTTTCACATCTATTATGTGGGAATCAGAACGGGATGGCAAGTGGCGTGAAGGGCGATTGGCAACACGTGTCGTTGCTGTTGAACCCGCCCGACCCGACGCCAGCCTTGACGAGGGCCTTTGAGCGTCACCGCGCCATGTTCGGAGAGTAAGAGTGACGGAGACGGTTCGCATTGAGCCCCTGTCGGGGGATCATGACCGGTCGCAATTTCTCAGCGGATCGGATGCCCTTGACCGATATTTTCGGGGACTGGCGTTTGCCGGCCTAGAGTCCTTCGATCGGATGGCCATCAATTCGGTGAGCAAATCTGGTAGCCTGGAGTCTACCGACATGGGAGATATCTTCTTCCAGAGCCTGATTGACCTTCCACTGTGGGACTCCGCCCTGTGGAAAGGCACCGCGTTTTTGCATGATCTTGACGGCGTGGAGGCTCCTGGTATTGGCTTTTTTTTCGACGATATAAACGCCGGACGAAAGATATTTTTGGGCTGGCATGAGCGCGTCGGGAAAATCGATCAATATGAGGAGATCAGGATTTCGATTATCCGTGGGGAAATCTTAGGTTTACCTTCGGGATATTCGGTTCACGTCTCGTCCAACCCATTGCACACTGTCCGGCGTGCTGAAGACCAGGGATTGGTTCTGGACTTCCAGACGGCCGTAGGTCTTGAGTCGCCTCCATCGAATGACCCCGGATCCCGGGTCGCCGCACCTGGGGCGGTTTGAAAAAGAGTTCGCCAGGCACAAGCGCTATTTTCTCGTTCCCATCTCCGCAGAACTGGAACCAGACTATGAGCTGAGAATCGAGAAACGGGAGATCCGTCTGCGTCAGGCGTCCGATATCAGGTCTGATGATGTGGATGCCGCAGTATTCCCGGAGCACTACTTCGATAACGATGGAATGGGTTTCTGAGACTGCCTCCAGGCTCGACAAAGGGCTTTGTCATTCCCAGGGGCGGAGGCGTGGCTCCGATTCGGGCGACGCATCGAGAGACCATCGCGATGTTCTGCCGGGGGCTGGGGGCCGCGATCAATCTTTCGAATGGAACGCCGATCGGCGGGCCGCAGGCCCGCGTCATCGATAAGACGGGGCTGACCGGGACCTACGAGTTCACGCTCGAATTCGCGGGATCGATGAGGTCGCCCGGAATGATGCCATCCGCGGCGGCGGGCGGCGAGCCGGGCGTGTCTTTGGCAAGCGATCTGGACGATGGCGTTCCGGATATCTTCACCGCCGTCGAGAAGCAGCTCGGGCTCAAGCTGGTGAAGGTCAGAGACATATCGGTCGAGGTGCTGATCGTCGATAACGCCGACAAGGTCCCTACGGAAAACTGACTGGGGTCTGCGCGGGCTGGCAGGGAGTCGTCGGGGGATGCGGTGGAATGGAATTGTCCACGAGCGCACGGCTACGCCCGATTCTGGTTCGGAATTCGGGGGTTACGGTGGCTGTCACCGTAATTGTCCTCCGCTGGTGCAGGCGTAAAGGGCAGGTGAAACCCGCCACGCCGTGATACAGTCTTTCCAGAATGGCTTTGGCGACCCCTGAACCGGAGGACCTGACTGACTTGCTGAAGGCATGGGGCGGCGGGGATAAGGCGGCTCTGACGATTGGCAGTTCGCCCGTTCCTGGTTGATGAGGGAGCTGAGTGGCTGAGGCGACCCGATTAGCGCGGAGGCGGGTGATGCCGGGTGGTGGGGCACTCAGGGCATCACTCGCTGACCGGCATTGGTCACAGGCTCAGTCTACGGGCCGCATTATGCGAAAAGCGGTTGCGCGTTCGCACCCTGGCGGCATGCTGGCTGTTTCATACCTATGCCGGGACGCTATCGGAAAGAGCGCAACCGGGATGTGCGCAGTCGCACGAGATCTCCACCTCGTCTTTAGCGTCCTCGCAGTGCTGGCTGCAGTACTTTTTGGTATCCGCTACGGCGCACCGGCAGGCCGGATGCGCGCATTTCTCTAGGCCAAGATTACCCATGATGATTACCTTTCGCTAACGTCTTCGAGACCCTACCCGCGCCACCGAGAATATCCCCATCCACCGCCACCGAGCAAAAACAATACTACGAGAACTATCAATATGGTCGTCATTTCCTCTTACCTCGTCTTAATGCAGTGCAGCTTGGGGGCCACGCCACACGTGTGGGAAACACAGTGGAGCCCGAGGTTTGGGCGAGGGGTTCTGAGCAAGTCCTGCAGTCCAATAATGCAACAAGTGCTGAAGATCGGGCCGGCAGGTAGTAACACCCCGCATGGGAGCTGTGCGAAGGTTCGGGCAGCACTCCAGGCGCGGCCAGGCAACGGTTAGTGGCAGTCCGTACGGGAGGGGGTGATTCCTTGCATTACAGGCAGCGCTCGGCTCGATTCACCGGGCTTTGATCTGCAAGATGGCTGGCGCACCGGTCTGAAACTCGCGGCACTTGGTGTAGCTGATTTCCTGTTCGAAGCGCAGCACTTTCAGCAACCCCAGACGGGCCGAGGCGAATGCCTGCACGCTACGCGGCAGCCAGACTTCCTCATTCACGAAGGTCTGCTCAAAGGCCGCGCGCGAGCCCTTGGCCACCCGTACCAGGAACAGGCCCATCGAGATGGTGTCGACCACTTCCACCTCGGCTTTCAGCAGGTGGTAGTCCTGCCTGTCCACCCAGAGCTTGCCCCGGAGATGAGCCAGTATATTCGAGGTGCGCGAGCGGGGCTGATATCCCGGGCGCGGTGTGGCTTCGATCACGTACAGGCTGTGGCCGTCTTTCATGTCTTCCGCGACCAGCCGGAAGTCGAAAGCCTCGGGCAGTTCGCGCCAAGCTTCGCGCAGCCACTCCGGACGCCTGTCGTACTCGGTCACGCGCTGGGCCCGCTGTGCCGCGGTTTGATCCCGGCGCTCGGCGATGCTCCTGGCAAGTTTGTCCTGCTCCATCCTCTCCTCAGCAGGCGGCAAGGGCAGATCGTCGCGCGCGACGAGCCGGCGGTAGGGGGAGCCATCCAGCAGCATGACATCGTGCATCCTGACCTCCTGGGATTTCACCACGCCCTGGGAGTCGAGGTACTTCAGATTCACCCGCTCCGAGAAGGTGTAGTTCCGGGCCAGCTTCCAGTTGCGCTCATCGGCCGCGACGGCGCGACGGATGACTTCGCGCGCGTCGGTCTGTCCCAGCAAGGCTGAGGCTGAGGCCACGATCAACAGCAGCGCGCGCATGTGGGGCGGGACTTCCATATGGCTCTGGTTTTCCTTTGGCGCGGCCCACACGGCAATCCGGCCCCGGCAGTTTCGGGAGATTTCAACTCTTGCTTGATCTGGGCCTCTTAAACTATGGAGCAATCCTGTGCCCACAGATAGCCAGCACGGCAGGCACGAGGAGGCTGCGGTCTCTGGGAAGGCGGAAAGGTTGAACTGTTCACAGGCGGTCACAAGCCGGGAGGCAGGATCCGCAGCGAGTCCTTTTTACGTCGGTTTTATACCGCAAGTCGGGGATACAATCGGGAACCAATGAAGACCAGTACCGCTGTGGTCAGGAGAATGACAGCGTAGTCGCGACCCAGACCGAACGCGGTGCTGCTGCCGGTGAGCATGAAAGTGCGCAGCGCATCGACAACGTAGGTCAAGGGATTCAGATGAGCAATGGTCTGCAGCCAGGCCGGCATGATAGCGGTGGGATAAATCGCATTGCTCGCAAAGAATAACGGCATGGTGAGCACCTGCCCGACGCCCATGAAGCGTTCGCGCGTCTTTACGATACAAGCGATGATGAGGGAAAACGTCGAAAATAGCGTCGAGGCAAGGACGACGATAACCAGCACGTTGAGGAGCGCGAGCGGACCCCAATTCAACTTCACCCCCAGCAGCAGGGACAGGCCGTAAACGACAACAGCCTGCGAGAGAGTACGGAAACCAGCCGAGAAGCCCTTGCCGAGCACAAGTGCTGCACGCGGAGTTGGGCTGGCGAGGAATTTCTGCACAATGCCGAGGTCGCGCTCCCAGATGACGTTGATGCCGTAAAATATGGCCACGAAGAGAACGCTTTGCGCCAGTATGCCGGGAGCAATGAAGTCCAGATACGGAACGTTGCCCGTGTGCATCATCCCGCTGCGTGAGAAAACTTGCCCGAAGATGAGCAGCCAAAGCGCAGGCTGCAGGGCGCGGGTGATGAGTTCCGTGAAGTCGTGGCGCAGCTTGCGCAACTCGAACTCGGTGATGACGAACGTCTTCTCAATAAAGCCGGTGAAAGGGTGGATGAAAGTAGCAGTCATAGGTTTGGGCTAGCCAAGGCGTTGGGCCGTAGCGCGTTCGGCGGACACGTCGCGGAAGTTGCCGCCGGAATCGAGGGCGGAACCGGCGTAGTGGACGAAGACCTGATCCAGCGTGTGGCTGCCGGCACCAAGCGAGGCCTCAAGTTCTTTGCATGTGCCAAGCGCATCCAGCTTGCCCAAGTGCATGATCGCGATGCGATCGCAATGGCTCTCCGCCTCCTCGAGGTAATGCGTGGTGAAGAACAGTGTGGTGCCGTAGTTGGCCCGCAGATCGACCAGATGTTTCCAAACGGCGTCGCGCGCAATTGGGTCCAGCCCGACCGTCGGCTCATCCAGGAAGAGCACCCGCGGTCGATGTAACGTGGACTGGGCGATTTCCAGGCGGCGGACCATGCCGCCGGAGTATTGGCTCACAAGGCGCCCGCCCTCGGCGGTCAGGTTCATAAACTCCAGTGCCTCCCGGATGCGAGCCTGCTGCTCGCGGTGTGGCAGGTCGTAAAGCTTGGCGAAAATGAGCAGGTTCTCGTAACCGGTTAGCGAGCCGTCCACGGAGACCGCCTGCGGCACATAACCGATGGCGCGGCGAACGTCGACCGCCTGGGCGGTTATGGAGAAGCCGGCCACGCGCGCCTCGCCCGAAGAGGGCGGCAAAAGCGTGGTGAGCATCTTGATCGTGGTAGTCTTGCCGGCACCGTTGGAACCGAGCAAGCCGAAGACCTCTCCGGCGTTGACCGAAAGGGTTAGAGCATCGACCGCCGTNNAATGCGCCGAAGCGGCGAGTCAGAGTTTTGATTTCCAGAACGATGTCACTCATAGTGGTCACCACCCACTTCACGAGCCGGCTGGTAGAAGAGACCGAAATCCAGCCGGGGGCAATCCGAGGTCCGCGACGGAAGCAGGCGCACTTCGCAGGCAATTTCGAGTGCTCGTTTACCGCCGTCCGCCGCCGCGAGTTCCGCCGCCGGCCGACTGTCTCTGCTGCATCTGNNGCTGCATCTGCTGCATCTGCTGCGTGTGCCCTTGATGCATTTGCTGCGTCTGTTGCTGGTGTTGTTGTTCAACCTGCTGCATTCTCGCTGGAGCAGCCTTCTGATTCGTCATCTGCCGATGTTCCGTCTCTTGCTTCTGCTGGAGTTTCTGCCGATCCTGGTTCTGCTTCGCAGCCACGTTGTCCTGCTCCTTCTGATATTTCTGGTCCAGCTTCGCGTTCCCCGTCTTAGGAGCAGCGGCGCGTTGGACGGGCGGCAGGTCCTTAGGATGGACTGCAGTGTTGGAACGGCCGGTAGCAGTAACTGGCGGCGCGCCGCGGTTCGCAGAGAGTCTTTGCTGGGGGTTATTGTGGGCAGACCACGCGTGTTGAGTCTGCTCCGATACAGGCCCAATACGTTTGCCACGAGCAGCAGCCTCTTCTTCAGAAGTGGCGCGTGCGTTGATCCCTCCGTTGCCGCCGTTGTAGCTGACACGGTTAACCCTTTCGTTCACCCTCGTGTCGTAAACGTTGTGGATGGCATTGGCGTCCACGCGGTTAACCGCCCTGTTGTAGAAAAAATGCCCGTTCTCCCAGTGGCCGCCTTCATAACCATTACCGAAGTATCCGAAGCCATAGTCGATCCCACCATAGAAACCTACCGACGGGCCCCAATAGCCTTCATTGAAGAAAAACCCGCTGCCGCCCCAGCCCCAATAGCCTGGAGTCCACAGGTACCCGGCTTCGGGAGCCATCACCCATGTGCCCGGTACCCAGTAATACTCGCCGTCCCAAGCCCAATATCCTGGCGTCCAAATATAACCGTCGCCGGGACAGTTGGGCTGCTCGTAGGCGGGTAGATCAGGGGGCGCGACAGTGGGCGCGCCCACTTGCGCAAAAGACGGGGTCGACAGGAATACCATTCCTGCGAACAATAACAACGACAAAATAACGCGAATACGCATTTAGGTCTCCTTTCGCCGATTATTCATCGGCCGTCGGCAATCGCCGAGTTCAACTCTCGTCCTGGGGCACGAGAAGGGCCGTTCTCTTTGGAGCGGAATGTTCTTTGCGGAATCGGCCCGGATCAGTGGAATAGCACCGCAATCTGGCTGTCGACAATCATCTGAAAGCAATCTGAAGGATCGCATGGTCGCTGGCCGAGTTCCATCTGTGTTCGCTCCGGTTGATTCACTTCGTGAAGAGGTTGCGATGCCGTTCGTTTCGCAACGGAACAATTACGGGCCGGTCACTGGCAGATCCTGCCGTCCATCAGGCAAGAGTTGCCGTGTGGAGAACGAGTTTAAGGTCCGAAACCCGTCGCCGCGGGCCTGTAGGAGTTTTGTTCAATCGCCGTAACCCGGCGTTCGTTCAGCCTGTTTGATTCGAAACCCAACACCTGGAGTGGCCTCATCCCAGATCCAGCGGGCGCCGCCCCATTCGGTTTCCCATACCTCCCAATGCCCCCATCGGAACGCAACCAGCACTTGGGACTCGGTGGGAGTATCGCGGGGGATCGATGCACCTCTCGACGGGCCTTCGCACTTCGCGACGAGTGCGTCTTTGAGCATCGCTTCTGCCCGGTACCAGTCTTCTCGATCCGATCCAGAGGGACAGCCATTGTTGACCCACAATTGATAGGCGACTGCGGCAATTTCGCTTTCCGTTGGGCTAACGGTCGCTTCGGCTTTCACGGATTCACCTGGGGTGGTCCTTTCGGGCATCATCCTTGCTGTGTCGCTTGAAACGGTTTCCGACGGCTCTAGGACGGCGGTCGCGTCCGAGTCCATTCTCCTTCCTCGCCTTGGCATGGTTCACTTCCTTTGATTACCAACTTGGTCCATTCTGAGGCCGCCCCTCCTGCGCAAGAGCGGGGCCTGACCTTTGAGCGGAGCTTGATGCCCGTTCAAGAGGGGGCCTTACTCGCGCGCGATCACAAGCCGGGAGTGGCTGCCTTGGCTTCTTCACGCAATGCCACGATCCGGTTTTGCAGTGTCCGCAGGCTGATCCCCAACATCTCCGCGGCGAGCTTGCGATTGCCGTGCAGGTGATCGAGGGTGAGCCTGATGTAGTCCTCCTCGATCTTCACGAGGGGCTGGCCGGGCTGGGGCGGTGCTGGACCTTCATGGACGGGGGATGGCCGGGGATGAAGTCCAGGGGGTACACCAAACGCGGGGGAAGCAAGCGTGGTCAGATGGATCGAACCCTCGCCTGCCACGATGGCGGCCCGTTCCAACACATTGCGCAGCTCCCGCACGTTGCCGGGCCAATCATGCCGATAAAGCAGATCCATCGCTTCGACATCGACGCCGGTAATGCGCGTGCCGTGCTTCCGGTTCAGATTCTGCAGCATGACATCGGCGATCGCGGGTATATCTTCTCTATGCTCGCGCAGCGGCGGAAGCAGGATCTGGAATACGCTCAGCCGATAGTAAAGCTCTTCGCGCAGATGCGTTCCGAGCTCCTGACTGGTGGCGGCAAGTACGCGGGCGTCTACCGGGATGTCGTGCCTGCCGCCGAGCCGCCTCACGTGCAACTCCTCGATAACGCGCAGCAGCTTGGGCTGCGTAGATAGCGGCATCTCGCCGATCTCGTCGAGAAGCAAAGTGCCGCCGTGAGCCTGCTCAAAGCAACCGGCGGAACGCTCCATGGCTCCGGTAAACGAGCCTTTCTCGTGGCCGAATAACTCGCTCTCCACCAGGTTCTCGGGTAAGGCGGCGGCGTTGATCGCGACGAAAGGCCCATCGGCGCGGGGGCTGTTCCTATGGATCTCCCGTGCCACCAACTCTTTCCCGGTGCCACTCTCTCCGCAGATCAAGACGGGCACCGACGTGGGCGCCACCTGCCGGATCAGGGAGAAGATCCGCTGCATCGCCGGGGAAGTCCCCACAAGGTCCCCAAAGACTCCACGAAGGGTCAAGTGGCGCTGCAGCTCGTCGGTTTTCTGCAGACTTCTTTTGTAACGAATGGCTCGTTCCAGGAGAATTTTGAAAGCGCACGGGTCCACGGGCTTCTCCAGGTACCAGAATGCCTTGAGGTCATGGACGGCGGAAAGCGCCATTTCCATGCTGCCGAAGCCGGTGAGCGCAATCGCCGGCGTGTGGTCGCCCCGTTCCTTGAGGTGGCGGAGCAGTTCAAAGCCATCCATGCGCGGCATGACCAGGTCCGCAACGATGACGTCCGCGTGGAAGGCAGTGAGCTTTTCGAGCGCTTCCTGCCCGTCCGCCGCCATCTGGGTGTCAAAGTCACCATCGGAAAGTATCGCAGCCAAGGCGCTACGCTGCCGGTCGTCGTCATCGACGATGAGGATCCGGCCCGAAACCGCTGGCTTTTGGGGCATCGCATTTGCCTACAAGGGTCGCTTGGCGTTCATGAACACGGATTGATGAGACCAATACGGGAAATCGCGGTAGGCGGCTACGATTCTCTCGACCAGAACGGAGCCGAAATCCTCCAACAATTCGAGGAACGTCTTGGTCCGCTCAGGCGTGCGCAGACGGGGGAGCACGACCAGCAGATTGGGATTTTCGAGCGCTTCCGCGGCCTTCTCCACGGCGGCTAGGGGAACGCTGGCATAGCCGAAGACGCCATCGGAATACCACGGACCCATTTGCCGCACGACGGGGCCGAAGCGTTTTTCGAGACGCTTCAGTTCATCATCGGTTAAAACGATTGCTTCCATTGGTTTCTCCACGACCCTAGGTTCCAGTTGCAGCCATTTGTTTAGCGTTGGCGGGAGCCTTCCTTTGTTGGGTGCGGCTGCTATAGACTCCGTGACGATCCTGCCAATGTTGCCAGGCGACACTGACAACGCGGGTCACTTCGTCGTTGTCAAACGGCTTCGCCAGCACGTCCCATGCGCCGAGGTTCAAGGCTTCCGCCCATAGACGTTCATCCGCCAGACGCGAACTGACGATGAAGAGAGGGGGATCGGGAAGAAGCGAGATGTGGTCCAGCATTTCCCTCCATGTACCCGGCGCGATCTCGCAATCGCAGATTACGATGGGAACGGATATTTCGCGCAACACGGACAGGGCCGAAGCGACGTTGGCGCCGGCGATGACGGTCCAGCGGGATTTGAAGATGCGCTCCAGGGAAGCGCAGTCTTCCTGGTTGGGGCTGACGGAAAGAACAGCATGGAAAGCGGTCTCCGGCACGACCGGCATCTTCATGTCGTTCCATCCCTTGGTTTGCGATCGGCTTCTCTGCAACGTTCCCTCCAATCGGAGCCAGGCGCCCGCGCGAAGGGGGGGCAACCGGAAAGTGCAGCAAACATGGCTACTGATTTAACGGCGAGGCGGGGCAACCGGGCACCCAGCCTTGACGGGTTCACTTGCAATGACCCCCGAGAACTCCGATAAGGCAGCGCCTCGGAGATCACAATCGCGCGGTAGGGGCAGATCGACAACCTGCGCCTTCGCGTTCCATTCAATTGGGCATTGTTTCTCTCTTGATGATAGATTCGGACACGGGCGAGAGGAACTAGGAAGGTGCCTAGGGGCCCGGATTAGCTATCCCTGGAGGGCCCCAGCCCGGGCGGACGGCTACGAAATTATTGCCCCATCCGTTGTTATGAGAGAATATGATCGCACGCCCCGTCGAGCGGTGCCTTGCACCACCGGGATGGATTCCCTGGAAGGAGGATTATGGCTCGCAAAGGTTCGGCAGGGCCCGGAAAGAAGGCTCGGCCACAGGCGACAGATTCTCCCGCGGAGACGCGACCCAAGCCGGGCCGGAAGGTCGAACTGGCGGCCGGCGACACTGGCGGTAAGACAGACGGAGGTACGAAACCTCACCCAATCGTAGGCGTAGGGGCATCGGCGGGAGGCTTCGAGGCGTTCCGGGAACTCCTCAAGGCGTTGCCTGCGGATACGGGCCTCTCGTTGGTACTGGTGCAGCATCTCGATCCGGGACATGAGAGTCTGCTGGCCAAGCTGCTCTCCAAGGCCACCACGATGCCGGTGGCGGAAGTGGAAGAGGGCATGGCGGTGGAACCGAATCGTATTTACGTCATCCCCCCGAATAAGGTCATGGGGATCAGGGGCGGGACGCTCCACCTGATGGCGCGAGGAGAGCGTGTGGCGAAGCACCTGCCCATCGATTACTTTCTGACCTCGCTGGCCGAAGACCGGGGCAATCGGGCGATCGGCGTGATTCTCTCGGGAACGGCCTCCGATGGAACGATGGGGCTGAAGGCCATCAAGGCCGAAGGAGGCATCACCTTCGCCCAGGACGTCAAAAGCGCGAAGTACGACGGGATGCCGCGCAGCGCCATCGCCTCCGGGTGCGTGGATTTCGTTCTGCCGCCGGAGGCCATCGCGAGCGAACTGGCGCGCATCGGACGGCATCCCTATGTGGGAGTCGCTCCGCCGGTACAGTCCGAGGATGGCGATGACGAACTGCACAAGATCTTCATCGTCCTCCAGAAGGCGACCGGGGTGAATTTCACGTATTACAAGTACAGCACCATCAAGCGGCGGATCGCCCGCCGGATGCTGCTGCACAAACTGGAAAACCTGCGGCAGTACCTGCAGTTCCTTCACGAGAACCGGGCCGAGCCGGCGGCCTTGTGCGAAGACATCCTGATTCACGTGACGGGATTCTTCCGTGAGCCGGGAGCATTCCAGGCACTGGCGGAACGGATTTTCCCCAAGATCCTGGAGAGCAAGCCGGCCGGCGAGTCGATTCGGGTCTGGGTCCCCGGCTGTTCGACCGGGGAAGAGGCGTACTCGATTGCGATGATCCTGCTGGAGTGCCTGGGGGACCGCGTCAGCAGCATGCCCATTCAGATCTTCGGTACGGATATCAGCGCGGTGTCGATCGAAAAAGCGCGGGCGGGGGTGTTCAGCGAGAGCAGCCTCGGCGATGTCTCCGCGGAGCGCTTGCGGCGCTTCTTCGTGAAAGTGGCGGGAGGCTTCCAGATCGCGAAATCGCTGCGCGAGATGTGCGTGTTTGCGCGGCAGGACCTTGCCCAGGACCCTCCGTTCTCACGGATGGACCTCATCAGTTGCCGCAACGTGCTGATCTACATGGGGCCGGTGCTCCAGAAGAAGGTCATGGGCATTTTCCACTACGCGCTCAAGCCCAGCGGGTTTCTGATGCAGGGGAAGTCGGAATCGATCAGCGGCTTCGCGGACCTCTTCATGGTGATCGACCGGGAGCACAGGATCTGTGCGAAGAGGGCCGGCGAACCCAGTCCGGTTTTCGATCTGTCCGTGGCCGCGGGTTTCGAGAAAGGGATGGGATTGGCCGTGGGGAAGCTGGAAACGCAAGGGCGGTTCGACGTGCAGAGGGAAGCCGACCGGATCGTCCTGAGCCAATACGCCCCGGCAGGCCTGGTGGTGAATGAGAGCCTGCATATTCTCCACTTCCGCGGGCAAACCAGCGCCTACCTTTCCCCTCCGCCGGGCCAGGCGAGCCTGTGCCTGCTGCGGATGGTGCGCCCGGAATTCGTGGTGGAACTGCGCACGGCCTTTCACCACGCGAAGAAACAGGAGATGGCCGTTCGCAAGGAAGGCATCCGGGTCCAGCGGGATGGCCGTCTCTGGGACGTCCGCCTGGATGTGGTTCCGATCAAGAGCGATCTGGGCGAGCGTTTCTTTCTGGTATTGTTCGAGGAAACACCGGCGCGCGAGCAAGCCAGCCTGGAAGCGAAGGGCCGGGCACCGGCCAAAAGCAGGCGGCAGGCGGAAGAGGATGCCCGGCTGCGCCGGGATTTGCAGGCGACCAAGGAATCCCTGCAGTCGATGATCCAGGAGCAGGAAGCTATCAACGAGGAGCTGAAATCGGCCAACGAAGAAGCCCTCTCGAGCAACGAGGAACTGCAATCGACCAACGAGGAACTGGAGACCGCCAAAGAGGAGCTGCAGTCGACGAACGAGGAGCTGATCACGGTCAACGAGCAACTTGGGAACCGCAACTTCGAGTTGGCGCAGCTCAACGACGATCTCACCAACCTGCTCAGCAGCGTCAACATCCCGATTCTGATGCTGAGCGGCGACTGGCGCATCCGGCGTTTCACCCAGCAGGCCGAGAAGCTCCTGAACCTGCTGCCTGGGGACGTGGGGCGTCCCATCGTCAACCTCCGGCCGAACATCGATGTACCGGACCTGGCCAGCCTGGTCACTGAGGTGGTCGATAGCATGGGTATGCGCGAGCGGGAGGTTCAGGACCGGGATGGCCGCTGGTATTCCATGCGGGTCCGGCCGTACCGGACCATGGACAACAAGATTGACGGCGTGGTGATCACTTTTATCGATATCGACGCGGCCAAGCGAATCCATCTGGAATTGCAGCGTGAGCAGACCTTCACGGCGGCAGTGCTGGAATCGGCGGCTGCCCTGGTGATGGTAACCGACCTGGATGGGCATATCGCCCGCTTCAACTTCGCCTGCCGCCGTCTGAGCGAGTACTCCTTCGAGGAGGTAGTGGGGAAGGTCGTCTGGGACGTGCTGACACCTCCCGAAGAAGTGGAAGCCGTCAAGCTGGTCTATAAGGAGCTGGCGAAGAGCCTCAGCGCGCGAGAACACGAGAATCATTGGGTGGACCGGAGCGGGCAGCGGCATTTGATCTCGTGGTCCAGCACGGTAGTTACCGAGGCGCAGGACGCCACCCGGCACCTGGTCTGGATCGGGGTGGACGTCACCGAGGCCAGGCTGGCCGAAGATGCGCTGCAACAAAGCGAGATTCTGCGGCAGAGCCAGGAGCAACTGCGGACGCTGACAGCCGGACTGGTGGAGGCCCAGGAGGAGGAGCGGCGGCGGATCTCTCAGGAACTCCACGACGATATCAGCCAGCGGCTGGCGGCACTGGCAATTCAGGCGCAGGTACTGCACCAGGCGCAAGGAATCTTGCCGGACGAACTGCAGCGCAAACTGGGGGAGTTGCAGAAGCAGTTGGAAGTACTGTCCGAGGATCTCCGGCGCACGGCCCGCAATCTTCACCCGTTCACATTGACGCATCTGGGCCTGGGGCCGGCGCTACGGGCATACTGCGAGGAGTTCGCCAACCTGCGGCAGTTCAAGGTGCGGTTCACGGCGCGCGCGCTGCCTGAGGCTATTCCGTCCGGGGTGGCCCTGTGTGTCTATCGGGTGGTGCAGGAAGCGCTGGGGAACGTCGCCAAGCACGCCGAAGCGAAACGCGCCACGGTATCGATCTCCGGTGGCGGCGATGTCCTTGATGTCGCCATTCGGGATGACGGCCATGGATTCGACCTGGACCGGTCGAAGGGGAAAGGGCTCGGGCTGATCAGCATGGAGGAGCGGGTGAGGCATCTGGGCGGCACCTTTGCGATCAGGACCAAGCCGGGCGACGGCACCCGCATCGAGATCCAGATTCCCGTCAAGACAGACCCGGCGGCGGTCGCGGCGGAGTCGGGCGCAGTATGAAGAAGCCGCGTCTATTGCTGGCCGACGACCATACCATCCTGCTGGAAGGATTGAAGGCGCTGCTGGCGCCGGAATTCGAGGTAGTGGCGACGGCCGGAGATGGCAGGGCGGTTCTGGAAGCGGCGGAGAAGCACCAGCCGGACCTGATTCTGCTGGACATTTCGATGCCCGGCCTGAACGGCATCGAAGCCGCGCGGCGGCTGAGGGAATCGAATCCCGGCGCGAAACTGATCATCCTCACCATGCATGGGGACCTCAGTTTCGTGAGCGCGGCGTTCGAGGCGGGGGTATCCGGGTACGTGTTGAAACAGTCGGCGGCGACCGAACTGGTCACGGCGCTGCATGATGTGGATGCTGGCCGGCGCTACATCAGTTCGCTGATCCAGAACCGCGTGGGCGCCGAAATGCCCGCATTCATGCGACGGCCGAAGGGGGCCACTGGCGAACTCACCTCCAGGCAACGCGAAGTGCTGCAACTGGTGGCCGAAGGACGCGTTCGCAAGGAGATCGCGCAGATTCTCGGCGTCTCCGTGAAGACGGTGGAGTTTCACAAGCAGAAGATCACCGAAAAGTTGGGCATCCACACCGACGCGGCCCTGACGGCGTACGCGATCCGGCATGGGATCGCTTCAGGCGAGTAGCGGCGTGCTACCCCGCGGCGACGCTGAAGATGCGCGGGCCGCCTGCCATGCGCCTGGACGTTGGACCAATCGCCAGATGGATCACGTCGTTTCTCTTCACCAATTGCCTGCCGCAGTCACATTCCCAGGTTGGTGTGGTGGAGTTAGTCCACCGGGTCCCGCATTCACACACATAAGCCATCACCGGACAGACCGGGTCATCAGGTGACATCTCCCGGGAAACCGCACGCAAAAGCCGCAACATTCGATGGTTCTCCTTCCGCAAACAGCGTAAAGATTCTCACGCGACGGGTTGCGCGGCCCTTCGGAGGGGATGGCTCCGGTTACACACAGGAATTCCCGCAAACACAGAACGCGCCCATCGCTTTCTTCATGTTGATATCATTTGGGACACCCAGTCTACTAGGGAGTGGCCTAGCTGCTTCGGGTAAGATATGGAGAGCATGGGCGAGTACCGCGAGATTCGACCGTCACCCCGGCTGAGCCAGGCGATCGAGTGCTTCTGGGCCATCGAGCACGGCGGCCAGGAAGCGCTGCACCGCGTGGTTCCGGACGGTTGCGCGGATATTCTGTTCACGCGGAGTGGCGGGAGTGTGTCGCTGGAGGCGGTGGGGCCGATGACGGCCTATCGGGATTTCCCGATCCGGGACGGCGAGCGGCTGATCGGTGTCCGCTTTCACCCTGGGATGTGGACTGGTCCACTGGGGGTCCCGGGCGATCGGGTCACCGACGAAATCGTGGCGCTCGAGGATCTGTGGGGCTCGCGCGCGCGGGAACTGCTGGACCGGCTGGTGGGAACCTCTTCGCTGGAGCAATGGGCGGGCCTGTTCGAAGCGGCTGCACCCGCCATCGAGAAGCCGGGGCGCGTGCAACGGGCAGTGGCCTGGATGGCGGAATGTCGAGGCGCGGTCTCGGTGGACGAGGTGGCCAATCAGGCGGGATTCAGCGCGCGGCAGTTCCGCCGGGTGTGCCTGGAACAGACGGGATTGACGCCCAAGTTCCTGGCGCGGGTGGTGCGGTTCCGGCATGCGCTGGCGCGGATTCACGGGCATCCCGGACCGTCGGCGGAGTTCGCTCTGGATTGCGGGTATTACGACCAGGCGCACTGCATCAACGAGTTCCGCCGGTTGTCGGGGAGGACGCCCTCCGCCTACGGGGATGGCCGATTTTTCCAATCGCAGGAAGGCGGCTGATCTGTAGGATGTGTGTGGAGGGCAACATGAGCAACGCCGCAAACGACCGCCGCATCGATTACATCGAATTCCCCGCGACTGACATCGAAGGGACTAAACGCTTTTATCACGAGATCTTCGGCTGGACCTTCGAAGATTATGGGCCCGAGTACACCAGCTTTGTGGATGGCCGACTGGCGGGTGGATTCTGGACCGCTCCGAAGGTGCAAGCGGGAGGTGCGCTGATTGTGATTTATGCCAGCGATCTGGAAGGCACGGAAGCGAAGGTGAAGAGCGCGGGAGGGAACATCGTGAAGGCGATCTTCCCGTTTCCGGGTGGGCGAAGGTTCCACTTCACGGACCCGAATGGGAATGAACTGGCGGTGTGGTCGGAGTAGGAGACCGCCCTACTTCTCCAGGCGCTTGGCTTTGACGAAATCTAATTCGGTTTGTTTGGGGATGCCGGGCTCGAAACAGCGGCGGCAGCGGGCTTCGTACATGTCCGAAGCGCCCACTACGATCAGGTCTTCCGACCCTCGGAGCCGTTGCGTATGCTTGGCGGGGTTGCCACAGCGTACACAAATGGCGAGCGTCTTGGTGATCGATTCCGCGTGCGCCAAGAGGTCGGGTATGGGGGCAAACGGGCGGCCCAGATAGTCCGTGTCCAGCCCGGAGATGATCACCTGCTTGCCGCTGTCGGCAAGCCGTTGGGCCACTTCCACCAGACCGGCGCCCATGAAGTTGGCTTCGTCGATGCCCACGACTTCGGAGCGCCAATCGATGCGCTCGGTGATCTCGGCGGCGCCGCTGACCACCTGGGAGTGCATGCGCAGATCGCCGTGCGACACGATTTCGTCGGCCGAGTAGCGGTCGTCGATCGCGGGTTTGAATACCTCGACCCGCTTGCGAGCGATGATGGCGCGTCGCAGGCGCCTGATCAGCTCTTCGCTCTTGCCCGAAAACATGGGGCCGCAGATGACTTCGATCCATCCGATGTTGCCGGTGATGATGTCCATACGAACCGTCAGCATGGCACAATAGGCGGGTCGGAATCCAGTGGGAGAGAATGCGGCGCCTGAGGGCGGCGTGGGCGCAACCAAACGCCGGTGGACGCCCGCTGCGAGCAGGCCGACCTGGGGGTCGGCCGCGGACCAGGGGGTCCGCCCCACCAAGTCGGAGTTGCAGAGGCAGCAACGCCCGCGGATTTATTTGAGGATTTGACGTGTCGTCGCGGTCTCGATGCGTCGAAGTATTTCGATATCCAGACCTGGGACGGAATTGGTCCCGCTGCAACACGGGCGGACCGGCTTTACCCGCGGCAAGACCGGCGGCAACGCAGGCACTGGGGCCACACGCCCTTTCCGGCGGGGCGATACCAGGTTCGGCTTGGCGAATCTCACGTTCGCCCGCGCATCCAAGGCCTCGGAGCCGGCGGCCTGGGTCGAGCCCACCAGGTTCAGGAACAGCCTGCCGCCGCGGCCCAGTCAGGATCGTCGTACTCGCTCACTTCGATCCAGTACGTCTTGCCAGCCGTCACATTGAGACTGATGGCAGATTGAAAGGTATCGTCGGCGGCATCATCGTTGCACGCCAACTCATACCCGGTGTCGCCGTCATAGACCGACAGCACGGTGTCATATTCGCTGCCGAAGGTGTTCATCCGCAGGGAGCCCGTGAAGGTTGCGGTGTACCAGAACCAGACCGTCCTCAAATCCCAGTCGCCCGTGCAACTGTGGACGGGATCGTAATCGGCTTCGGTGGCGTCCACTGTGTCTTCCTGGATGGTGTAGGGCAAGGTGGGAATGCCGAGGGCGGAATCTATCTCATCGTTGACCGGCGGGACGTCCAACGGCATCGAGTTCAAAACCAGGAGTCCGCCGGAACCGCCGTTCCAGGATGTGACTTCAAAATAATAAGTCAAACCCTTGGTCACGCGAAACTCGATTTCCGAAGCTGTGGTAGAGTCGTCGATGTCGTCGTTACAAGCCAGCTCATCGCCAGTGATGCCCGAGTAGCCTGTCAGCACGGTGTCGTAATCGCTGCCGATGGTGTTGACCCTGATCCTGCCCGTATAAGTGGCCACGTAGAAGAACCAGACGCTGTTACCGTCCTGGGCGCCGGTGCAGGAGTGATAGGGGTCGGTAGAATTGGTGGTGGCGGTCCTGGTGATCTCGGAGACGTTGGAGGGCAAGCCGGAAATCTTGCCGGAGTTGGGGATCTCGTCGTTGGGGGCCAACGCCAGAGCCTGGCCCGTGATGTTTAGCACCAGGTTGCCGCCAATCCCGGTGGACCCGTAAGCGCTGACCTCGATGATGACCGCCTGACCCTTGGTCACGCCCAGCGCGAGCAGGGAGGTGTTGGTCAGTTCATTAGCGTCGTCACTGCAGGCGAGTTCGTCGCCCGTGACTCCGGAGTATGTCGAAAGTACCGTATCGTAATCGCTACCAAGAGTGCTGATGTTCGCAACCCCGGTAAAACTCGGCACAAAGTTGAACCAGACGGTGCGGGCATCCTGACTGCCGGTGCAGGAGTGAGTCGGGTCGGTCTTGTTCGACGAGGCCCCGCGCGTGCCTTGGGACCCCTTATACGGCAAGCTGCCGATGGCCGCCGCTCCGGGGATCTCATCATTCGCCATCCCACTGGAGGCGGCGCCGAAGGCGGCGGTGACGGTGCGCGGTCCGCTCATCGTTACCGACTGCGGATTGGTAGCACCAGACAGGGCGCCCGTCCACTGGCTGAAAGTGAATCCACCGGCGGCCACGGCCTTCAGCGCCACAGCGGTTCCGGCGGCGTAGTAACCGTCGGTTGAGCTGGGAGTTGCCGTGACGGATCCGCTTCCCGAAGGCGTCGTCTGGGCCGTCAGCAGATATTGTGGGTTGTAAGTGGCGGTAAAGGTGGCGCCGCCCGCCGTGACGGTGAGGGTGTGACTCTGGTTCCCGTTATCGCTCCATTTCGAGAATGCGTAACGCGTGCCGGTACCCTGCGGAGAGGTCGCGTTGACTGTGTGGGTGCTGTTCACCGTCCAGTTGAAGCTATGCGGCGCTGCATAAGTGGCGCCATCCACCACGACGTTCAAGCCGGCGGGGCTGGTTGCGATGGTAGTAGCCGCGGCAGTACGGAAGACAGCGGTTACCGTGAGCGGCTGGCTGAGCGTGATGGTGGCCGGGTTGGCGGCGCCGCTCAGACCGGTGCTCCAACTGTCGAATGCGTAGCCGGAGGCGGCCGTGGCAGTCACTTGTACGGAAGTTCCGCCGTTGTAATAGTGATCTGCCGGATTGGGAGAGGGCGCGACGGACCCACCCGCGGTGGGGGAGGCGCTGGTGGTGAGCAGGTACTGCGTCGTGAAATTCGCGGTGAAGGTGCCGGCCTGCGTGATGTTGAGGGAGTGCGACTGCGCCCCGCCGTCGCTCCAGTTAGCGAACACGTAGCGGGTTGCCCCACTGCCCTGGGGGGACCCGGCGTTGACGGTATGATTGCTCCCGGTGGCCCAGGTGAAGAGTTTTGCGCTGGAGTAAGGGGTGCCGTCCACAGTGATCGTCTGGCCGGGCGGATTGCTGGCGATGGTCACGGAGACGTTGCCGGAGCCCGCCTTGTTCGAGAAGGCCTTCAGGCAGACATTGGCAGTGGCATCCCATTTGGTCAGATCGCTCCAACTGGAGCCGTCTCCACTGGTGTAGCTCTCCCCGGGATGCGACGCGGCGGCGCTGCTTTCCCCGCTCACCGCAAGCTCCACCGGGACGGGATACTTGAATCCGGGAGTTTGCAGGCGCACGACCACGGCAAACCGGCTGCCGGCAGTGACGCTTACCGGAGTCGCCAGGGGGATGGTGTGATAACCCGCAGTCAAGATAGTACCCGTAGTGGTGCCTGCGAGTGAGCCGCTGGTGGGAACATCCTGCACGCCCGTGTAGACGCTGATGGAATAGGGCGCGTTGGGTGTCGCGGCATAGAAGGCCGCCGCCCCGATTGACTCGGCATCCTGAGCCGTGAAGACGTTGGCAAACCAGGCGGTGTCCGACGAGCCACCGTAGCTTTTGATCCAGCCCAGCTCGTCGTATTGATAGACCCGCGTCCAGTTAGAGGTGACCTCGATCCCGTCAAAGGAATTCATCGGGTCCACGATGCCTGCGACCGCGTCGTAATAAGAGAGATAAAAGTAGCCGGCTTCGCCCCAACTGGTTCCCCAACTGTTGCGCAGGATGAAGGCGCCGTTCCCGGAGGGCGGATTGGTGAAGCGGTTGCGGTCGAAATTGTCATCCCACCCAACAACCGCCACGGCGTGGTTGGGGCTTTTGAGTTTGTCCGACGCGGCAGGCATGTAGTTGTAAGACTTGGAGCCCGCGTTGTAGTTGGCGTCATCATAGAAGATGGTGATGAACACAGCGCCATAGGCCAGCACGGCGCGCTTGACGTTGTCGTTATCGGTCGGGCTGCTCCGTTGGGGAATCAGAATGACGTCCTGCACGTGCTTCGCCGGAGACGTACGAGGCGGGGGAGTTACTGACGTCGGCCGGCACGTAGGGGTCGTCAGTCTCGTTGACGGGACCGCTCCAGCGCGCCAGGTATGCGGTCGCCATCATTCCGTTGCCGCCGGAGCAGGGCGAGGCGTCCCGTCCCGCGGTGTTCTTCAGGTTGTTCTCGGAAAAGGTGCGGCCCTCGCCCGGCATCAGCGCCGATTCAATCGAGGCCATGGTGGCAAACGTCCAGCAACTGCCGCAGGTTAGCTGATTCCGGATGGGAGTCAGCCGTCCCAGCGTGCGCAGGTCATAAGTCGCAGGCAGTGGGGTGGACCCCAACAGGTCCTCGAAGGAGAACGGGATCGTGCTCAAGTAGGAAAGATCAACAGTGGGCGGGACATAGCCGAGGGGCAGGCCTTCGGCTTCGGTCCACATCCGGATCTTGCCTTGCTGCAGGTTCGAGCGGTATTCCAGGAACCTCGGATTCAGGGGAGCCGCGGCGGCAGGCGAGGGACGTTCCTGCGCCGGTAGGATAGCAGAGAGCATAAGCGCGGCGGCGAGGATCGCTGCCGTGCGGGGGAATGAACGAACCGGTTTCAAGTATAGCCTCCTGTGCCGGGTTTTCAGTCCAGGGCAGTGTATCACAAGAGGAACGACAATTCAATATCTTAAGACCTGTAATGACCTGTAACAACGAAATGATCGTCCGTGTTGGATTAACCTTCACCGCGTCGATGATTGGTTCCAGCCGGGACGGTACTTCTGGAATTGCCGGACTGGCCGAAAGATTATCCCGTCCTTTCAGATTTGGTGCCGGGTTTGGTTAACCGAATTTAAGGTCCTGATATACTGTAAAGCGCCTGGAGGCGCAGCATGGTCTACCCGACGCAAGCCACGGCACCGAAGGAGCGGTCGGCACTCGGCTGGGCGGTGCTGCTGCTGTGCCTGGTTGCTGCCGCTGCGGTTTCTCTCACTGCGGGCGATACGACTGCGCACGTTCAGCCTATCAAGGTGTTCACCTGGCTCGGGCGTCAAACGGTAGGTTTTGGAAACGACAATCAGGACAAGCTGATCGATTCCAAAAAAGGCGACGTCTTGGAAAAGCCCTGGTATCCCACCGTGTCGGACGTCAACTCAACCAAGACGGCAGATATCGACTACATCCGGAACCATGGAGGAACGCTCTTGACTAATCCGTTCCTGCCCGCGCTCCAGGGGGGCTTCCAAAAAATCAAGTTTGTGGACCTCAAGATTCCCACGGACGAGAAACAAGGGCCCAGCCTCGTCCTGGCCTGGGGATGCGAAAACGGCCGGGCCGATCTGATCGAGAAGTACGCCCGGGGATTCGGCATCCTGCAGAACAGCCGGACCAAAGTCTATATCGCCCCCACCTTCGACGTTCAAACCGTCGACGCGAGCTTTCCTACCTATTTCTTTGCGGAGTTCGCCAAGGGCGATGTGACCGTGGAGGAAGCCGCACGGCTCGGTTTCGGTAAGTGGTCGGCAGGGTGGGGCGATAGGGCGCGGGCCGCCGCCAACTTCGAGAAAGACATGGGCATCTGGGGTAATCGCGGGTTGACCCTCAACCGAATCCGCGCCGACGTCGCCGCGCGAAAGGCGCCTGTGACGGCTGTTGTGCCTCATAAGCGCAACCCAGCGCCGCTCCCTACTCCGTCTCAGCCGGAACCAGCGCCGCCGAAGGGTGTCGAACCCTCTCAACCGCCGGTGTTCACCGCCATCGAGTGCCGCAGGGGCTCCATCCCTGCCGGATGGAGCTTTCAGTCCGGCCCGCCAGACCTCCGCGTGGTAAATCTCATCGGCGGTGTGGCGCGTGGGAACACGTCCAACTCGGTGACCCTGGTGATCGCAGGCCGCACAAACGATAAGCGGGAGGTTCTGGGCGCCGAGGACCTTCTCCGGATACTCAAGGCCAACAATGCCCGCCCGTTCAATCTGACCGATTTCAAGACCGGACCGCTCACAATCGGCTCCATGACGGGTCACTGGGCGCGCGGGATGGGGGAGACCCGGCCGGACGGACTGTATCCGAGACAGAGCTATCACTATTACGTGTGGGGCATGGTGTATTCGGGTAACGCATGGTTCAACTTCGATGGCCATGTGAGCGTGCGAGCGGATAAGGATCCGCCGGAGCCAGAGGCAAAGGCATTGTTTAACCGCTACATCGCCGAGATGGGAGCCATCGTCAAAGGACTCGATGTGCAGTTGCGGTGAGTGGCCGTGGGGTTGGACGGCCGTCAACGGACCCAGGAGGATTACGGAAGACCTTCAAGGAGGCAACATGAGACGCGCAGTGACTTTCGGAGCTTCGCTCCTTCTGCTTCTGATTCTGAGCACGCCATTGAAAGGGCAGATTCAGAACAAGATTTACGACAACATCAACACGGGCGCATGCGGCTTCACCGACACGGCCACCCTGGACCTCCAGGCAAGTGCTCACCTGGACCAGATCGCGCTGTGGTTCAATTGGGCGCGAGGTGAGAGTTCCCTGCCCTACACGATATCGACGGGCGGCCGGGTAGTGCGCAGTGCCGCCATGACCCGCGGCCAGTGCGACGCGTATCAGAATTCGTGGTGTCTGGCGGTGGATCGGCTGAATATGGACTTGGGCCCCGGTTCGTACACAGTTCGTGCGGGGCAACCCCGCGTCTGCCAGAACGCGGGAAGCGGAGGCCGCGGTTTCATTCAGGCATACGGGAGTTACCTCTCGTCGCGACCCCAGCCCAACCCGCCTCCGCAGCCCACCCCACAGCCGCAGCCGAACCCCAACGATCCCTGCGCCGGTAAGCCGCGAACCAGCAGCCCGTTCGACCCCTGCAACAATGTGACCCCGGCCGGACCGGTATCGACCAATCGCCCAGGCACGGTTCCGTTGGTACCGTCGAGCGGCGCCACCGCCAGCGGTACGACACCGGGAGGAAGGAGCATCGAGTACACGTGGACTGCGACCCGCGACGCGAAGGGTAACATTACGGCCTGCGTGCTCGCGCACGACACGAACTTTACCAACTATTACGGAAATACCGGGGCAAGCGCCGGGTGGTCCACCGACAGGCCGCAGTGCAAGGGCGGCTTCCCAGTCAGCTTCGATGCCCGTGGCAACGTGATGTCGTGCACGCTATCGACCAACGTTGGCGTCACGAATTCCTACGGAAACACGGGGGCGGGAAGCGGATGGTCCCGGAGTTTCCAATGCAGGGCAAACGCGCCGATCCTCTTCGATGCCCGTGGCAACGTGACTTCCTGCACGCTGCCGGTGAATTATGGAGCTTCGAATTCCTACGGTGCGCCGCCGTCCACGTGGTCGGCCAGTTTTGAGTGCCTGGCAAACGCGCCGATAAACCTCGACTCCGCGGGAAACATCATCATGTGCACGTCGGCGCAAAATCAATCGATAGGCAGCGTAAGTTGCCGGCGCAATTCGGTGATCAGCATGGCGGCTAACGGCACAGCATCCTGCGTTCCGTAGGCTGGGTTGGAGGGCTTCGCTTCCCAGCGTCACGGGGACGCGAGATGATGGTCTGGATGGCAATTCCAAACCTGCTCCGGCCCGGCCTCTTGCGGCACAAGGGGGTTGCCTTCCTGCTCGCGTTGCTTTTGTTATCTCTGGGAGCTGCCGATGAGGCCAAGAGCCTCTTATTGAGTCACAAGATCGGAGCGGATTGGGATGAGGGCTCGCATCAGTGGATGAATTTCGTCGCGCTGAGCGCCGATGGGAAGACCGTCGCCTCCAACGGCGCTGTACCTGGCGGAGTTGCCGGGATGGGATTGTGGACTTTCCCCGAGGGTAAGTTCATACGCAGCATAGCGGGCTCCCCCATGAGTCTTTCGGCTGACTTCAGGTTGCTGGCGACGGAAGATAGCGTCATGGATACCGAGGGCCGCCAGGTCCGGCTCTCCAGCGAGCATCGGCGCTGGACGCATGCTGCTTTTAGCCCCAGCGGCGAGTATCTTGCATTTACCGGATACCTGGCGGACGGGAAGCCGGACTTCCCGCGGATCACGGTGATTCGGACGAGTGACGGTTCGGTTGCCCGCAAGTTCGGGAGGCGGCACTCAGCGGGATTGGCGATTCATCCGGATAACCGGACACTCGCGTCGGGTCACTGGGACAATGTGACACTGTGGGACTTGCGGAGCGGTCAACAGACCGCCTTGCTGCCGGGCTTCGGGCGGTACGTGTACGGTATCGGATTCAGCAAGGACGGGCGGGTTCTGGCCGCCGGGACAGACGATGGTCAGCTTCAGGTCTGGGAGATGGGCGGGCGGAGACGATTGCATTCCTTACGTATCGGATGGGGGGATGTGTCGAATCCGGCGTTCAGTCCGGACGGGAGAATGGTGGCTGCCGGGACATATGGGGATGGGATGGTATCAGTGGTTGACGTGCAGTCGGGAGCGATCCTGTCGCAGACCAAAGTATCGATGTTTGGGTGCGGGTCGGTGGCCTTCAGCCCGGACGGGAAGTATCTGATCACTCCGTCGAATGGAGGGCAGCTTGGTCCGAAGCGGTTTGATAAGGGTGGGAGCATTCGGGTGTTCCGGGTTGGTGAGTAAGTGGTGGTGGGAGCGTCGTGGCACGGGCATTCTTGCCTGTGTTGGTTTTCGGGCCACGTCGGGAGCGCAGAGGCCGTCCACAGCAAGAAAAACCAACACAGGCAGGAATGCCTGTGCCACTTTCAGAATCGGGAGACGATCAGGAGCGCCCCGCCGATTGCGATGGCGTCCTCCAGAAGGGCGACCTTCAGATCGTTCCCTCCGGTGGCTTTTACCAGACGCGCACGGAACTCGTAGCCGCCGAAAGTTCCCACTACCGCCCCCACGATGCCTGCGCCGAGGCCTTCGAACAGTGCGTGGCTCGGTGCGCCGAGAGCTGCCCCGCATAATGCACCACTCGCGATCCGGGCTATGAAGCCCATTGGGGCCTTGCGGCTGGGTGTCTTCGGCAGCTTGTCGGCAATCAACTCGCCGATTGCCAGCAGGCTCAGAATATAGGGTGTCGCTGAAAAGCCCAGGAAGGCAAGGCCTGTGTCTTGCAGGGGCAGCCAGCCGAGGCGGGCCGCCCAACTGACTACCGCCGGAGTGGCCAACGAACGAAGTCCGACGATCACGCCAATTAGAAACGCAAGGATGAGTATCATAGTTCCTCTTTCGAATGTCGGTACATTCTGACAGGTGCCGGCTTATCGCCGGCTGACAGACGACAAAAAACGATCGTCTGTCCTACTCCGGCAGCGCGAATGCTACGTAGACTGCGGACGTGCCGCCGGATCGCGCTTTACCGCCGGCGGCCTCGATCAACACATACTGCTTGCCGTTCACTTCGTAGGTGGCGGGNNAACTTCCGGTCGAAATTGGTGGCCGATATGAAGACCAGGCCTCCGGCGGTGACGATCGGGCCGCCGTAGTTTTCCGTGCCGGTGTCCTTCATGCCTTTGGCGGCCAGTTCGGGGTACTCTCCCAAGGGGATCTTCCAGGCGTACTCTCCGGTGTTCAGGTTGATCGCATTCAGAGTTCCCCAAGGGGGCGCGACGGCCGGATAGCCATCGGGGTCGAGAAACTTCTTGTAGCCCGTGAAGCGGTATTTGAGATCGAAGGGCGATTTCTCGGCGGGCGCCGCGCCATCCTGGGGATTTCCGCTCATCAGGTATTGCACCAAGGCGCGGAGCTGCTGCGGGCGCAGGTTGGGGAAGCCGGGCATCCGGCCGCCCCCCTTCTGGATGACCTCGGTGATCTGTTCGGCCGTGCGCCGCGACTGGATGTCCTTGAGCGGTGGCGCCTGGTCGCCATTGCCGGCGAGGTCGGCTCCGTGGCAGGCGGCGCATTGTACCGTGTAGAGCTCCCGGCCGCTGGCGGCGGGCACGTTCGGCGCGAGGCTGGAGGTCCAGGCAAGATCGTTGGAGTTGACGAACAGCAGCGCGCTCTCAGGATCGAAAGCCGCGCCGCCCCATTCCGCACCGCCGTCGAATCCGGGGAAGATCACGGTCTCCTTTTCCACGCTCAACGGAACAAACTGGCCTTCGCTGCGGAAAGTCTTGAACTGCTCGGCCGCCCACTGGTGAGCTTCGGGCGTGCGGTTGGTCAGCATGTCCTCGGTCAGGAGCTGACGGGCGTAGGGCGCCGGGCGGGTCGGCAGGGGTTGGGTCTCGGCGGCCACCTCGCCTTCCACGGTGCTGGCCGGATACTTGCGATATTCGATGGGAAACAGCGGCTTGCCGTTGGCGCGATCGAACAGAAAGACGTATCCGTGCTTGGTGGTCTGCGCTACAGCATCCACCATCTTTCCTTCATGCCGGACCGTCACCAGCACGGGCGGTGAGGGAAAATCGCGATCCCAAATATCGTGCTTCACGGCCTGGAAGTGCCAAATCCGTTTGCCCGTGGCAGCGTCGAGGGCCAGGAGACAGTTGGCGAAAAGATCGTCGCCCACGCGGTTGGCGCCGTAGAAATCGGCCGCGGCCGAGCCGGTCGGAACATAGACGATTCCGCGCTTGAGATCGACTGACATGCCGGCCCAGTTGTTGGCAGCGCCCGTATAGGTCCAGGCGTCCTTGGGCCATGTCTCGTAGCCATACTCGCCGGGACGCGGGATGGTGTGGAAGCTCCAGCGCAGCTTGCCGGTCCGCGTGTCGTAGGCGCGGATATCGCCGTAAGAGGCCGGAAGGCCTTCGCTCTCGCGGCCTCCGACGATGAGCAGGTCCTTGTAGATGACGCCTGGACTGGTGAGGCTCACGGACTCCTTCTCGGGGTCGCGGCCGAGGTCCTGGTGGAGGTCGATACGGCCGTCCTTGCCGAAAGCGGCGATCACGTCGCCAGTCTTGGCGTTGAGCGCGTAGACGTAGCGGCCCACGCCGGCGAAGATCCGCTCATCGCCGGCGGCGGACCAGTATGTCATGCCGCGGACTTTCTGGGCGCTGTTCTTGGAATCCCACGACCAGACCAGCTTCCCGGTGGCGCCATCCAGGGCAATCACCAGGCCGCCTGGGGTGTTGCCGTAGACGATTCCGTGCACCACGATGGGCTGAGTCTGCAGGCCGCCACGGCCACTGCCCGCGGTTGCGTCGTAAGTCCAGGCCACCTGGAGGCGGCTCACGTTGGATTGGTTGATCTGCTTCAGGGGCGAGTAGCGGGTGCCCTCGGGGGTGCCGCCATAGATCCATTCCTGGGGTGGAGCGGCTTTGGGTGGGCTCTTTTTCGCAGGCTGCGGCCAGGCTGCCGAGACTATCAGCAGCAGGATGGCGGCATAACGGAAATGGGTGGATCGCATCGACACTAGCTTTAAGTTAGAGGGCAAGCTAAAGCATGCCCCACGCGGTAGTATACTCTGAAGCTGGACCGGCGGCGAAGCCTCTATCCCACCTCCTACCTTAGATGCTCAACTTGGTGAAGAATTTGTCCCCCGGATCTCGTGTGCTGGACTTGGGCGCGGGCCTGGGAAGCTTTCGCACCAGCCGGAGCGACCTGCCGATCGTCCGCCTGGATCTCGAAATCCCGCCGAAGCGCGGCTCGGGGGCATACGTGGCGGCGGACGCGGCCCGCATGCCGTTTGCGTCCCGATCCTTCGACCTGATTATCAGCAATCACAGCCTGGAGCACTTTCCGGAGTTGGAAGCGACCGTCCGCGAGATCGGCCGCGTCATCCGGCCGGGTGGCGTTCTGTATATTGCAGTGCCGGATTCCGGCACGCTTTCCGACCGGATCTACCGTTGGATGGGGCGCGGCGGCGGCCACGTGAACGCGTTCCGCGCTCCGGGCGAGGTCACCGGACTGGTGGAGCGGCTCACGGGCCTTCCCCTGCGCAGTTCCCGCGTGCTTTACAGCTCGCTGGCGTTCCTGAACTCCCACAATCTGGCGGGGCGGCCGCAGATCAAGAGCGTTCTCTTCGCATTTGGAAATGAGCGCTTCCTGGCGGTGCTGATGTGGATCCTGCGGCGGCTGGACCGGCGGTTCCACACGCGGTTGAGCCACTACGGATGGGCGTTCTATTTCGGCCAGGTGGATCTTCCGCGGACACTGGATTCCTGGATCAACGTTTGCGTCCGCTGCGGGTCGGCGGATGCCGTGGTGTATTTGCGGAAACTTGGCGCGATTCCGCCGATACGGGGTGCTGTCCAGCCTTACCGATGCCCCTCCTGCGGGGCATACAACTTGTTGATCGAGGATCCGGAAAAGCAATAGCCACCGATGAACACCGATGAACACCGATAACTCGTTTGTTGTCTTATCCGTGTTCATCGGCGGCTGAGTGTGCGGCTGTCTTGATACACCAACTATTAAACTTATAATGTTGCTAACAAGTCAAGTTGTCCGGTTTTATTAATACGTGATCTGTCCGCTTTGTGAAACAAAGCGGGCGGTCGCCTAGACCGCCGCCTTGGTTTTGGGTTTGGCCTTTGCCTTTGCTTGGGCCGTTTTCTTCGAGACCACACCCGCAGTCGTCGGCGCGGTGGGAAAGTGGGAATCTCGCGTTTTTGGCGAGATTCCCAAGGGAGTGTGGGAGCCGGAGGAAACCTGCTTTTGGTTTTCGCCGGCTTCCATGCTCCCGCCTTTTCCACGGCGCTTCTCTGAACTTTGGTCGGTCAGCTTTTCTCCTTGGCTGTCGTAGCGCCCCACCACATGGGGACCGAAGCGGATCGAGACGTTACCATCCAGGTGTTCGTGGATCGTTACCGTACTCCCCGCCAGGGTGCTGCGGAACCGCGTCTTATCGATTTGCCATTCCCGGCTCCCGATCGCCACCGTGTTGTCCTTGCCCACCACTCGCTCCGTCTGTACCGTGAAGATCCAGTTCAGGTCGGTCCTCCCCGTCCGCCGAAACGCCGTGCCTTTCTCCTCCGCCGGCACGCTGAACTTGGCGTTGAACTCCCCGATGTACCGCTCCCGCAGAAAGGCATTGGCGCCCTCCACGGTGGTGATCCCCGCCAGTCGGAGTTCCTGCGGCAGGCGCCCCTGCCAGGTTCCAAAGCTGCGCTCCGACCGACCGCGCGCCTGCGGGGAATACGCCGCGATCATCTGTATCCCCAACTCCTTCATTGCTCTCCCGACCTGCGTCAGGCGGTGCTTATCCACCTTCTCTCCCTCCTTCATCGTCACGAAAAAATGACTCCCACGATCACTGTATAGCGCGCAGAACAACCCTTCTGTCTCGATCACCTCCTTTAATCCCGCCGTCACCGTTTGCGTCGATTCCTCCTCCACCAATTGCGCGTAGTAAATCTTCGTCGTGGCGTCGTCCAGGATCACAATCAGGTCGTGCCACCAGTCATTGTTCAACCACTGATGCTTGCTCCCGTCTATGTGCAGCAGCATTCCCGGCATCGGCCGCCGCGGTCGCCTCCGCCGGTGTGGACTCCGCTTGTGCCGTTTGGCCACCAGTCCTGCCCCCTGGAGCGCCTTCTGTACCCACGTGTAGCTCAGCTCTATCTGGTGTTCCTCCCGTAGCTTTTCGTGAAAGTGCCGGATGTTCAGGTCAAAGTACGTATCCTTATAGAGCCCCAGCACCTCCTCCACTACCGCCACCGGAATCCGCTGCGCGCTCGGCTTCCCTTTCCGTCGGTCTGCCAGTCCTGCGTACCCCCCTTCCTCCATGCGCTCCCGCCACCGCCTCATCGTCCGGTCGCTGACCCCGATGATCTCCGCCGCCGCCCACCAGGTGATCTTCTTGGCCATGGCCTTCAGCAGCACGTCTTGAACTTTCATCATCCGCTCCATCTCGGCGGCTGAGTACTGCTGGATTTGGTTCACCACCCAGCATCACCCGCCTCCGCCTCAAGCGGACAACTCGCGTGTGAATCCGACCGGACAACTCATATACTAGCGACAAACTATTAAACTTATAATTGACAAGCGACCTAGCCGGTTGTAGGATCTAACTATTAATTCTTTAGCGGATGGAGGAGGCGCTTTTGCGAAAAAAGTCACCGAGTCTTACGGATGCCGAACTGCGGCTGATGGAGGTGCTCTGGGATAAGGGCTCCGCCACCGTTTCCGATGTCGTCGAAGGGCTCCCCAAGAATGTCCCTTTGCACTATTCCACGGTGCTGACCACCCTCCGCATTCTCGAAAACAAGGGCTACCTGGAGCACAGCAAAGAGGGGCGCGCGTTTGTCTACCGGCCGGTGATCGGGCGCGACCAGGAGCGCGAGAACGCCGTGACGCACCTGCTGGGGCGGTTCTTCAACGGGTCGCCCGAACTCCTGATGCTGAATCTGGTGGAGGGGCGAAAGATCGGCAGGGAGGAACTGCAACGGCTGCGCAAGCGCATTGAGGAGGAGAAGCCATGAATCGGGTGCGGCAATGAAACGGAGCCTGGTCCTGATCCCGATAGCCTTGGCTGGCCTCGCGGCGCAAGGCCAGACGCCGAAGCCCGCATTTGAGGTCGCGTCGATCAAGCCCGCCATACCGCTGGGGCCTCTCGGCATGAGGTTCGACATTAGCGGCGGTCCCGGAACGCGCGACCCAGGCCTGTACAGATGCCAGAACTGCAGTCTTTACCTGATCGTGACGGCGGCTTACGACATCAAACTTCCGGCCAAATTCTCGGGCCCGGACTGGCTCCAGAATGTGAGGTTCGACATCTCGGCGAAGCTGCCCGACGGCGCGACGAAAGAGGCGTTTCATTTGATGCTGCAGAATCTGCTGGCCGAGCGTTTCAAGCTGGCGGTTCATCGCGAGAAAAAGGAGATGCCGGTGTACGAACTCACGGTCGCCAAGAATGGGCCAAAGTTCAAGGAATCCGTGCCAAAGGACGCGCCCCAGGATGATGCCTCACCGGGAAAGCTGAAGACGGACGGCGAAGGGTATCCGGTCCTCGCGCCGGGCATGACGATGGCGATGTTACCTGGACATGCGCGCCTTCGATCTGAGAACCAGACCATGGAATGGTTTGCTGACATGTTGTCGCATCAGGTGGGAGGCCCCATCATCGACGCGACCGGGCTGAAGGGGAAATACGATTTCGTCCTGTCATGGGTGCTCGAGGAAAGAAGCGCCGCCAGGGGAGGAATGCCGGACGCCGCATCGGAGCCCACTGGCCCCACGCTGCTCAGTGCGATCCAATCGCAGCTCGGCCTCAAACTCGATGCGAAGAAAGGCCTGGTCGAAGTGCTGGTGGTCGACCACATCGAAAAAGTCCCCACCGAGAACTAAGGTGCGGCAATGAAACGGAATCTGGTCCTGATTTCGCTGTGTGTGGCGAGTGCCGCCGCGGCCCAGCCGGCGGGCATCACCAATGCCTCGGTCAGCGGCACCGTGAAGGATAAGGACGGCAATCCCGTGCCGGCCATCCGCGTGCTTCTCATGCCTGCGAACGCGGTTTCCGAGGCGGTTCTGCAGAGCGTTCTGGTTACCGGGGAGACGGATCAAACTGGCTTGTATACGTCGGACACGCTGGCGCCGGGAAAATACTATGTGGCGGCGGTTTCGGAGGGCTTTAATGCGACTACAGAAAGCATCGACCGGATGTGGCGGTCGCGAATTAGTTTCAGGGAAGTGGATTTGGGCCCGGGGAATGCTTTGCAGGTGAGTCTGGAACCTTTGAAGATTCCGTGACGTGCGCCGCGGCGGGCAAAGATCGGTGTGAAAACCGGTGCCGGCATTGCC
>PMTT01000267.1 GCA_003167275.1 Bryobacterales bacterium | reverse complement strand
TGGTTCCAGATGGTCGCCCTTGTTGGCCAGGAACACCTCCGGGGCGCTAGCCTTGGGATGGTCCGGATCGGTGGTATCCAGGGGCAGGGTCCACAGGTCGCGGCCGGTGTCGTCGCCCTGCTCGTGGAATGCCAGGTGCCCATCGGGAGAGAACGACCACGGGATCGCATTGCCAGTCTTGGGCCGGTAGAGGAGTTGCGGCGCGCCCGAGCCATCCGAGCGGACCCACCAGATTCCGCTGGGTGAATGATAGACCAGGTGAGACCCGTCCAACGTCCACACTGGGAACAGGTTGTTCCCGTTACGATCGTTGGCGAGGCGGATGGTAGCGCCGCGGGCCAGATCGTAGACCGCGATGCCGCCGCTGGAGAAGGCCAGACGCTTTCCGTCCGGCGAGAAGCGCGGGCTGGCGAGGTCCGGGGCCGATACCAATGGCGCCTTTTTCCCCGCGGCGTCGAGCCAGGAGAGCGCGCCCTGCCCTGCGTTGAATTTGCCCGCCAGGTAGACCAGCGTGCCGGTCCGCGAGAAGTCGAGTTGCCCGCCCCCCGCATTCGGGTTGCCGGCAACTTCCTCCACGACCGGCGCCGGGATGCCCTTGGACTGGTAGCGCGACAGATCGAAGGGCACGGCAAAGAGGGTGCCTTGGTGAACGAAGACGAGGTGCCCGCTGGGAAGATAGCGCCCGAAATAGCCGCCGCGTTGCACAACTTTGGTCTCGCCGGTCTTGAGATACAGCACCTCAATGTTGGCGTCATCGAATCGGCTGTTGGAGACCAGTCCGGTGAAGAGGACCGCCTTGCCGCCGGGCAAGATCTGAGGAAAGCGATGGGTGGACTCGCCCTTGTTCGCTGGTTTGGTGAGAGCCTGCGGCGTCCCGCCTTCGGCGGGAACGCGCGCCAGTCCGGAAAGGGCGGAAGAGAAGACGATGCTGCCGTCCTCGCCCCAGGATGCGCCGCGCGAGACCTCGGCCTGGCACAGCGTGGCCGGGGCGCCGCCCAGGATCGAGACCTTCTTCAGATAGCCACCGGCGGCAAAGCCGATCCACTGGCCGTCGGGCGAAAAGAACGGTTCGGACGCATTCTCCGTCCCCGAGAGGATCGTAGGCTGCGACTGGTCCATCAGGCGAGTGGCCAACAGGTCGGTTTCGCCGCGCCGCACGGAGTAGGCCAGTCGCTCGCCATCGGGAGAGATGGCGGCGGTGATTTCTTTGCCGGCCACGGCCTCCGGGCCCAAGTCGGCGTTGAAGCGGAGCAGGGGATGCTCCACGGGGCGCGTGACGTGCCAAAGCATTCCGGCCACGGCGAGCGCCAGCGCGGCGAAGGCTCCTGCCACTGTCCATGCCAGCCGGAGGCGCCGCGGCGCCCCGGCGAGTGCTGCAGGGATCGCCTCACCCGGTTCCTCCAGCAGGATGCGCGCTTCCCCAATGTCGCGGAGGCGGAGTTTTGGGTCCTTCCGCAGGCAGCGCACCAACAGTCGGCGCACGTGAGGCGGGGTATCCTTGGGCAGCGCCTGCCACTCCGGCTCGCGCGTGATCACCGCGGCGATCGAGTCGCTCACCGTCTCGCCGCCGTAGAGCGAACCGCCGGTCAACAATTCGAATAGGACCACCCCGAAGGCCCAGATGTCGGTGCGCTTGTCCACAGCCTTGCCACGCGCCTGCTCGGGACTCATATAGGCCGCCGTCCCGAGTATCATGCCCTCCCGCGTCCTGGCAGCCGATAGCGCCGGCGACTTCGCGGCGTTGGAACTGACCGGCGATTCCTCGCTGGCCCGCGCCAGTCCAAAATCCAGCAGCTTCACCACGCCCTCGGGGGTTACTTTGATATTCGCCGGTTTGAGATCGCGGTGGATGATTCCTTTTTCATGCGCCGCTTCCAGCGCGATGGCGATCTGGCGCGCAATCGGAATCGCCTCCTCGATCGGCAGCGGCCCGCGCAGGTCGTCGCCCTCCACCAGTTCCATCACCAGGGCGCCCTGCTCGACGCCGTAAATAGCAGCGATGTTGGGATGGTTCAACGATGCCAGCACCTGCGCTTCGCGCTCGAAACGCGCCATGTACTGCGCATCGTCAGCGAAGACCGCGGGCAGCACTTTGATAGCGACATCGCGATTCAGCCTGGTATCGCGGGCGCGGTAGACCTCGCCCATCCCACCCTCGCCCAGTTTGCCGGCAATGCGATAGTGTGCGTAGCTTCGGTTGATCCGAATTCCATATTGCGATGACGGCGCGCTTCGGTCCGCCAATTCCTGAGCCGCCATCTCCAGCGCCGGAGCTTCCATGAAGGCACCGCTTTCGGTTTCCCCGGCAAGTAGAGATTCCACCTCTTTGCGAAGGTCTTCGTCGCCGCCCGAAGCTTGCTGGAGGTACGCTGCGCGCGCCTCGGCCTCTTTCCCGGCCGCGGCATGGTAGAGCCGCTCAATCTCATGCCACCGTTGGGAGTCCATATCAGACTATGGCTCGCCGGCAACGGTCTCGCCCGCGCGGGAAGATTTCAGCTCACGGAACATCCACGCCTTAGCCAGCTTCCAGTCTCGCAAGACCGTTTCCGCCGACACGTTCAACACGGCCGCGGTCTCGTCCGCCGTAAGCCCGCCGAAGAAACGCAACTCCACCACCTGCCCCTTCCTGGCATCGATCTTGGTTAACGCTTGTAACGCTTCGTCCAGGGCGACAATGGCCATCGGGGGCTCTGAGGAAACCGCCGGAGCCTTGTCCAAAATGCTGTCATCCAACGGGATCTCGGTCGACCCGCCACGGCGTTTCAGGCGATGGTGGGAGCGCGCGAAGTCCACCAGGATGCGTCGCATGAAGCGCGCCGACACGGCATAGAAGTGCGCGCGGTCCCGCCAGGAGATGCTCCGCAAGTCGAGGAGCCGGATGTAGGCTTCGTGAACTAACTCAGTGGTTTCGAGAGCCTGCCCGCGCCTCTCGCCGGCTGTATAGCGGCGAGCCAGTCGCCGCAGCTCCGTGTAAACCAGGGGCGCCAACTGATCCAAGGCCTGCTCGTCGCCACCGCTCCAGGCGCAAAGCAAACCCGTGACATCGTGTGCGGAACGCTCTGCCATACAGCGAATCACTAAGCAAGTTATTACGTCGAGAGTATCACGTGCAGATTTTTTTTGCAGCTCTTACGGTTTCCAGGGGAAGAAGTCGCCTTACTCAATGAAGGGCAGCGTAAGCCGCCAAAAAAAAGGGACTTTCATCATGCAAACGAACGCTCGTATAACTTTTGACATCAGTCATTCACTCGATCTCATTCTTCACTACGCACCGCTTCCCGTTGCTCTTGGGGTTTGGCTATTCGGGGCAACCTGCGGACCGGTCGAGGCGCAATCCACGCCCAAACTACTGCCGCAGGCCGCGCTGGCTTCGCGCGCATCATTCGCTAATCCGAACGGCGCGGGCGAGACCTTTAACGCCAATGGACCCGAGGACCCCAACTCCCCGTTCTTCGAAAGCCTTGGGACCAATGGACGAAGCTGCGGAAGCTGTCATCAGCCCGATCAAGGCTGGACCATCTCGGCCGCCGGGACACAGCAGCGATTCGTGCTGACCAACGGCACCGATCCGGTCTTCCGCCCGGTGGACGGAGCGAATTGCGGCACCAGTAAGGATAACGACTTCTCCACCATCAACGGCCGCAGCCAGGCGTACAGCCTTCTGCTGACGCGCGCCCTGATTCGTGTGGGCATCGCCATGCCGGCGGGCGCGGATTTCCAGGTGGTGAGCGTGAGCAATCCCTATGGATGCAACGACACCGCGACGCTCTCCATGTACCGCCGTCCGCTGCCGACCACCAATCTGCGCTTCCTGTCGACGGTGATGTGGGATGGCAGGGAGTCCGTGGCGCCCACTACGCAGAAGATCTCCTTCGGCACCAATCCCGGCGACCTGATGGCCGATCTGGCGCAGCAGGCTGCCGACGCGGTCAGCGGTCACGCCGAAGGCACGGTGCCGTTGACCGCCGCGCAGCAACAGGCGATCGTAGCATTCGAAATGGGGCTACACACGGCACAGACGGTGGAAGAGAATGCGCGCCGGCTGAACGTCGCGGGCGCAACCGGCGGTCCTCTTCCGTTGGCGGCGCAACAGTTCTTCATCGGGATTAACGACCCGCTCGGCAGCAATCCCTTCACCACACCGTTCAATTCGAACATCTTCAATCTGTTTAATGCATGGGCGAACGAGCCATACGATACCGCTCGTGCGGCGGTCTATCGCGGGCAGACGGTCTTCAATACCAAGAACATCAACATCACCAATGTGGCCGGGTTAAACGACACGTTGAACACACCGGTAATCGCCGGCTTTTGCGGCACCTGCCATTCGGCGCCCAATGCCGGCAATCACTCCGTGCCTCTGCCCATCAACATCGGCGTGGGCGACTTGACCAGCCCCCTGGATGTCAGCTACCTGCCGGTATTTACGCTGCGCAATATCTCGACCGGAGCCACTCTCGAGACCACCGACCCCGGTCGCGCGCTGGTGACCGGCAAGTGGGCGGATATCGGCAAGTTCAAAGGCCCCGTGCTGAGAGGACTCTCCTCGCGCGCCCCTTATTTCCACAATGGCTCCGCGGCCAGCTTGAAAGACGTGGTGGACTTCTACGACAGCCGTTTCAATATTGGGTTTACGGACCAGGAGAAGAACGATCTGATCGCGTTCTTGCGGAGCTTATAACCGGGTGTTGAGGCAAGCGGCCGGTAAACCAGACGTCATTCTGCTCTATGTATATAATCCGAACGGCGGCCTGCAGGTCTACGATCCAACGAGCGGGACACAGATCGCCAATCTGACCTGCGGCGGTGGCCACTGGAACAGCCCGATTGTCGTCGATGGGAGAATCCCAGTACATGGATCTCGGGATGGACCTGATCCTTGGGCATGGTGACCATCAGGAAGCGCTCTCCGTCGCGACTCACAGCGTATCGATTGCGCGTGATGTTCGAGGTCAAGACGGTATCGAAGAGGACTTTGGGCAAGCCCGCCTCGAACTCGCGGCCTTCGGCCTTTACCTCGACCGACATCAAGGTCGAGCCGTTCACGTAGAACAGTTCCTTTCCGTCGGCGCGCCATTGTGGCTCCATGCCGCCATCCGTCGAGATCCGCCATTTCCGCCGCGCCGCCGGATCGTTGGGCGCGAACGCCAGTACATAAACTTCAGGCGTGCCCGATTCGTTGGATCGATACGCCTGCCATTTGCCGTCGGGCGAGATCTGTCCCATGTCCTTGATGAAGGGCGAGGTTAGCATGGCGATGGGCTTGCGGTCCCCGAACAGCGGCAGCACATACAAATCCTGCGGCGTTCCCGGCGTGGGGTTGGTGTTGTAGACCAGGTATTTCCCGTCGGGAGACCACTGCTCGACGTTCTTCTGCTCTGGCGACTCGAGCAGCAGTTCGGGAACGCGTGTTCCGTGCGCGTCCATCACGTAAATATCGCGATGGCGTCTGCTGGTTCCGGTGAAGGCGATCTGCTTGCCGTCGGGCGACCAAGTGGGGTTGAACTCGTCACCCGAGGGTGAAACCTAGCGATACATCTCTGATTTCGAAGGGGATCGAAGCGGGAAGTCTTGGTTGCGGGGGGTGGATTTGAACCACCGACCTTTGGGTTATGAGCCCAACGAGCTACCAGACTGCTCCACCCCGCATCTACATCCTAGCGTATGGGTCGCCTGCGGTCAACGCTCCCCGTCAATTAAATTCATCGTCCGCACAGGTACAATGTAGATGTGCCCCGCCTTGTTGTCCCAGCGGTTCTCGCGCTCGCCGCTGCATTGTCCGCCCAGACGGCCTTCTTCCCTCTGAAGGACATCAAACCCGGAATGCGCGGCACCGGGCGCACCATCTTTCTGGGCAACCGAATCGATGAGTTTCAAGTCGAGATCCTCGGCGTGCTCGATAATATCGGCCCCAAGGAATCGATTATTCTCGCCCGCCTCTCGGGAGGCCCGCTGGAGCACACCGGCGTCATGCAGGGGATGAGCGGCAGTCCCGTCTATATTGATGGAAAACTCGTCGGCGCCGTCGCCTTGGCCTTCCCGTTTGCCAAAGATCCCATCGCCGGCATCCGCCCGATCGAAGACATGGTTCGCGCTTCCCCGTCTCTCGCAGCGCTCCCACACCAACGCCCGCTCGTCGCACTTGCGGAAAAAGACCTCACCCGCTTTCTCCCGAAACCCGTGTCTGCCACGGCGGGGGATGAGCGAATGGTGGATATCGCCACGCCCCTCTCGTTCGGTGGCTTCACGCGGGCGACTCTCGACGCGTTCGCCCCGCAGTTGCGGGCCCTCGGTCTGGAGCCCCGCCAGAGCATCAGTTCCGGCGGCAAGATCGATTCGGCAATGGGCAATCCCGCGGATCTGAAACCGGGGTCCATGATCAGCGTTCAATTAATGTCCGGCGATTATGGAGTCGGCGCCGAAGGCACCGTCACCCACATTGATGGCAACCGCGTCTACGCCTTCGGCCACCGCTTCCTGGACGTCGGCGCGACCGCCCTGCCTTTCGCCCGCGCCGAGGTCATTACGCTCATGCCCAACGTCAACACCTCCTTCAAGCTTTCCAATGCCAAGGAGTGGATGGGCACCATCTACCAGGACCGCAATACCGCCGTCACGGGAGAACTGGGCAAACGTGCGCCGATGGTGCCGGTCTCGGTGACCATCTCGCACGGCTCCAAGCCCTTCGAATCCTACCAGATGCAGATGGTCAGCGACCCCTTGCTTTCGCCCCTGCTCATCCAGATGGCGGTCTACTCGGTCATCGACGAAACCGAACGCACCGTGGGTGCCTCCAGCATACGGGTGACCGGAGAAATCGAATTCCAGAATGCGCCCGCACCCATCAGCATCAATAATATGTTCGCTGCCGACAACGGTTCCGCCATGCAGGGTTCGCTGACGGCCGCCATCCCGGTGGCCTACGTGATGCAGAGCGGCTTCAACGCGCTCCAGTTGAAGAAGGTGTCGCTCAACGTGGAAGCCTACGATCAGAAGAAGCAGTTGAGCATCGACGGCATCTCCATCTCCCGGCGCTCCGTGCACCCCGGCGAGAAGGTGCGGCTCAATATCCTGTTGACCGGCGCGAATGGAACCGAAACCACTCGCCCCCTGGAGTATCAGGTGCCCATCGGCGCGGAGCCCGGTACGCTGTATTTCACCGTAGCGGACGCCAACACGACCAATCTGACCGACTTCCGCCAGATTCTCACTTCGACTCCCCACAGCCCCGGCCAGTTGATCGCAACGGTGAACAGTCTGCATCCCAACACCAAGGCGTACGTTCGCATCTGGCGCGCCGACCCGGCGTTTCAACTGGAAGGCTCCGACCTGCCGGATCCCCCGGCTTCCGTCGCCCTGATTCTGGCCGGTTCCCAGTCCAGCCTCGCTGGCATCACCCAGACGCGCAACTCCAAGATCGGTGAGATGGAGCTGGACGGAGGCGACATGGTGATCTCCGGCGTCAAAACGGTTCAGGTGGAAATAAAGGAATGATTGGTTTCATGCGCCCTCGTATCCGACAATTCGGGATCGCCGCTGGAGTCATGGTTGCCGCCGTTTCGGTATTCGCGCCCCAGGTATTCTCCAGCGGCACCACGGCCTGGGAGATGAACTCCTATACCGATTTCGTCCGCGGACGCTTCGACGGATTGTCGCTGAGCCGCGAAGGCCGCCTCTCGCTGGCGCCCAAAGTGGACACCGTTTTCACCTCCGACCAGTCCGTGATCTGGAGCGTGGCGCAGGCGCCCGATGGAACCTTATACGCCGCCACAGGCCACCGCGGCCGGGTTTACCGTATCGACAGCTCAGGCAAGTCCTCCCTGCTCTGGACCGCGGAGCAGCCAGAAGTTTTCGCGATAGCCATAGATTCCAACGGCGTCGCCTACGCCGGCACCTCGCCCGATGGCAAGGTGTACCGCATTGAAAATGGCAAGGCCACCGAATATTTCGCACCCAAGGCTCGCTACATCTGGTCTCTGGCCATGGGTCCCGATAACGTCCTGTACGTAGGCACCGGCGACCAGGGCAAGGTATTTCGCGTCAGTGGCCCGGGCCAGGCGGAGCTGTACTACGAGACCGGCCAGTCTCACGTTACCGGCATGGCGGTGGATTCGCAGGGCCGTCTGCTGGCCGGCACCGAGCCCAACGGAATCCTCTACCGGATTTCCGCCAAGGACAAGGCATTCGTCCTGTACGATGCGAACCTGCCGGAAATCCGCGCCATCGTTCCCATGCCGGACGGCACGGTTTACGCCGCGGCGCTGGGAGGATCCGTGTCGAAACGCGTGCAGGGCGCCACGCAGGCCGCGCAGAGCATGTCGGGTAGCGGCGTTGCGACAACTACCACCACCATCACGGTCGAGGCCCAGGCGAATCCCGGCGCCGAGATCAAACCGGGCGACCCCAAACAGCCGCCTCAACCTGTCCCGGCCGCGGCCCCGCAAGTGAACTCCCAGTTTGCCCCGGTTGTCGACATGAGCGGCGTGGAAAAATCGGCAGTCTACCGCATCAACCCGGACAACACCGTCGAGACCCTCTGGAGTTCCAAGGAGGAGAACGTCTACGATCTGCTGGCGCTCGAAAAGCAGATCCTCTTTGCCACCGACGAGGAGGGCCGCATCTACGGGCTCACGCCCGACCGCCGTGTCACCCTGGTGGCGCAGACCAATGAAGGCGAGACCACCCGCCTGCTGCCATCTGACCATTCCATCCTGGCCGCCACCGGGAACATGGGCCGCATTTACCGCCTCGGAGAAAAGCCCGGCACCAGTGGAACATACGAAGCTCCCGTCCACGACTCCGGCACCGCGTCCCGATGGGGCACCTTAAGCTGGCGCGCGGATCTGCCGGCCGGCTGTTCCCTGGCCTTTCGCACCCGTTCCGGCAACTCCGCCAAACCCGACCGCACCTGGAGCGATTGGTCCGAACCGATGACCAGCCCTGCCGGTTCTGGCATCACCAGCCCGAACGCGCGCTTCATCGAATGGAAGGTAGAAATGGCCGGCACCGGAGGCGCTACTCCCATCATCAACAGCGTCACCCTGGCCTATCTCCCGCAGAACTCGCCCCCTGTGGTAAAGAGCATCAACGTCACTACCCAGTCGGCCGCTACCACGACGGGGGCCAAGGCCGCATCCACCGCTTCCTCAGGGGCCTACAGCATGACGGTCACCGACAGCGGCGATGTCAGCTCCTCGTCATCCTCCGCCGGCACCTCCACCCAGACGCTGCCGAGGGCTTCCACCCAACAGATCACGGTCAGTTGGCAGGCCGAAGATCCGGATGGCGACCGCCTGGTGTACACGGTCTACTTCCGCAGCGAAGACGCCACCCAGTGGATGATTCTGAAGAGCGGCGCGCACGATACCTCCCTGACCTTCGACGGCGATATCCTGGCCGATGGCAAGTACTTCTTCCGTGTGGTGGCCTCCGACCGCGAAGCCAATCCGCCCTCCAGTGCTCGCGAAGCGCAGATGACCAGTGCCCCGATCCTGATCGATAACACGCCGCCCGTGGTTACCGTTGGAGTGGTGCGATACGCGGGCGGCGTAGCTCACGTGGAATTCGAGGCCGCCGACGCGGCGTCTCCCCTTCGGCACTGCGAGTATTCGCTAGACGCCGCCGGCTGGGTGCCGGTAGAGGCTGCCGACGGCGTAATCGATTCGCTCCGCGAGAAGTTCGTTCTCGACCTTACGGGCCTTTCCGCGGGCGAGCACCTACTGGTACTCCGCGCCGCCGACAGCGCCAGCAACAGCGGTCTCGCCAAGGTAGTGCTGAAATGACGCCCGACGACGTGGTGGAGCAGGAGGGGCCGCCTGCGCACCTGGACTCTTCTCCGTCTGCCAAGCGTTTAGCCAGTCTGCTCCAAACCGTCCCGTCCCGCCTGGCCAACATCCCCGATGACGAGACCGCTCAGTCTCCCGCTCCGGGACGATGGTCGAAGAAGCAGATCCTGGGCCACCTGATCGATTCCGCTGGCAACAATCACCAGCGCTGGGTGCGCGCCCAGGTCGCCCCGCGCCTCGAATTCCCGGGATACCCGCAGGAATCCTGGGTGGCGGTCCAGTCTTACGCCACCGAATCCTGGCCCGATCTGGTCAATTTGTGGCTCCTGCTCAATCGCCACCTGTTGCACATCATAAGGAACGTTCCAGAGTCCAGCCTTTCGCGGCCTTGCGTGATCGGCGCCCATGACGCCATCCCGCTGTCCGCGGTAATCGAAGGCTACTTGACTCACCTGCAGCATCACCTGGCGCAGATCCTGGAGACACCATGAAATCCGTACGATTCCTCCCGCTCGCACTCTTCGCGATCTTGCTCCCACTGCTGACCGCCGGTCCAGCCGACAACTTTGCCAAATGGTGGCCCACCTTCCAGGCGGCCGTCGCCAAAGGGGACGCGAAGGCCGTGGCTCAGAACACGCGCTTCCCCTTGAGTTGGGAAAACGGACCCATCCGGGAAATCAAGACGGAAGCGGAATTCGTGAACGGCTTCGACAAGTATTTCACCGGCGAAATCCGAAAAGCCGTCGCCACGGGGAAGCCCGACGTCCTGCCGGACGGCACGTACATCATCACCTGGAAAGCGCGCGGCAACGAATATTCGCTGTACTTCAAGCCCCAGGGATCGGCCTTCATGCTGGACGCCCTGTCCGAAGGCCCGGCGTAAGTCGCGGGCGCGACGCCGTGCCGCTTCGCCGGCCTACCAAGCCCTTGCAGCCAACCACCAATCACGCAGCGGATCGTCGTTCGCCGGTCTGAAGCGGGCGATGGATTCGATGCGCCTCAGGGTCGTACCAGTGCCTGCGTCATCAACTGGCGAGGCCTCCAGCCACGCGTGCAGGATGTCAGTCGTTCGAAGCAGAATCATGCCTTCGCCGAACCGTTGTCGCGCCAGCCGGCGCGCTTTGCGATCGTCGGTTGCCACAGTCATCCCCCGGTGATGCGCTATCGCTAGTGTCATCGACTCGCCATCATCCAGATCGGCCGCAAGCTGGACGTACAGCGCCTTTTCCTCGTCGGTCTCCAAATCAAGGCGCTGCAGTAGGCCCCGGCCGATCAGCGGGTCGAGTGAGATGCGCTCTGGCGCAACGGAGGGATTCTCGCCGCGAAGGAACAGCGTCTCCGCGGCGACCGCTGCACTGAGGCCCACGCCGGCGTCAAATGTACGCAACACCTCGTCGGCGCGACCCGTCGCGAGGATGTTCAAAAGCACGGAGCAATCCAGAAGCACAAATAGCTGAAACATCGTCTCCGCCGGGGCGTCAACGCCCATCCAGTGGCATCGCCAGATCAAGCTCTCCAAGCCCGGCGAACTCGTCTTGTTCCGAGTAGATCTGACTTTGCGCCTGTTCCACTTGTACGCGCGCGGAGACCCGATCCGTTCGCAAATACCGCGCCAATTGCCCTTCGCTCAACTCGCCGCGTCGATAAGCCTCGACGGCGAGTGCGACGTACCGTCGCGGGAGCGTCTCGGCCACAGCAGGATTCGCGGCGATGCCGAGCAACTGCTGCGCGTCTTGCGGCTTGAATCCCTCGGCCTTCAGGCGGTCCCAGGTGTCCGCGGGCAATCGGCCCATGTCCTCCAGCCGAAGGATCATGGCTTGCACGGAGACGTTGTACAGGTCGGCAAGCACGATAATATCCGCAAGCGTTACCCCAGACTGGCTGCTTCTCCTGATATCCGTGAAGCGCCGATCCAATCCCGTAGGCGGCATGAGGAAGAATTCTGCGAACGCGTCCGCGACACGTTCGCTCGCCGACCCGCCCCGTCGCACGGAGAGCACGGTGATCTCCGCTCGAAACCGGTGCATCAGGAAGTGGCCGAACTCATGCGCGAGGGACCAATGGCGCCGGTCGCGGGGGTGCGACAGATTGATCCCGATACAGGCGCCCAGAGGATCGTTGTACGCGAACACACCGGCGATGCGCGACGGCATGCGGTAGTAGAAGATCCGAAGGCCAAGGTCCGCTTCCAGGCGTTCGCGCAAGTTGCCGATCGGTCCATCGCCAAGCCCGAGGCGGTTCCGCTCTGCCGACGCGACATACCCAGCCACTTGTTCGATGCTAGCCCCCGTAGCGTCGTACGGTGCGGGGTACGAACGATGCGTACTGACACCCGTCAGCCGCTCCAGTTCCGCGTAGTCCTCGGCCAACCGTTGCAACTCAATCGCCGCTTGCTCAAAGTCCGCATGCTCTTCCAGGATTTCCCGCTCCGCCGCGCGGAACTGCGGCACGAAACTCTCGGTGACCGCGCGCCGGCTGACGAACTCCGAGACGGGCCGGGCATAGATCTTCGCGAATTCCAGCAACTCGGGAACGGTTAGACGGCGTTCGCCCTTCTCGATCGCAACCACAGTTGTACGCGCCATGCGCAGGAAGTCCGCGGCGGCCTGCTGCGTTAATCCCGCCGTCTTCCGCGCGTCCTGCAAACGAGCTCCGAGGACCCTTGGATCAATCTGTTCCAACACTGCACTATCCATCTGGTTAGGCCTGCTTGTCTGGGCGCGATGGCCGCGATGAGGCACATCGCCAACCCTGGCTTTCCGCCTTGACTTTATCAGCTTGATCTGACATTGTCAACAGATTGCCCCTAAATTCCCGGTGAATGTCGGGCACGCCCGGAAAAGCGACAGGCCAAAAAGGCGCGGGCTCCCGTTCCCAGCCTATGGCCGCTCAGCGCTCTTCGGCCGCGGCCAGAAGAGCATCCAGGGCAGAAACCTGGGTCGCGGCATTCTTTGGATCGGAATTCTTCGACCACACCACTCCGAACTGATGATACGTGCCCTGATTGCGCCAGATGCTCTCGGCATTGGTCTTCAGGAACGCACGATACTGCGGTTCGGGAGCCGCCCTGCTTAACACCGCCAGGTTCCGCGCAAAGATTCCCTTGAATTGCACTCCATCCGCCCCACAGTTGGGCTCGCAGGAATCGTGGAGGATGCCATCCTGGTCCGTGAGTCGCGTGATCGCGGCCATGGCGATAGACTTCGCCTGCTCCATGAGCTTGGCATCCGCGGTTTCCTTGCTCAGCAGGCTCAAACCGCCCAGAATCACGCCCTGATTATAGGTCCAGGTATTCCTGTGGTTATTGCGGCACGCGGAATCCAGTCCGTCGTTCACCAGGTTCTGCGAATTGATCATGCCCGACGCGGCAAACCACTGCCATTCCCGCTTCGCCCATTCCAGGTACACAGTCCGCCGATGCGCGTCGCGGACCAGGCTCGCCAGCTTAGCGGCGGTGGATAGGAACAATTCGTTGGCGATGGCATTCTTGTAGTGCCGGTCTTTCTTCCACCAGATGCCGCCGCCGCAAGTGTCATCCCAACCGTTCGCCATATCGGCGAAGATCACCTCGGCCATTTGCAGATAGCGCTCATCGCGCAAAGTCTCGTAAGCACCAGCCCAGGCCAATGCCCACCAGCCTTCATCATCGTAGTATTGGTTCAGAAACTTGCCGCCGGCATTCCGCCTGAAGGTATTGGCGATCGCGCGCCGGAACTCGGAAGAGCCACTCAGTTGGGAGTAGTGGGCCAGGACCGTCACGGCGTTGGCGGCGTTCCACCAATTCGTGGTACTCCACAAGCCAGTGTCGCGTATGTACCAGACCTGGAGGGCTCGGACGCCGACTGCCGAATCGGCCAGAAAACTGGTGGCGACCTGAGGGTCGGAG
>PMTT01000592.1 GCA_003167275.1 Bryobacterales bacterium | reverse complement strand
ATGCGCGATGCCATGCCACCGTGGGTGCGCGAACGCACCGACCAGGATGCCGCCCACAATCTGGAACGGCTGCGACTTCTCCGGGAGCTGTATCAATGCCTGGCCCACCGGTTGGGAGCCGCCGAAATCGAGTACGCGGCGCTCAAGGGCCTGACGCACTGTCCCGACTTCGGCTCCCAGCCGGAAGACCGCACACAGTACGATATCGACCTGTACGTGCCGCAGAATCAAATGGATCGGGCGCGCGAGGTGGTGCTGTCCCTGGGTTTCGAGTCGCTCGAATCCATGGAAGGCGCCCCTACCGATCACATTCCGGCACTGATCCGAAAGACGGGCTGGGAATGGCGCGGCGATTTCTTCGACCCGGAAATGCCCCTCGCGGTGGAGCTGCATTTCCGGTTCTGGAACGGTCGGATGGAGCGCTTGCCTGCCCCCGGTGCGGAGGAATTCTGGGATCGCCGAGTGACCCGCGAGGCGGCTGGCCTGCGGCTTCCCACGCTTAGCCCTCCCGATGCTTTGGGCTTCGCGTCGCTGCATGTGCTCCGCCACATTCTGCATGCCAACGGGCGTCCGTTTCATGTCTACGAGGTGGCCTGCTTTCTGGATTCCCATGCCGCGGATGACGAATTCTGGCGCGGCTGGAGGGCGCTGCACTCGCCGGAGCTGCGGCGTCTGGAGGCCGTGGCGTTCCGTCTGGCGGCGGAGTGGTTTGGATGCCGGACGGGCGCAGCCGCACAAGAGGAAATCGACCGGTTGCCCCCTGCCACGCAGGCCTGGTTTCAAGAGTTCGCGACCTCGCCGGCCGGTTACCGCTTCCATTCCCGTAAGGACGAGCTTTGGCTGCATGTGAGCCTGCTCAGCTCCCTGGGGGACGCGTGGAGCGTGGCGCGGCGACGCCTCTTCCCCGGACGATTGCCCGGGCAGGTAGACGCCGTTTACATCCCCGAGAGCGAAATGAGCTGGCGCAGGCGCGCACTCAAGCTGATGCGCTATTGGGCATACATCGCTACGCGATTGAAGCGCCATGTAGCAGCGCTGCCCAGCGCGGCCGGCTCGGGATTACGCTGGTGGTGGCGGACGATGCGCTCGCCTTCCCGGCCCAGGCGATAGCGGGTCACGACCCGAGAGCACTGAGTTCGTGGCACAGGCAAGAATGCCTGTGCCACGGACTCAGGGAGCGGTTGCCCAGGTTGATCCACGAGAATCCCGACAACGGTAACTCACTTGAGCGAGGAACTGACCGCGTTGCATCGGTTGCGGTGCTATCCTCGGCAAAGAGGTCTACCGGCCAACCTAGGAAGTTCGACCGGACTCCGTTATGCGAATCGTCATACCCGGCGGTAGCGGGCAAGTCGGCCAGATCCTCGCCCGCCACTTTCATGCGCAAGGCCATGCGGTCACGGTACTCAGCCGCGGCGTCACGCCCGCTCCCTGGCGCGTGACCGCCTGGGACGGCCTCACGCAAAGTGACTGGATCGCCGATCTGGAGGGGAGCGATGTCTGCATCAACCTCGCCGGCCGAAGTGTCAACTGCCGCTACAACGCGGCTAATCGACGCGCCATCTACGACTCGCGCGTCCTCTCAACCTTGCTGTTGAACGAGGTAATCGCCGGACTCCAGCATCCGCCCCGCGTATGGCTCAACGCCAGCACGGCCACCATCTACCGGCACGCGCTCGACCGCCCCATGGACGAGGCCACCGGCGAGCTCGGCGGAAACGAGCCGGGAGCACCGGATACCTGGAACTTCTCCATCCGCGTGGCCAAGGGTTGGGAAGAGGCGTTCTTCTCTATTCCCACGCCGCTCACCCGCAAGGTCGCGATGCGCAGTGCCATCACCTTCAGCCCGGACCGCGGCGGGATCTTCGACGTGCTTCTGGGCCTGGTCCGCCGCGGCCTGGGCGGCACCAATGGCTCGGGCTCGCAGTTTGTCTCCTGGCTTCACGAAACCGATCTCATCCGGTCAGTGGATTTCCTGATCGCGCGCGACGATTTCACCGGTGTGGTGAACCTCGCTTCACCCAATCCGCTGCCGAATCGCGACTTCCTGCGCGCATTACGCGAAGCCTGGGGGACGCGGATCGGCTTGCCTGCTTCAGCCTGGATGATTGAGATTGGGGCGTTTCTCATGCGGACCGAGTCGGAACTCGTGCTCAAGAGCCGGCGCGTGGTGCCTGGCCGTCTTCTGGCTCAGAGCTTCCAGTTTCAGTTTTCGGATTGGCCTGCTGCCGCTCGCGAGTTGGTCGGCCGCTGGCGGAAGAATGCCGGTCGCGAATAGGGCGTCCCTATAAGCGATCCGTGACCAGGATTCGGCCCTTGGCTCCCAACGCGGTTTTTCCCTGCTGGTTTTGGATCCGCCCGCGCAACTCCACGACGTCTCCACCGAGCTTGGCGTTCGGCGTGACCTTCACCACCAGCCATTCCAGCCGGATCGTTTCGTCCGCGTAGATCGGGCGGCGGAAACGCACCCAAAACTCCAGACCTACCATGGCTGCGGACTTGGAGTAATGCGATGCGGTGAGACCCAGCAGGAGCGCAGTAGTATGCGTGCCGCTGGCGATGGGCCGGCCGTATCGGGTGGCTGCCGCGAACCGGGCGTCATGGTGAACCGGATTGGTGTCGCCCGCGCCCTCCGCATACGCGGATACCAGCGACGGGGTCAGCGTCACCTCGGATGAGAAACGTTCTCTGGGGAAGGCAGTCACAGGCATCCACTCCGGGCCTCGTTATGTCTGAAGCTTATCATGCTCCTCCGCCTTGGCCTTCACACCGGCGCCTCTGAGATGCTCTTCATTCTCTACACCTACTCCTAGGACCTAGGTGAGGTCCTTTGAGGACAGGACTCCGCGGTCCATCGAGGGTTTAAGCGTGAGAACCATAACCCCAAATTTTGTGCCCATGAGAATCAGGAACACGGCGAGAACTGTATGAGTGCCAGCAACCATTACGGCCATAACCCAGGCAAGTAACCCTATCATGATGCTCAAAACGCGGGACCACGGCGCCATCCGGCGCACCTCCGCCGCGAGGCGGCTCTTGTCGGCAATGTCCGTGTAAAGAAGAGTGAAGAGCAATCCAGACAGCACGGTCGTGCAGATCAGGGCAGCGAAGAACATTGCCAAGCCCACGGCTCCAGGTGTTGCGACGCGGAATCGCCACGCCACGAAGGCTAACATGACGCACCAGATGCACAGGCGAACGTGCAAGAACTCCCAACCGTGTCGCAGGACCAGAGAAAAAATGCGGCGGGCGAAGCCAGGCTCAGTGGGTGCGAGGACCGCCTGCGCAGTGGCGGAATTCAGATCATGTGTAACGTTACGGAGATCGATAAACAGCTCGCGCGAGGATTGGAAACGGTCGGCGGGGTTCTTGCGGAGGCACTTTAGGACGGCGTGGTCGAACCCGGCCGGCAGCGTGGAATTGTGCCGTGAGAGCGGAGGAGCCGTAGTGCCTAATGCGCTCGCGATGGTTGCCGCTAGCGTTGCACCGCGAAACGGATGGACGCCGGTCGCCATTTCATAGAGCACAAGGCCGAGGGCATAGATGTCGGTACGAGCGTCCGTCCGCCCGCCGTCTAGCTGCTCCGGAGCCATGTAGGCTATCGTTCCGAGTCGGAAACCTGGCGCAGTTTGAGCAAGCATAGTTTGCGTCGGCGCGGCCGCTTCAATATGACATGGCTGTTGCAGTTGCTTGGCGAGGCCGAAATCGAGGATCTTCATGCGGCGTCCGCCGCTTGAGTCCGTTGTGACCATGATATTCTCGGGCTTAAGGTCGCGATGGATGATGCCGTTGTCATGCGCGGCGGTGATGGCTTCGGTCAACTGGAGGGCTGCATCGAGCGTATCGCTGAAATTGAAGCGCTCGGACTCCAAATGCCGGCGCAATGTGCGGCCAGGAACGAATTCGTAGATGATGAATGCGGCTTCGTCTTGTTCGATGAAGTCGTACACGGTGGCAATGCCGGGGTGGTTCAGTGCGGAGGCGATGCGCGCCTCTGAGGCGAGGCGCTGCCGAAGAAATTCTGGTTGAGCGGCGTCCGCGGGCAGGAGTTTCACAGCGACGGTGCGGTTCAGCCGCGTGTCATGAGCACGGAGTACAACCCCCATGCCGCCGCGGCCGAGTTCGGCCTCAACTCTGTAGCGGTCGGCTATGAGATCCCCCAGCATAGATGGCTCCAATGCCAGGCCCAATTGTACACTAACAGGTGTTCAGTCTAAGAACCGGGCGGCCGTCATTCAGGCGCTATCCAAGCTGTTCTGCTAAACTCAGTCTGAATTCTCGACATGCCCCCCTTGTGGAGTCGATAAACTCGGCCGTGCCAAATCCCCACGCCGATGAACAAGTGCGGCATCGAGGGGATGGTCCCTTAATAGACACGAGGCGCATTGTGCGAGTTGCCTGACACTTCCACGTCATAGACCAGCAGCGTGTTGGGCGAGATCACGAACCGGCGCCTGCCGGCGGCTTCCGGCGGGTAGAGACCGGCGCGCCCGTACCCCAAGGCCGATGGCACGATCACCACGCGATGTTCGCCCGGCTGCATGGTGGCGATGACGCTATCCAGGCCCGGGTTGATTTTGGTCTTACCGGGCTCCACAATGAACACTTGCGGCGGATCCACAAAACCGGGAACGCCCTTATCGCCACTCCCGAAAGCGATCACCTCCAGCGGCGGACCCTCGCGGCCGATTACCTGCCCCACATATCGGACTTCCCTGCCCCGGTAACGGACGCGCAGCATGCCGCTGCTGGGTGCCGCACCCTGATCCCTGGCAGGCTGGCCCGCCGTCAGCAACCCGGTCAGGACTCCGCCTGCCGGTCCGGCAGCCTTCGGATAGTTGCGTGCGATCCAATCCTGCTCCGCCAGCCGCTTCTTCTCCGCATGCTCCGCCACACGCTGTTCGGCCTCCCTGACCAGTGCCCGGAACGATTCCGTGGTCGGATGGAACCGCTCGGCCCTGGCCCCGACGCGCACGATGCGAACGCTCTCCACCGCGTCGCCGCGCGCGATGCGCATCACCACGTCCAAGCCCTCGACGACCTCGCCGAAGACCGTGAAGTCGCCATCCAGGTAAGACCGGTCGCCCAGCATGATGCAGAACTGAGCGGCGTTGGTATTTGGCCCGGCGTTGGCCATGTTCAGGGCGCCCGCGTGATTGTGGCTCACCCGGGCGTGGATTTCGTTGGGGAAGGTGTAACCGGGGTTCCGGCCGCGATCCGACTGCGGGATGCCCGCCTGAATGACGTGACCTGCTTCCACGCGATGGAAGGTGGAACCGTCGTAGAAAGGCCGCCCGAGTTCGAATGCGGCATTCGCAATCGTGCCTTCGGCCAACCCTACAAAGTTCGCGACCGTCATTGGCGTGAGATCCGCCTCGAGCCTTGCGACGATCCTCCCCTTAGGTGTTTTGATCTCTGCATACAATCCGTCCGGGAGTTTCGCCTGTTCCTGGGCGGCTGAAACACCGGCGAAAAGCAGCGCCGCGGCCAGGGAGGTAATAGCGGCTACGAATTGCATCGAGTCCTCCATCGAAACGTTGTAGACGGTCGCCCTGAGGTAACCAGATCCATAGTACAACCGGCCGCCCGTATCCGTGCCTTTGCACGGAAAGCTACAAGAGCGGCGGACTTGCCTTCGATGCCGCCCAAACTGGGACCGGCGCTCCGTGTGCCAAACCAGCGCAATTCCAGACCGGTACAGGGTCCGGGGTTACTTTGGTTAATCGTTGCGCGCTGGCAGCTAACCTTTGTAGCTCGATAGTTAGCGGTACCCACTCGGTACCACCATTACTTTCAAGTTCTAGTACTTTTGAACTAAATTGGTACTGCCGCCCAGATGTGGACGGCCAACCGAATCATGAAACGCAACTCATCCTTAATCCGCGACTCCGGGCGATTGCTCGCAGGCCTGTTGCTCTTTGGCGGACTTTCCTCCGCCACCACGATCATCGCCACCGGGGCCGACTGGAACCGCGGAGCAAACATCTGGATCGATGCCAACGGCACCAACGAACAAACCTACTTTGCCGGAGTCATCTTCATCACGCTGAACCAGGATGGCCAGCAGTACAACCGGGAAAGTCTCTGCGTGGATCTGTTCACCGACATCTACCTCGGCCAGACCTACGGATCGACGGTCGTCAGTCCGAATGATGTGCCTGGTAAGGACTTGAACCGGGTGTCGTGGCTCCTCGATAACACACTTCTTCCCACCGAACCCTCGGATCCCTCCACACCCTCGGTTTTGCCGCAGTCGGATTGGGTCACGAACTCGGCTCAAGGAGCGGGTCTTCAACTCGCAATCTGGGATATCGTCCACGATGGAGGGGATGGATTCTCTTCCGGCCTGGTGCAGGCATCTACCGATCCAAACAATCCTACCGACCCGACCGTGTTAAGTTGGGCCCAAACCTATGAAGCTGCGAGTCTGGGCCAGTCTTCCAACGACGCCTACATTTACAGTAACGTCGACGTGGGAAATGGTCAGCCCGCTCAAATGCTGGCAGGCCCGGAATTCCTCGATGGAGGCCCCATGCCCCTCGGTATTGAGAGTCCGTCGCCGGCTCCGGAGCCTTCCACGTTCCTCCTTGCGGGCATCGCATTGATCGCAGTTTCTCAGTTCTTGCGAAAGAGGGCCCGTGGCCAGTTCGTCAGGCCGATCGAATAATCGTTGTACGTGTCGGAAGTTTGGGGACTGGGGCAGGCATGAGACCCCATTTCGGGAACTGTAGTTCCGGAAATCCTGCTCATAACTTGTTTGGTTTGAATAGATCATGCCAAAGAAAGGGAACTGCAGTTCCGTTTTTCGATGCGCTCGGTTTCGGTCGCTTTTTCGCCGGAAGGTCCATTTTGATACATCCTCCGGCCAGCCTCTTCGTCCAGGGGCAATCCTGGTCTTATCATTGAGTTAGTGTCTGACCCAGCCCCGTCCCGCAATCCACTCGACCGGCCAAACGGCATGGATCCGCTCGGCGCCAGCGAAGACCGCTACCGGGCGCTGTTCGAAGCCACCCACGACGGCATTCTGATCGTCGACGGCGATGGCAGGTTCGTGGACGTCAATGAGTGCTTTTGCCGATTGCTCGGCGCATCGCGCGAACGCCTGATCGGTACTCAGTTCCTGGATTTCATCCCCCCTGACCGATGGTCCGAAACCTTGGACGCACTGACGCGGCTGAAATCGCCGCCTTCCACAACGGTTGAGTTTCCTCTACGGGCGGTGGATGGCAGGCTGGTGGATCTGGAGTGGAGTTCCTCATCGCGGTACCTAAACGGCCTGCATTTCTGCTCCTGCCGTGACATCACGGAGCGAAAAAAGGCTGAACGGGAATTGCTGCAAAGCGAGTCGCGTTACCGTGCACTGGTGGAGGCGTCTGGCCAAATCGTCTGGACCGCGGACAGCTCCGGCCGGCGCGACGAAACCAGCCGGGCGTGGTGGAATGAAATCACCGGGCAATCGCACGCGGAGAGCGAAGGATGGAACTGGCTGGACGCGGTGCATCCCGACGACCGCGACCGCGTGAAGCGGTCGTGGATGGACGCCATCGAAGCCAAGAGCATCCTCAAGAGTGAGTACCGCGTCCGCATGCGCCAGGGCGGCTACCGGCACTTAATGGTGCGGGGCATTCCGGTCGCGAATGCCGATGGGTCGTTCCGCGAGTGGGTCGGCACCTTTACCGACGTCACCGAGCAAAAAGTGGCCGAGAACGCCATCGCGGTCAGCGCCGCGAAACTGAGGGCTTACTTTGAAACCGCGTCGCAAGGCATCTTCCGGGTTGACGAACAGGGGCACATCGAAGAGCTCAACGCCAGACTGGTGGAACTGTGTGGCTATAGCCGGGAGGAGTTGATCGGCAGTGACGTCACGAACCTGGTTCCGGAAGAGCTGCGCAAGATGTATGCCCGGCACATCGCTGGATTATTCCGCGCTCCCAAGCCGCGGCCCATGGGCACCGGGCTGGAGTTGACGGCGCGGCACAAGGACGGGCACGAATTCCCCGTGGAGATGGGCCTCAGCTTCGTAGAGGAGCCCGAAGGGCTGCGGGCTCTGGCTTTTGTCTCGGACATCACCGAACGCAAGCGGTCGGAGGCCGCCCTGCTGGAAAGCCAGAAGCTCGAAAGCCTCGGCGTTCTAGCTGGGGGGATCGCACACGATTTCAATAATCTGCTGGTGGGGATCATGGGAAATGCGAGCCTGCTGCAGATTGCGCCGCTGGCCGAGGTCTACCGCGAAACGGTTTCCGAGATCCTCAAGGCGAGCCAGCGCGCAGCCGACCTGACGCGCCAGTTGTTGGCCTACGCCGGTAAGGCCCGATTCGACATGCGCCCCGTGAACCTTTCGGCTCTGGTCAAGGAGATCAGCGTCCTGGTCCACGCATCCATACCCAAGACCGTGTACGTGCGGCTCGATCTGGATGAGAATGCGAGCTCGATTCATGCCGATGCCGGGCAGATTCAGCAGGTCATCATGAACCTGGTGATTAACGGCGCCGAATCCATCCCGCAGAACACACCGGGAGTTGTAGTAGTGAGGACCGGCGAACAGGAGATCGATGAGCAGTATGCCCGCGCGAATTTCGGCGCGGGTCAATTGGAACCTGGCCGATACGTCAGCCTGGAGATTCAGGATACGGGGACCGGCATGGACGAGGCCACGCGCATGCGGATCTTCGATCCTTTCTTCACCACCAAGTTCATGGGCCGGGGACTGGGGCTTTCCGCGGTTCTCGGCATTGTCCGCGCCCACCAGGGCGGGCTACGCGTGGAGAGCCGTCCCGGAGAGGGGAGCACCTTCCACGTGGTATTTCCGGCGCTGGGCGCAGTCGACCGGGTGACGGAGCTGGCGGACCACGAAGATGACCTGAGCGGCAGCGGTTTGATTCTGGTGGTGGATGATGAGCCCACCATCCGCCGGACCGCCAAGATGGCACTGGAACGTTACGGCTACGAGGTTCTGGTGGCCAGGGATGGTCAGATGGCGGTCGATCTGTTCGCGGAGAGGCCCGACGAGATCCGCCTTGTGGTGATGGACCTCACCATGCCCGAAATGGGTGGCGAGGAAGCGCTTCGCCGGCTGCAAGAGATCCGGCCCGACGTGCGGGTGATTCTGTCGAGCGGGTACCACGAGACCGACGTGATTCAGCAGTTCGCCGGCCAGCGGCTGGCGGGTTTCATACAAAAGCCATATACCATTCGCGCGTTGGCCGGGAAAGTGAAGGCGGGGATGAGGTAGAAAAGGCTCCCCAGAATCTGGCTATAATCATGGCTAGAGGAAAGATCGTGCGTTTCGCCAGCGTCGTCGAAGTGAAAAACGGTCTCTCCGCGTATTTGGCCAGGGCCCGCAAGCGCGTGAGCCGCTCATCGTCACCCGCCACGGTAAGCCATACGCAATGATTCAAGCGATCACCGAGGAGGACCTTGAGCGTCTGGAGTGGTCGAGCTTAGCCACTCGTCGTCTCAGCCAGGCTTGGGAAGGCGAGGACGATGCTCTCTACGACTATCTATGAGCGTGGTCACGTCGTCGTCGTGAATGTGCTGTTCACCGGCCAGGGTGGCGCCAAGCGTCGGCCGGCGGTGGTAGTCAGCGTGGATGCGTTCCACCGCACGTTGCCTGATCTCATTGTCTGCCCGATCAGCAGCCAGCAACGCTTTTACACGCGGCCTGGCGGGGGCGATCATCCTCTGCGACACTGGAAGGACTTGGGCCTGCGTCATCCCAGTACGGCTCGACTGTCGAACCTCATGGCGGTTGAGAAACGCCTCCAGCGTGTGTTGGCTCCGCTCCACGCGGATGATCTCGCCCATGTCGAGCAGGGCCTGCGTGAAGTCTTCGGTCTCTAGCTGAGACTGACGCCTCTGCCTGGGCCTTTACGCCCCGAAACCCAGCGGGTCGTACTCGCGGACCACAAACTGCGCGGTGAACGCGATAAACCGCAGGCGCGCTTGTAACTGATACGTTGCGTCCTGGGTGCCGGTGACCTGGAATGATGCCAGGAATCCCGCGAGATTACCTACGGCGGCCAAGTCTTCGAACGTGCGGAACCGGAGCAAGGCGGTGCCGGTCTCGTGTGTGCCGCCGCCCGCCAGTTGCTCGGAGACGTGGCAGTAAAGCGTCGTGTAATCTCCGAGGATTTCGGCAATCGAGCGGAGACCGCCAGGGCCGTCCTTCTGCATGTACTTGATGCCCTCAAAGGTGAAGCGGCGGGAATCCGGCGTGGCGAATTCGATGTGATAGCGCATCTCCGCCTCCCCCGTCGCCGGGCTCACGCGGAGATAGT
>PMTT01000929.1 GCA_003167275.1 Bryobacterales bacterium | reverse complement strand
GTGGATGCGCGCGGAAAGGTGGTGGCGCTGCTGGGCGTGAGCGACCTGATCGTAGTGGACACGCCCGATGCGCTGCTGGTGGCCAGGCGGGACAAGGCCCAGCAGGTGGGTGAGATTCTGAAGACGCTGGAAAAGCGGAATCGGCACGATCTGCTTTAGTTGTGGAGCAGACGCGAATCCGCGCTCTCAGTCATCAGCCGAGATTGGCTGCCCGACGAGAATCGCAGGCTGCGAAGAACTGGAGGGGTTGTAGGACAATGGATTCGACTAGCTGACAGTCTCAGAAGGAAGGCCAGAACTTCAGGTACGGCCCCTTTTCGATCAGCCGGAGCAGGTACAAGGCGACCTCGCGGGCGTGATAATCGCCCCACATGCAAGATTCGCCGGATCCGGCACACCAACCGTTGGGGCGATGATAGACGGAGTGCAGGATCAGGCCCTGGTGGCGGCTATCGGTGCTGAGGTATGGCTCGGCGAACAGGGTCTCACAAACCGCCAGCCCGGCCTGCCAATACCGCGCGTCGCCAAGGTGCTTTCCCAGGCGCAGCAATCCCTGCGCAGCGATAGCGGCCGCCGAGCTGTCTACCGGTTCGTGCGGATTGAGCGGATCGGCCGGATGGCTGCGCCAGTCGCCGAGCTGCGCCAGACCGGGCGCGCCCGTATCCCAGTACGGAATGCCGTCGGGCGGAGTGTTCTCGATATAGAAATCGCAAGTGGCGCGGGCGGCCTTTTCGAATTCGGGCGGAGGCGCCGGGAGTCCCTCCCCGCTGTCGAAGAATTCCAGTAGCTCGGCGAATCCGCACATGGCCCACGCCAACCCACGGGTCCAGGTGCTGAAGGGCGAGTAGCCCTGCTGCGAGTTGGGGCAGCGGTAATGGCCGTCATTGGCGTTAAACACGCTCTCATGGGCTACCCGGCCGCGAATGTCATAGGCATCGCGCCCCTCACCGTAGTAGACCGCGTACCGGGCGGTGGCGCGGGCATGATCGATGGCGCGGTCGAGCAGCGAGATCTTCCGATCGTTTTCGCCCATCAGGACGTGACCCAGCCGGTGGCTTACCAGAAGCGCCCGCAGCGTACGGATGGTGTCGACGAACAGGGAGTGCGGTCCGTTGAAGGAATAGATGTACCCGCCGCCGTCGGCTGTCCGCGACCACCGCATGGCTTGCACGGCGCCGGAGCATTNNGTGCTGACGTTGTTAAAGCCGTGATCGTGGACTCCGGTATGGGTGACGTGCGGCGCCATGAGCGAGACGGTCCGGTGGCGGCCGATTTCGAGGAATTCGTGATCGCCGGTGGCGTCGAATTGAAGAATGGCGGAGCCAAACTGAAAGCCCTGGGTCCATTCGGTCCAGCCGCGGCTGGTATAGCGCCCCTGGCTGGTGAAGACCGGCGCCCCCTGGGACGGCTCCCAGGACTGCTCGATCGAGCGGATCTTGGCGGCCGAGAGTTCGAAGAGGCGGCGTACCTGGGGTTCGAGCTTTTCCGGCGTGAGATCGGTGCGGATGGGAATCATTCCTTCCGATCTTACGCCGGAACGGGGGGCATTCGACAACCCGTGCAGGAACGACTGCAAGGGGGGCGAGACAGGCGGAGACCGCCTGCCACACAAAACCAAACCGAATCCACGGCACCTACATCCCCGACGGTACTTCCACCACGTACACCTGCGCCGTTCCGGTCCGATCGCTGGCGAAGGCCACTTTGCTTTCGTCGGTGGACCACGAAGGGTGCGGGTGGCTCCACTGCGGGCCGTACACCGTGTCGGCGGCATTCTCCATCCAGCTCAGGGTGTTCCGCGCCTGGGCGAAATCTTCGGCCAGCGCGTAGCGCGAGTAGCGCCACTGGGTGCCCTGGCTGCTCGATTCGCTCAGGCAGAGTTGGCGCCGCGCGCCGGTAGCAGCGTCGATGATCTGCAGGCCTTCATCCGGGTGGTTGGTATCGCAGAGCACCCGCAGGCCGTGGCGGTCAGGCGCGATGTGCCAGGCGTTGTACTCCGCGATGGTGCGAATCTGGCGCGTGGTCCAGTCCATGCGGCACAGGGCGCGCGGCCACACCGTGAATACCAGGTCGCCGGTTTCCCCGAGAAAGGTTTCGTGAACCAGGAACTCATCGTTGCCGTGCTGGTACAGGCACTCCAGGCCGCTGCCATCGCGCCGCACGCGGTGCATGCGGGGCGCAGGGTCGCCCGCGAACTCGATCCACTCGGATTCCAGTGGATGGAACTGCGGATGAATGACGGTGCGCGGAAACGGGATCGTATGCCAGCCCGATCCGTCCATGCGCCCGGCGACCAGGCCGCTTTGCGCTCCGGATTTGAACGCAGCGGTGAGCCACTCGCCATCGCGGCTGATGGAGCATTCGCCTAACTGGGCGCCGGGAAAATCGGCGACCAGGCGCTCAGCTAAAGAGTGCCGGTGGATGGCCCACAGTCCTCCGCCACGGGTGAAGACCAGCGTTTCGCCATCTGGTGCGAGCGCCGCCGAGAAGGGATGGATCGCCACCCCGCTGGTAATCTGCCGCATCGCGCCCGAATCGAGCGAGGCTTCGAACAACTGCGCCGAGCCGGTCTGGTACGACGTGAAGAAGATCTCCCGGCCGCCCGGAAAGAACGAGCTTTGGAGGAAGTAAGTGGGATGGCTGGTGGCCGGCCCGTCGGTCACCTGCCAGACTTGGGCGCCAGTGGCGCGGTCGCGAAAGGCGATCATAATTCCCCCGTTGGGTATGTTTTAGTTTGCCCTGGATTTCGGCAAGCTAAAGCATGCCCCACGATTTTCATATTCGTCCCAGGTACAGGTCACGGCCCTTCGACAACGCCGCGATCTTGCGATCGGCCACGGAGCGTTTCAGCATCCAGAGGCCGCAATCGGGGTGAATCCAGCCGAGGCGGCCGCGCCCCAACACGCGCTCGGCGCGCTCCAGAGCGCGGGCGATCTCCTCGGGCGTCTCCACGTGGTTGACCTTCACATCCACCACGCCGATGCCCAGACGGATGCGCGGATCCACGTCCCGGAGCGCCTCCAGATCGGCCGCCGGACGGTGCGCCACCTCCAGCACCAGGTGGTCTACGTGCAGCCGGTCCAGGAAATCGGTGAGCGCCCGCCACTCACCCGTCTGGATGGTCTGGCCGCCGTAATTGCCGAAGCAGAGGTGCACGGCGCGCGCTCCGGTGAAGCTATCGAGCACCAGATTGATGGCCGCCGCGGCGATGGGAGCGTCCGCCGGGTTGCCGGGTATGTTGGCCTCGTCCACCTGCAGGCACGTACACGGAAGCCCGGCCACCTGTTGCGCCAGCACTCGGGCGACGGCCATCAGCAATTCTTCAAAGTTGCCGTAATGCCGGTCGAGCAGCGTGCGTGCCAGCATGTACGGACTGGTGACGGTGAACTTAAACGGCCCGCCTGCCACGCCGGCGGCCAGTTCGCAGTCGGCCGGCAGGTTGAGCGAGCCCTCGCCCAGAGGCGCTTCCACCACGCCCGCGGCCTTGCGCCGGAACCGCATGGCGCTCATGCGCGCGAAGGCTTCGTGGTCGCTGCGCCCCACCTGAGTCCGCACGCCCGCCATTGGGCGGACGAAGTAGTCGATCATGCCGTTGGTATCGGAATGGTTGACGTCAAACCGGTACAGTTCGCCATCGGTGGGCAGGTCGATGCCGGCCTGCCGCTGGATGTCGAAGACCACCCGCGTGGCATCCAGGCGCGCCTGCTCGCTGGGCAGCGCCGCCAGCCAGTCCGGGACGGGGTAAGAGCCGACGGTAGTGGTCAGGATCGAGGGTTCGGATGCCATGAAGTGCCGGTACTTCTCAAGGATATGCCTAAAATGCCTCCCTCAGAGCATCGATCGCACATGGTGGTGATGCCTGGAGGTAGACTGCCCCTGTTCGGCATGAGGAGACAACGTCCGAAAGCCATGCCCACCACTGGATCCGGTCTTCGGAGCGAAGGCCCGGCCAATTCATCTTTGCCTACATCTGCTCAAAGAAGAATGCGTCCAGCACCCTGACCGGCCTGTCTTCAATTGCCATGCAGGTTTCCTCGCCGCCGCGCAACCGGGGCGCCGCTCTCCGCCATTCCCCCGCGGGCAGTACGGCAACCCCATGCTTCTCCAGAATGTCCCGGATTTCCGCTCGCAACTTCAGAAGGATTTCGTACGCCTGGTCCCCTTTGGCCTTTCGGAACTCTTCTTCCAGGTTTATCCACTCACCGTCCTCGTTCTTGGCGTAGGGCTCGATCTCAGCCCCGCCACCGCTGCCGTCGTCGTAACTGGTCCTGTCACCGAACTCGATGACCGCAAAGGGCGCGACCAGCGACACTGCCACCACCCATCCCGTTCTCCTGGTACCGGAATTCCGGTCCGCCAGCGGATCCTCCCCCCAAGCGCCTTCCTCGAACTCCTCGGCCATGAACTCGGGTTCTGTGACGACTTCGGTTTCGATCTCGCAGGTGAATGCCTCGCCCTCGGGGCTGAGGAAGAACACATGGTAAGAACGTGAGTTCGTCATTTCGTCCGGTGGCTCCTCATCACCCGCGTCCGAACCCCACCAGATCGGCTCTCCTTGCGCTTCCCGCTCGTACAGCAAGTGCGCGTTCGCGATGTGGTGGAAGGCCGCCCTCAACTCCTCATCGACTTCCCAGAAATACGACTCGTCCGGATCGTAGGACAACTCCACGATGCCATCCGGCCACGCCCGGTCGATCGCTTCCTGCACGTCCTGGCGCAAACCCGCATCGCGCTTTTCGGGGCTGCCCGCTTTGGGCTTCCGTGCTTTGCCGCTCATGGCATTATTATGCACTCTGACCGGCCCGTCGAGGAGAGCCCCCGCCACCTACTTCGAGGCGATATAGTCGATGAGGCTGTCGATGTCACGGTCGGTCAACCAGCGGTTCTTACATGGGCTCGGCGGCCGTCCCGAGACTTACCCTTTTGTGGAACACCACATCGCGCTAAAGTACAATGAACTTATTAGGCAGCCTTTGCGGGCCGCCGCGTGCGGGCGGATCAAATGATCGCCTCTTCGTATAAGCTGACGGCTATCCTGTTCGGAATTGGCGTCACGCTTCACAATCTCGAGGAAGGGATGTTTCTGGTAGGCTGGATCCGCTCTCATTTGAAATTCTGGTTCGAGCCAAACCCCAAGATATATTGGGTCCTGACCTCGTTGGTCAGCGTTGTGATCTGGATTCCGGTGGTTGGCGTCTGCGTTTCGAAGGAGGCCTCCCATTTTCAAAGCGCCCTCTCAGGATTTGCCCTCGTCATGGCAATCAATGCAGTGCTGCCCCATTTCATCATCAGCCTGGTTAAGCATTCCTATTCCCCTGGAGTGGGAACGGGGATGCTCTTCAACCTGCCACTTGGCGTGTTGCTGATTCATGCGCAGTTGAGGGACAGCGCAATCTCGCCCGCCGAGGTCTGGCGGGCAGCAGTTTTGTATGCGCTGCTGTTGGCCGTAGGCGCCCTCCTATGCTTATACGGAGCCCATGCGATCTTAGCCGCCAGGAAGGTATGAGCTTGACTTACTTCGAGGCGATGTAGTCGATCAGGCTGTCGATATCGCGGTCGGTTAGCCATCCACGGAATGCCGGCATCAGTGTCCCGCCAAACTTCACGCGCACTTTGATGTAGTCGCGGCTTGGCTTCATCCGGGCGATGGGCATTTGCGGGCGCTGGAAAAGCTGGTAGAAGCTGGGGCCGAGCTTCTTCGACTCCTGCCGATCGATCTCGTGGCAGACCACGCAGTTTTCGCGGTATAGCGCCTGGCCGATCCGCAGGTGGTT
>PMTT01000552.1 GCA_003167275.1 Bryobacterales bacterium | reverse complement strand
GCCGCCGCCCAGCGCCAATGCCAGCCCATAATACGACTCGGCCTTCATCCCTCTCACACCGGCGCTTTCGAGGAATCCGTACAGACTCGGCTGTTTGAGCTGCATCGACACCCAGACCGCAGGTATGTTGCGGCTGCGGATCAGGGCTTCCTCGGCGGTGATCGGCCCGAAGAAACGGCCGTCGAAGTTCTCCGGCGTGAACGGGCCGAACGACGTCGGCGAATCGCGTAAGATGGTCCGGGGATGCAGCACCCCCTGGTCGAGCGCCATCGCGTAGATGAGAGGCTTGAGGGCCGACCCAGGCGAACGCTTCGCCAGAACGCCATCCACCTGACCGTCGATCGATTCGTTCCAGTATTCGGCGGACCCCACCCATGCCTTGACGGACATGCCGGAGGAGTCTAACAGAAGCGCGGCCACATTGTGAATGCCGCGATCCCCGTATTCTCCGAGGTAGCGTTGAATCTGGCGTTCCACCAGGCGCTGGAGGCCGGCATCCAGCGTGGTGTCGATGCGCGCGGATCGGCCTGTGCGTTCGGCGAGCAGCGCATCGACAAAGTGCGGCGCCAGCCACGGCATCGCGAAGTCAGGGCCAGCTATGATCGGCGACTCCAACTGACGACGCTCGGTCTCACTGGTGGTATGGTGCGCCAGCCACAATGCCGCGAGTTGCCGGCGAGCCTTCAGTAGCTTCTCCTGCCCGGCGCCGTGTCCGGCGCGCGCCGCGGGGCTCTGCGGAATCACGGCCAGTGTGAGCGCCTCCCCTAAGCCCACGCGATCCGGCGGCCTGCCGAAATAGATCCGGCTCGCCGCTCCGACGCCCTGCACATTACCGCCGAATGGCGCCAGGTTCAGATACGCTTCCAGCAATTCGTGCTTCGAATATCGGGCTTCCAGCCACAGTGCGGCCGCGATCTGCCGGAGCTTTCCGGGGGCGGTTCTGGTCTTCTGACGGTAGAGTAAGCGCGCTAACTGCATGGTTAGCGTGGAGCCGCCCTGCCGTCCCGCGCCGCGGTAAGTCCGGAATCCCGCCCGGAAGAGCGAGAGTGGATTGACTCCTGTGTGCCAGTAGAACCAGCGGTCTTCCTTCAGGAGGAAGGCATCCACCAACGGAGGCGACATCTGCGAGAGCGGCGTCCATAGGCGGTATTGATCGTCTGAGGCTAAGGTGACACGAAGTAACTCGCCATCGGCCGACCACACGGCGGTGGATAGAGGGATGCGCTCGGACAGCGGCGCGTGGGGCCAGAGACGAAGGATCGCCAGGAGGACTGCGATCGCGGCCATCGCGGAGCCGGCTTTTTGGCGGGCAGATCGGTGACCTGCCCCACGGGGGACCGCTCCCTCACGGTCGCGGCTCGGTTGCGGTGGTGACGATCCGACCGAAGCGCCCGCAAGTCGGCGAGGCAGGCGGAGACCGCCTGCCCCACAAAGCCACCAAACCGAGCCGCGACCGTNNCGTGAGGGAGCGGTTGCCTGAGGACTTCCCAAACCCGCCAGAGCACTCTCGCCAGGATCGCCTTCCTCATGGCTTTACGATTTCGAGTTTTCCGGCCAGACTCATTCCAGTCACCTTGCGATCGTACATGCCTTCCGCAAAGGCCGGCGGCGATTGGAATACGCCCGCATTGGTGGCTCTCACGCGGTAAACAAATGTCCCAACGGTCTTGCCAATATCGCCGTAAAGCACCAGCCGGTCGTCACGCACGTCGATGTGTTGAGGCGTCCAGTTGGACTTCGCCGGCAATCCGATCGGCAGTCCGGAGGCAGGTGCCTCCGATTGTGGGGCCGCGGCGGGATCGGCGCCGGGAGTGCTGCTGTCGGCGGTAGGCCGTAACTCCAGAACCGCCTCCGTGCCTCCAGGCAGCAGATCCACCACCGCAACTTGGGCAACGCGCTCGCGTGAAGTGGCTCGCAGTCTCACGCGCACCAGGAACTCCTGACCGACCGTCACCTTCGTAACCAGGTTGCCGTCCAGGTCCAGAAACTCCCGAATCACCTCCACACCCTGGTTCACCGCCGCCGGTGGCAGCGCGCGGTCGAAGCCCGATTCGTCGATGCTGTAATAAGCCGCCAAGACGCCTTCCTTGCTGAAACGCACCTTGGCGGCCGTGGCGGACACATCCGCCTTTGGCATCGCACCGGGTGGCAGAGTCAGCACGCGTTCGCGGCCATCGCTGCCGACCTCGGCAATTCCCGGTTTCCCCTCTGCCCCGGCCACTTTCGCGTAAGAGTCCAGCGCCAGGAGCGTCCAGGCAGCGGACAACGAATCGATCCGGTTGTCACTCACCGCGCTGCCCACGTCTTCGAGCACGGTAGGCGGAACCCCGGCCAGCCGCGCCGGGAAGTGACGGGCCAGCAGGTAGAGCAGTTGCGCGTCGTGGACCGTCGAGTCGTAATAAATCTCCTCGCCGAAATCGTGTTTCACTCGCGACCACGGAACCTTGGCCACGATGCGCTCCGCGTCCTTGTCGCGCTGCATCAGCTTGTAAGTTGCCGCCAGCCAGCCAGCCGAGAGATCCGTCGGCCAGGCTTGCGGATAGCGGTGTGACAACTCCTGCTCTACATTGGAGAGCGCATTCGCCGGATTGATCCCTTGCCGCGCGAGGAGATAGACGGCATAAGCCCGCCATCTTCCGTCTGTCAGCGTCGAAGCGGGCGTGGAAGCGAACTTAGTCAGCCATTCATTGAGACTGGTAAGCATCGCCGGCGGAATCTTCTGCCCGCGGTCTTTCGCCTCCAGCAGAAACTGGGCCGCGTAGACACTGGGGAATTCCGCGGTATCGGGCGAGGAAGACCACAGACCAAAACCGCCCGAATCGTTCTGCCGGCTTTGTAGCACCGAGAATGTACTGGCCGGCGACGACGCGATGCGGCTCCGCACGGCGCCGAATTCGGGGCGGGATGCCAGCAGCAGCGTCGACATCCCCTTACTCACCAGTTGCTCCGTGCAGGAATAAGGATAGTCGTCGAGCCAGGCGATCAGTCCCTGCCCCCAAACCAGCGGTACGGAAGATACCGCCGCTTCTACCCTGCGTCTTTCGGTATACATCTGCCGTGTCAATGGGACCACGGTCCGGGCGCCGTCGAACCGGCCCAGAGTCAGTTGAGTGCGATAGGCCACTGCCGGCCGGACGCTGACGCTCTCTTCCATCCGCGCTTCCTGTCCGCCACTGCGCGCAATGAACTTCAGCGAAGCCGGGCCCAGCACCGCATTCGCCTTGAAGCGGAACTCGCCGACCCCTTCCTTCTTATCCGCCACCTGCAAATCCACGCTGGACGGGCCCTGCGGCGACAAACCCGCGCTCACTTGAGCTTCCAGATGAATCGGCCCCTTCAATCCCGCGGTGTTGTTGAAGAGGCCCACGCTGACCGTGAACTCGTCTCCCGGAGCCACCATCGAGGGCACGTTCGGCGTCAGGATAAAGCTGCCCTTTACTTCGGTCGCATCAGCGGCGGTGCCCACGCGTTTGGGGCCGACCGCAATGGCGACCACGCGCAATTTCCCGTTGAAGTAATCGGGCACGGCATAGCGGAACTCCTGTCCCGCCGGACCCACATCCACGATCCCGGACCAGTACGCCACCGGAGGTTTATGCTTCTTAGCGAATGGGTTCAGATGCCTTGCGAACCCGCCGTCGGCATCGCCGCCCGGCGCGGCCAATGCGAGAAATCGCTGAAATTCCGGCAGGATCAGATCCAGAATCTGGCTGGTATCGACCTCTAACCTGCGCTTCTGAAAGAAATAGCTGAGCGGGTCCGGATTCTTGTAGCGGGCCACCTGGAGGATGCCCTCATCCACCGCCAGCAAGGCGACGCGCGAGGCCTCACCGGGGACCACCTGCATCGTCAAGGTCGTGCCGGGCTTGATCTCGCGGGGCACATTGAGACGCAGCGGCTCCGTGCGGGCTGCCAGATTGGCGGCGAACGATGCAACTCCGTATGAAAGCGGACTCAGGAAGATCTCATCGGAAGAGGGATCCCGCACGAATTGCACGCTGACATAGCCGTTGCCTTCGAAATCACTGGGCAACCGAATCTTTTGCACCGAGCTGGTGGTGGACGTCTTGAACCACTGATGCTGCAACACCCGGTCGCGCTCGATGGTAATCAGCCCCGCTCCGATGTAGGGTGCGCGGATACTCACCTCTATGGTTTCGCCGCCCGCGTAGGACGGCTTATCGAGCTGCACCTGCAGCTCGGCATCGCGATCGAGCGATCCCGTAATATTCGCCTCACCGGCGACGCTATAGCTGAGCTGGTTCAACTCGGCGCCTGACGCGTCCCGCAACACCAGGACGAAATCTCCCGGCTCCTGTGTTGGCAGCGCGAACATGCTGCCGCCGGCTGCGATGCGAACCTTCCGGCTATCGCGGACAATCTCTTTTCGCCGCGATACATACTTATAGGTCTGGTTGCTTTGCTGGGTCAGCACCGAGACGAATTTGCGCTGCACCCATTCCAGAGTCAGAGCTTCCGTGGCCACCGGGGCAAGCTGCTGATTGACCGCCAGCCAATTCGCCTGCCTCGCGCTACCGCGCTTGACGAATGTGAGGTCGCCGTCGGGCTTGACCCCCACCAGGTAATCCGCATCCGAGACAATCGCGCTACTTTGTGCCGCCACGTTCCGTCCGCCCTCGGCTTCGAAGGCACGGGCCAGGATGTTCAGACGATAGGCCCGGCCCGTGAAGCGCCCCAGATCGAGCTTCAATGTGGCAATTCCCTTGTCGTCCGTGACCGTGTCGGGAAGGCCTTCATGAAACGGCTCGTTCAAGGACTCGCCGGCCTGGAAACGATGCTCGGGATACCGGGCGAAGACCGGCAGAACCGCGGTCAGATCCATCTCTGCTTCCACCCGCCGATTGACGGCGGGCTCTCCGAAGAGGTGAGCCACCGTCGCGCGAGCCTTCACGTCGTCCGGCTTCAGCCATCCACCCACCGGCTTGTCGCTCAGGTCGAGCCGTACTTTCATCCGGTCCGGCTCGAACTCCTGCACTTTGAACGAGGTGCTGCCCAACGGTTCCTGTTCCTTCTCACTTTTCACCAGGTAGGCCATGGCCTGGTAGGTGCCGGTGGGCGCGGCGGCCTGGCTGGTAAACGAGATCTCCTCGAAAGCGGAGGCCGACAGCTTGATCGCACTGCGACTGACTACCGCACCGCGCGAATCCGTGACTTCGACAGCGACCGGCAGTCCGGTCAGCGACGACTTCCAGTCGGCAGTCCGCACGATGAGCCCGAGATGCGCGGTCTCTCCCGGACGATAAATTCCGCGATCCGAGAACAGATAGGCTGACAACTGCTGCACCGACTTCGCATTCTCCACCCCACCCGTATCGAACCGCGACAAATCCAGCGTGCGTCCCTGCGTTTGGAACGGCATGAAGGAAAAGTCGGAATCCTTCTGCGCCAGGATCATCAGTGGGGACTTCTCACGCTTCAACGGGGCGAATTTCGGAAGCTTCGCGCGGCCGCCGTTTTCGGTGTTGGCGGCCAGCACCGACTGGCCGTTGCGCCCGATGACTTCGATGCGCGCGCCATCCACCGGCAGTCCGCTGCGCAGCGACTGCACGAACACATCGCGGGTACCATCCTTCGCCTGCTTGACGATAAAGCCCAGGTCAGTGACGAGGATCAGCCTGGTATCTTCCATCCCGCCGCCCTGATTATCCTCCTGACTGGTATCCGCTTCGGCCTCGGCACTGTTCTGCTCCGGAGCATCTTTCGCGTCCGGAGCATCCTTCGCGGGCGGCGTCACCGACCTCACTCTTAACAGGAACAGCCCACGGCTCTGGGTCTTGCCCTGCAGATACTGCCCGAGGTCGATGCTGTCATAGGTCGGCTTACCGGCGGGCTTATCGCTGTAGTCGCGAACTTCGATAGAACGTTCCAGGACCTTGTCGGCCAGTCCACTGTCCTCGTAAGGTTTGGTGAAATCCGACATCAGGGGCGCGATGTGTTGCAACTGGTTCGGCAACACCCTGCCGATCTCAATCTCCACATGATCCACATCGCGGACCAGGAAGCCGACCTTCTTTTCTCCCGAAAGCGACAGCAGCGCGCCCTTTCCCAGGAACGTCAGCGCTTGCGGATAGGCCGCCACTTGAAACGAGGAGACAAACGGCTTGCCGGAAACGTACCCGCCGGTCCCCTCCACGCCGTCACTCACCAGGACGTAGAGATAGCGGCCCACCGGAGCCCGGAATTTGAAGCCGTGCGAAGTGTCTCCGCTCTGCTCCGAAGAGACATAGCTAAGAGTCACGCGCTGAGATAGCGCTAGAATGTCCTTGCCGATCTGACTCTCATCATCCCAACGAAACGGATTGGTGTCGTCCTTGGCTTGTTTGGGATGACGCTCCGGCAGCAGGTACGCCAACACCTTCCCGGCCAGGGCCTTCTCCGCCACCGGAGACGAGCTGGTCATCATGAGGATCTGCTCCGGCTCAAAGCGGGCGTTATCCACCACGATCATGTTCAGCCCCGAGAAGCGCAGACTGGAGCGCCCAGGAATCACCACCACGGCTGTCAGCCGGTCCTTAGTCTCATTGCCCCCGCGCGCCGCACGGACGCCCTTATCCACTTTCAGCGTCATCGGCGTATCGTCGCGCGGCATCGCCAGAGCGGCGGAATGGATATGCGCCGCCAGTTTGAACTTGTCGTACACCACCGTGAAGCTCCGGCTGTCAGGTTTCAATCCCAGGTAGGCGGCGTCTTTGGCGACCTCCAGAGATACCTTCTGTTCGAACTGGGCGGTATCCACCGGATGGCTGAACTGCACTGTCGCGACCAGCTTTTTGAGATTAGGGTCGACCGGGTCCTGATAGAACTGGCTCTCCGCAATCTTCGCTGAAAACGGCTGGCTCTTGAAATCGAAGCTGTTCTCGTCCAGTTCCACGCCCCGTGCAAAAAAACCTTTGCGAGCGAAGTTCACGGTGAAGCTGCCATCCACCGGCCAATCGTTCTTGGGCGTAAACTGCAGCGTCGTGTCGCTCGCCCAGAACCAGGCGCCGGCGATCTTCGGGGAGATGCCGATCCCGGCCGTTACGGTCTTCTCCACCTGTTGCAGGGGAGCGGCGGACTCCTCGAACTCGACGACCAGCGGCTCGATGGAGGAAATGCCCTTGTCGCCGTAGCGCGTGAGTCCGGGCGGAGTGATCTTGTAAGGGACGTAGTGCGGCACGGGCAGGCTCTTATACCAGAGCCACCCGCCCACCATGGCCAAAAGCGCGAAGGCGACGATGCCGGCGCGTTTCCAGTCGGCTACCAGATAGCGCCCGGCGCGCGCAAACTGGCGTCCAATCCAAAAGAGCCAGGAAGGCGGCTGCCAATCCCAGCGGCCGACCACCCGCGTGCTGACCCACGCGATCCCGGCTGGTACTTTCTGTGCGGCGCGCGATAACGCCGTCCAACTCGCCCGTATACGATCGAGATTTGCCACGTTGTTTTAAGCATTGTACGAGATAGCGTACATTGCACCCGAGGGTAACGATGGCAATTGCGTGGCCATATTCCGTTGTGGCACGGGCATTCTTGCCTGTGTTGGTTTTGTTTTTAGCGAAGCTGAGGGCTCGAGCATGTCCACATTGAGTCGCCGTGTCCACCGCGCCACACGGAGAATTCCGTCAGATAAACAGTTCAACCGAGACGCCGAAGAATTCGGCCAACTTCTTCGCCTGGGCCTTGCTGATGCCGCGCTTGCCGTTCACAAGGTCGGACACCTGGGCACGCGAACCGAGTACGGGCACCAGATCTGCCTGCTTCAGCCCGCGGTGCTCCATCAGGAATTTGACCATCTCATGCGGGGGGTATTCCGGGAGTTCGAACTTGTCGTCATAGTCGGCAATCAGCTTCTCGAGTAGAGTAGCCAGCGCGTTCTCTTCTGCCGACGCGTCATGTTTGAACGTCAGCCGCTCCAGATGTTCGACCATACGATCGAATTCTTCCTCGCTTTCGATCACCTTGGGAAGAGTCTCCGCGCACAGTTTGCCGTAAAGGACGGCGTCCAGCCCCGCGCCGTTTTCGCTGCCGGGTGCTTTAGGGGTCAGTGTTTTGCCCATTTCATCCATTCCTTCCGATCATATTCCTTGTGGTTCAGTAAAGCCTTCACGAAGATGCGCTTAGTTGGGTAGTCCACTGTGGTGATCAGCCTGTAATCGTTGTGGCAGATGTCGAACACCAACACATCGCCAATCTGGTCGGCGGGCGCGAAACACTTCCGGACATCCTCCAAGCGCGTCCAATCGGCTTTGTGCGCGGTTTTGTACCATTCCGTCAGTTCCTTGGTGGCACCGGGGTGCTTCTTGGCCAGTTTCAGAAGACCGGGTTTGCTAATCACGTTCAAGGATCAATGTTAGCATATTGCTTACGCCGGGATTATTCCCCCAAGGTTCATCTTGGCCAGCAGATGCAGCCGGCCTTCTTTGCCATGGGATTGGGAACTCGATCCTCGCCGCTTGCCTCGAACCCGAGCCTATAATATGAAGGAAATGACTCGAAGACTTATCGTGATCGCGGTATTAGCGCTGGCTCTGGCAGGGTGCCGCGCCAAGTTGCCGCCGGGCAAACGATACCCCATCCAGGGCGAGATTAAATACTTGGATACCACCGCCAACACGGCCACCATCGACGCCGGCAAGATTGGCGATTGGATGGAAGCCATGACCATGGAGTATCCCGTGAAGCCCCCGGCCGATTTTCAGAAGCTCCACGTCGGCGACCACATCCAGGCTACCGTGGTGGTCGTCGACCCCGGGTATTACGTCACCGAGGTCAAGATAGTGCCCAAGCAGTAGCCGGCTACTTTTTCTTGGTGCCCGCGCCGGCGGCCGTGGTAGCAACCCCGGCTTTCAACAGCTTGTCCAGTTCGGCCCGGATTCTGATTTCCGGGGTCCCGGGCACATCGGTCTTGAACAATTCGCTCTCCGCCGGAAAGTCGTCGCGGATCATTCCGTGTGCATCCAGGAACACCATGTGGGGAACATAGGACAATCGCGTGTCCATGGCAGAATAACCTAGAAGCGCGCGCACGGCGGGGTCAGTCGACCATCCCACAGGGAAGGGAGGCTGGTACGTCTTGATAAACGTCGCCACCAACTCCTCGGGGTTGGGATTGAACGCGCACTCCAGGAACTGGACGCCTTTGGGCGCATATTCCTTGGCAACCGGACCCATCGCAGTGGTCAGCGCCTGGCAGTGCGGGCAGGTGGGATTCATGAGGATCAAGGCCACGATTTTGCCCTTAAATTGGCTGAGTTGGATCGGCGGCCCCCCGGCGCGCATGATCGTAAAAGGCGGAGCAGGCCGTGGCGCATCGTCCGCAAGGGCAACCCACGAGGTCGTAATGCAAAGCAAGGCTAGAATGGCTGTACGCATAATCGTTACATCTTTTATACTACAGGTTTCCGCAGACTTTCATGGTTCCCTTCCAGCCTCTCTTCCGAAATCCGCACCTGCAGACCATCGCGGGCCACTATTGGAAGCGGCCGTCGGGTGACGCTTTCCCCGTCGAGCGCCGGTACGTCCAGACCGAGCCGGGCGTTCAAGTGCTTGTGGAATCGCAGCGTCCGCCCGGACGGGCGGCGGGCGAAATCGTGATGGTCCATGGCCTGGAGGGCTCGGGAGAGGCCGGCTACATGCAGAGCCTCAGCGCTATCGCCTTGCGGGCGGGCTTTGCCGCGCACCGTTTCAACATGCGCACCTGCGGCGGCACCGAGCGGCTCAGCCAGACGCTCTACCACGCCGGCCTTACCAGCGATCTTGTGGCGGTGCTCCGCGAATTCCGCCGCGAGGGCCGTGAGCCGGCCTTCCTGGTGGGCTTTTCATTGGGCGCCAACGTGGTGCTGAAGCTCGCGGGGGAAATGGGCGAAGATGCCCTGCCGCTGGTCGGCGGCGTTTGCGGCGTTTCCGCCCCCCTCGATCTGTCGGCCTGCGCGCACCGCATCGCCGAACCTGACAATCGGCTGTATGAGCGCCGCTTCGTGAACCGCATGCGCGACCGTCTGTGCGCCACCGGGCGTTACTCGATCGATGACTTCGCGGGCCTGGATACCGTTATCGGCATCGATCAGCGGATCACCGCGCCGTCCTTCGGCTTCGGCGACGCCGAGAACTATTACCGGACGCAGTCGGCGCTCCGCTTTCTGGCGGGCATCCGGGTGCCCGTGCTGCTGATCCAGGCCAAGGACGATACCTTCATTCCGTTCGAGATCTTCGGCTCGGAGGCGGTCCGCTCGAATTCCCGGATCGAGTTGTTGGCCACCGAGCACGGCGGCCACCTCGGGTTCATCGGACGCAAGCCGCAACGCTTCTGGGCGGATCAGGCGATAATAGATTGGATACAGTTGCAAAACGCTAAGAAACTGACGGTGGTTTCGTCCAGGAGCTAGTACGAGAAACCAGCAATTGTGGGACCGGCCTCGTGGCCCGTCCAGACAGGCCTGGAGGCCTGTCCCACTTAGGTCTTTAAAATGACCACTACGCATGCGTCGTTCTGGGAAGCGGTCACCGGCGCCGTCCAATCGCTCCGCGGGAGTAAGCTGCGCAGCTTTCTCACCCTGCTGGGCATCATCCTCGCCACCACCACTCTGATTTCCGTGATGTCCGTGATCTCCGGCATGGACCGGATCATCGCCGAGAATGTCTCGAATATGGGGGCCGACGGGTACACCGTCGTGCGCCTCTTCTTTACCTCGCGGGATCCGAAGAAGCTCATCGAGATGCTTCGCCGCAATCCGAACCTCAACAAAGACGAGTTCGAATTCCTGCGGGAGCACGTCTCACTGACCCGCGAAATCGGCATGACCACCGGCCGGACCGTCACGCTGCACCTCGGCAAAGAAACCTCGGAGGGAGTGGGACTGACGGGCTGCACCCCCAACATGGCCATCATCGCCAACTACGAGGCGGTGGACGGCCACTTTATATCGGACAGCGAGAACGATCGCCGCAGAAACATCGCGTTCATCGGCAATGACGTCAAGACTAAGTTTTTCGGCGAGGCAAGCCCCATCGGTCGCAGCATCAACGTGGAGGGCATTCCCTTTGAGGTAGTGGGAGTCGCCAAGACCAAAGGCTCCATCTTCGGGCAGTCCCAGGACAACTACGTGGTGATTCCCATCGAGACCTTCTTCAAGACCTGGGGGTCGCGCGGTGGCATGAACTACGCCGCTACCGCGGTGGATCATGCCCACCTCATGCAAGCTCAGGAAGAGGCCCGTATGATGCTGCGCGCCTATCGCCACCTGGGGCCCAAGGATGACGACACTTTCTCCATGCTGACTTCCGATGCCCTGCTGGACTTCTGGAACCAGTTGACCGGCGCCATCGCGGCCACCGCGGTGGGGGTGGTTTCGGTCTTCATGGTGGTGGGCGGCGTGGTCATCATGAATATCATGCTGGCGGTGGTCACCGAGCGCACCCATGAAATCGGCATCCGCAAGTCGGTGGGAGCGCGCCGACAAGACATCCTCAATCAGTTCCTGGTGGAATCGTCGATGCTCTCTGCCATGGGCGGGGTGATGGGGGTGACGATCGCCTGGGTCATCGCGGTGCTGGTTAGGAATCTGACGGCCGTGCCTATGTCTGTACCGGTGACGGCTGTGATTGTGGGGGTCGCGCTGTCCGCTACGGTCGGGCTGTTCTTCGGGATCTACCCGGCGCAGCGCGCGGCCAAGCTCGACCCGATCGAAGCTCTGAGGGCGGAGAAATGACCATCAGTTCGCTGAACAACGGCATCCGCATGGCCTTGGCCACAGTGGTGGAGCACAAGATGCGCTCGTTCCTGACGATCCTCGGGGTGATCATCGGGACCGGCGCGGTGATCGGAGTCGGCTCCATCATCGCCGGCCTGGATGGCGCCATCACGGGACTGCTGCGCAGTTTCGGCCCCACTACCGTGATCGTCACCAAGACGGCGGCCATGGGCAATTCCACGCGGCAGGAGCGCAGCCGCAAGCCGCTGACGCTCGAAAACGCACGCGCCATCGCGGAGCGCTGTCCCGCGGTGGAGCACGTGAGCCCTTACCTGATGCCGGGCGGCGGCCTGCGCAGGACCCGCTACAAAGGCAACGATTACTACGGCATCCAGATGGCCGGCACGGAAGAAGGCTACGCCTTCGGCGGCACCACCATGAAGTACGGCCGCTTCTTCACCGATACCGAGAACACACATCACATGCCCGTGGTGGTGATTGGTGAGGACATCCAGAAGCACCTCGTGCCCGACGCCGACCCGGTGGGCAAGTGGATCGATGTGGATGGCCACGAGTTTGAGGTGGTCGGCGTCATGGACCGGCCGGCGACGCAGTTGCCCGGCAGCGACGACAACCGCATCCTGATCCCGTATTTCACCATGCGCAAGATGTTCCCCAACGCGACGGAGCATATGCTCATCGCGATTGCCTATCCCGGAATGGTGGAGGAAGCGCAGGATCAGATTCGCACGGTGCTGCGGCTGGAGCGGCGCGTTCCGTATCACGATCCCGACTCATTCGCCATCACCACCGCCGAGCAGATGATCGAACAGTTTCACAGCGTGACCGCCACGGTAGCGCTGGTGATGGTGATCCTAAGTTCGATCGGCCTGCTGGTGGGCGGCATCGGCGTCATGAACATCATGCTCGTGAGCGTCACGGAGCGGACCCGCGAGATCGGCATCCGCAAGGCCATCGGCGCGCGCAAGAGCGACATCATCCTGCAATTTCTGACGGAGGCTGTGGTACTGACTGCGCTGGGCGGGATCCTGGGGCTGACATTGGGCTGGTCGATTTCGCTCCTGGCCGGACTGGCTTTCCCGAATCTGCCAACGGCCGTGCCACTGTGGGCCGCGGCTTCCGGAGTGATGGTGTCGGTGGGGGTGGGCTTGTTCTTCGGAATCTGGCCCGCGAGCCGTGCCGCACGACTGGACCCGGTGGAAGCGCTACGTTACGAATGAACATCCTTTATTAGACAGGTTCTTCCGGTGGCCCGTCATCGTCGATGGCGTGTCTATCGGGAAGCATCCGCTGGTGCAGGATGCGAAGAACCAGAATGCCTCCGGCGTCCTCACGGTAAAACACGACATGCCTGCCGCGTTCCATTCGACGCAGACCGGGACGAACATCGTCACAGCGCCGGCCCAGCCCGACATTGTCAGCCAGCATCTGGCAACAGGCTTCGAGATCGTCGATGTAACGGATGGTCTGGACTTGGCCCCAGTTACGAAGGGTGTACGCCCCGATGCTCAGCAGATCTGCTTCAGCACGCCGCGAGAAACGAAAGAGGGCCACGGATTAGCTCGGCTTCGTGGGGAGATTCAGTGCTTCCCGAACGCGCGCAAACACGTTGCCCTCAGCAACACCGCTCGCGGCGCCTTCATCAACAGCCGTCCGTAACGCGGCAAGCTTCATGTTGTAATGCTCTTCCTCACGCACCAGGGTCCGAAGGGCCGCGCGCACAACCTCGCTGGCGTCTTCGTAGCGCCCACTCTCGACCTTCTGCAGCACCAAGCGGTCAAGCTCGTCGGTCAAATTGACATTAAGCGTTGGCATGACGGCTCCCTCCTGATCGGTCAAACTCCGAATACCAGCGTACCACGCATCCTGCGCTCGATGCTCTCTACACACCTTGGCCTTGGCCGCCATCGGCCCCACCTCTCTCCAACTTGCAGGATAATTCCAATAGACCTAATCATGAACCCTCCGGAAACGTTCTCGCAGCGTGCTGCCACTTGGCTGACGTTCGGGTCGGCCGTCTCGATCCTGTTCTCGATTGCCGCTTCTCAGATCCTGTTGGCCCTCGCGCTGGTCGCCCTGCTGCTCTCCGGGGCGCCTCTGCGGCTGCCCCGCATTAAACTGCCGCTGGCGCTGTTCCTGCTCGGGACTCTGATCGCATGGGCATTCTCCGGGAACCTGACCGCGGGGCTGCCGCAGATCCGCAAGATCTACGTGTTTTGCGAACTGCTGGTGGTCTTCTCCGCGCTGCGCGACATGGCGCTCATCCGTTGGCTGTTTCTCACCTGGGCGGCCTTCGGGGGCATCGCCGCCGGCTGGGGGCTGGTACAGTTCGCCCAGAAAGTCCAGCAGGCCCGTCAGCTCTCGGGCGACCGCTATTCCTTTTACATCGGCGAGCGCATCACCGGCTTCATGAGCCATTGGAATACCTTTTCCGCCCAGGAGATGTTTGCCCTGATCATGCTGGGCGCGTTTCTGTTCTTCGCTCCCGGCGTCCGCAAGCGCGCCGTCTGGATCGCTTGTGCCGGGCTCCTGGCGTTGGCGGTGTTGCTAGCCGAAACGCGCGCCGTTTGGATCGCCACCGCGGTGGCCAGCCTCTACCTGGTCTGGTTTTGGCGGCGATGGCTGGTGCTGTTGGTCCCGGTGGTGATCGCCATCGCCTTCCTGGCCTCGCCGGCCGTGATCCGCGAACGCTTTACGTCCCTGATTCACCCGCAAACGGTGGACTCCAATGAGTTCCGCAGCGTGACGCGGCGCACCGGCCTGCGCATGATCGAAGCGCATCCGTGGCTGGGCCTCGGTCCGGAGGGACCCAAGTACCGCTTCGACGAGTTCATTCCGGAAGATGTGCCGCACCCGCGGCCCGAGGGCTGGTACGGCCACCTGCACAACATCTATCTGCAATACGCCGCCGAGCGCGGCATCCCCACCATGCTGATGATGATGTGGATGCTGCTGCAGATTCTCTACGATTTCTGGCGCGCCCTGCGGGCCTTGCCGCCCGGGCCGAGTAACCGCAAGTTCCTGCTGCATGGTGGAATCGCCATCGTGCTGGCCACCATGACCGAGGGTCTGGCCGAATACAACCTCGGTGACAGCGAAGTGCTCACCATGTTTCTGGTAGTGGTCGCGTGCGGCTATCTGGCGCTGGAGAAGGACGTGGCCCCGGAGTAGCAGCCCGCTCGGCCCGAGGTCGCGGCGCCTATTTCTCCAACTCTTCCGCCAAGTCCGCGTGCCCGTATTGGCGAGCCAGTTCGGCCGCCGTCTTTCCATCTTTGGTCTTGCGATTCCGGTCCGCCCCGGCAGCCAGCAACTTCCGCACCATTTCGCGATTGCCGCGTGCCGCCGCCGAGTGCAGCGGCGTAGCTTCTAGGAACTCCACGGCATCGGGCGTGGCGCCGTGCGAGAGCAGCAGCTCCAGCAACGGGATGATGCCACTTTCCACCGCCGAGTGCAGGGGCGACACGCGAATCGAGTTGCGCGAGGGGCGGTTGACATCCGCTCCGGACTCCACCAGCATCCGCGCAATTTCGAGATGCCCGAAGAAGACCGCCAGGCCGAGGCCCGTGAATCCGTCGCCGGAGTATCCGTCCACCAGCCCGGGATCGTGTTGCAGCAGTTGCGTCGCCCGATCGCGCCGTCCCAGAGCGCATGCCTCGAAGAAATCCGGCTCGCGGGCGCCCAATACGATCGAGGCCAGCTCGGCATGGCGAGTGTAGACAGCCCAAAGGGCCGCCGTGGCGCCGTCCTGGTTCCTCGCTTGCGCGAGCTTCGGATCTTCTGCCAACAAGGCTCGAACCTGGGTGGCATCGCCCTTCCGGATGGCGTCAAAGAGCTGCGCCCCGCGGTCGGAAGAGACTTGAGCAAACATCAGGGTTAACAGGGAAATGATCATGGCCGCAGTATGGCGGACTGCGCGCCGCGAGTCTTATCGAGAATTGCTTAATTTCCGTGCGGCGGTGGGCGGCACGCCGAAGGACTGCCGGAACAGGGTGCTGAACGATGGCGCGCTTTGAAACCCGACGGCGCCCGAGATCTCCGTGACGGTCAGCTCCGTGGTTTCGAGCAGCCTCCGCGCCTGCGCCAGACGGAGATCGTTCCGGTACTGGTGCGGAGTCTTGCCAAAGGCGCGGGTGAAGGCGCGATGGAAATGATAGGGCGAGAGACAGGACTGTCGGGCGATCTCTGAGAGGTTCAAATCGCCCGAGGCATTGGCATGCAGAAACTCCTGGCCCCTGCGGACGCGGCGGAACAGCTCCTCGCGCGTGCTGGGACGTCGCGCGGGCATCAGGCCGATGCGGCGGCGTAGGTCGCGATCGAGTAGGAGAAGGTCGCGCGCCAGCAGCAGGTACTGCTCGTCCATCCACAAGCGGCCGGCCTCCGGGGCATTCGCGATCGCCTGCATTCGCGGCAGAATGCGATCGTCCTTCGCATGCAGGTGCCCGAGAAAGGGGGCGGTCGCGGGCTCGGAATCGATGTCGCCATGCGCGAGCGAAGCCTGTACGGATTCCGCAAACCCGTGCTGGAAGAACACGCACAGCGTGGCCACGGGCGTCCGCGAATCGATATTCATGGAATAGGGCTCGCCGTCGTGCAGCACCAGAAAGGAATCGCGGTCCACCACCAGGTCGCGCCCGCCGATCCTCCAGGCGACCGTGCCGGCGATCACGGACTTAACCGAGAGCGGCCCCGCGAAGTCCCTGACGACATGCGTGCGGGAGCGCGCGCGCAGAATGGCGTTGTGGGTGCCCAACGGCGCCGAGAGACTGTTCAGAGTGGATGTCCCCGCCATTTGATATGAGTGTACCTCTTGTAGCACGGGCATTCTTGCCTGTGTTCGCTTGTGCTAGCTTGCTTGTTTCGTATCCCCGTGCCGCCTTCCGGAAGACCCCACACAGGCAAGAATGCCCGTGCCACTTGCTATCATCGCAGTAGCCCATGAATCCAGACTTTCTTGTGATTGGAGCCGGAGTAGCTGGGTTGCGCGCGGCCATTGAGCTCGCCGGGGCGGGCCAAGTCCTGGTAGTCGCCAAGGACAGTCTCCGGGAATCCTCTTCCGAGTACGCGCAGGGCGGCATCGCCGTCGCTTTGAGCGATGACGACGAAGTGGAACTGCATGAGCAGGACACGCTCTACGCGGGCGATGGCCTATGCAACCCCACCGCAGTACGCACGCTCGTCGAGGAGGGTCCCGCCGCGATTCAGGAACTGATCGAGTGGGGCGCAGAGTTCGACCGCGAAGGCGCCAAACTGGCATTTACGCGTGAGGCCGCCCACAGCCGCAACCGCATCCTTCACGCACATGGCGATTCCACAGGGCGCGAGATCGCACGCACGCTCTACCACAAGGCCGCTTCGCTTCCGAATGTGACGTTTCGCAGCTATGCGGCCACCACGGATCTCCTTCTCGATGACGGCGCTGTGGGGGCGCTGCTCTACGATGCCGCGGCCCAGCGCGAAGAAGCCGTCCACGCGCGCGCCGTCCTGTTGGCCACCGGCGGCCTGGGGTGCGTGTTCCTCAATACCACCAATCCGGATGTCGCTACAGGCGACGGTGTGGCCATGGCGTACCGCGCCGGTGCGGAGATCGGCGATATCGAGTTCGTCCAGTTTCACCCCACCGCGCTACACGTGGAAGGCGCGCCGCGCTTTCTGCTTTCCGAGGCGTTGCGTGGCGAGGGCGCGCAACTCCGCAATCAGGACGGCGAGCGCTTTATGGAGCGCTACCATCCGATGAAGGAGTTGGCCCCGCGCGATGTGGTGGCCCGCGCGATCGTCTCGGAGATGAACCGGACTTCGGCACCACACGTGTTCCTGGACCTGACCCATCGTGAACGAGGGTTCGCTCGCGGGCGGTTTCCGCGCATCTACGAAACGTGTCTGCGATATGGCATCGATATCGAACGCCAGGCGGTGCCTGTGGCCCCCGCCGCGCACTACGCCATGGGCGGTGTGTGGACGGATCTGGACGGACGCACCAGCGTGGAGCGGCTATTCGCGGCGGGCGAGGTGGCCTGCACGGGCGTGCACGGGGCCAACCGTCTGGCCAGCAATTCGCTATTGGAGGGCGTGGTATTTGGAGCGCGGGCCGGACGGGCTATGCGTGAGGCCGCGGATTTGGCTGCCAATTACGATCGTGAGGAGCCCATGGAAAGTGGCCGGCTAACGCCGGCCGACAGACGACAAAAAACGATCGGCTGTCCCACCCAGCGCATTGCCTGGGACAAGTGCGGGATCGTGCGCGATGCCGCGGGACTTCGGGAAGCGTGCCTCCAACTGGAGCCGCACGCTCACGAGAATGCCGCGCAGGTCGCGCTCTTGATCGCCCGCTGCGCGCTGGCGCGTGAAGAAAGCCGGGGCGCGCACTTCCGCACGGACTACCCGGAGAAACGCTCCGAATTGGCACGCCATTCGGTGGTCAGCAAAGATGCGGACGTCGCATTTCGATAGGCCCCTGTGGGGTATGCTTTAGCTGCCCTGGCATCTCAAAACAAGAAACGGCAAGCTAAAGCATACCGTACATGAGCGGTGAGCTAAAATAAGGGCACACAAACAATGAAACAAAAGATACGCTCGACGACGGTGATCTGCGTCCGTCGCGACAACAAGGTCGTGATGGCGGGCGANNTGTATAACGACAAGATCCTGGCGGGGTTCGCGGGCTCCACGGCCGACGCCTTCGCGCTGTTTGCCCGTTTCGAATCGAAGCTGGAACAGTTCAACGGCAACCTGCCGCGCTCGGTAGTGGAACTCGCCAAGGACTGGCGCACTGATCGCATCCTGCGCCACCTGGAGGCCCTCCTGCTGGTCGCCGACAACAAGACCACCTACCTGGTGAGCGGCAACGGCGACGTGATCGAGCCTGACGAAGGCATTGCAGCCATCGGCTCCGGAGGTCCGTTCGCCACGGCCGCGGCCACCGCGCTGCTCCGCAATACCAAGCTCTCCGCGAAGCGGATCGCGGAAGAGGCCATGGCCATCGCGGGCAAGATCTGCATCTACACCAATGACAACGTTACCTACGAGGAGCTCGAGTAGCCATGGTAATCTATCTGCCCGGCCAGTCTGTGGATGAGGAGCCGATCCTCGACGAGTTGACCCCTCGTGAGATTGTGCGCGAACTGGACAAGCACGTAGTGGGGCAGGCCGAGGCCAAACGCGCCGTGGCGATCGCCCTCCGCAATCGCATCCGGCGGCAGAAACTGGCGCCTGAGATGGCTGAGGAGGTGATGCCCAAGAACATCCTCATGATCGGCCCCACCGGTGTGGGCAAGACGGAGTTGGCGCGCAGGCTGGCGCGGCTCTCGAACTCCCCCTTCATGAAAGTGGAGGCCAGCAAGTTCACCGAGGTCGGATATGTGGGCCGCGACGTGGAGTCCATGATCCGCGACTTGGTGGACATCGCCATCGATATGGTGCGCGAGGAGCGGCTCGACGAAGTGGCCGACCGCGCGGAGCTGAACGCTGAAGACCGCTTGCTGGATCTGCTGATGCCGCCCACTCCCGAGCCCAGCGAAAGCGTGGAGCGCACGCGCGAGAAGCTCCGGGAGCGGCTGCGCGAGGGCAAGCTCGACGAGCGCCTGGTGGAGTTGGACGTGAAGGATCGCGGTCCCACGCTCGAGGTCACCACCAACACCGGCATCGAGGATATGGGCATCAACCTGAAAGACATGCTGCCCAACCTGTTCGGCCAGAAGACGCGGCGCCGCAAGATGCGCGTGGCCGAAGCGCTCGATTACCTGGTGCAGGAGGAGGAGCAGAAGCTCATCGACATGGATCAGGTGACACGCGTGGCCCTGGAGCGCGTGGAGACCAGCGGAATTATTTTTCTCGACGAGATCGATAAGATTGCCGGACGCGAGTCGGGCCACGGGCCCGACGTCAGCCGTGAGGGTGTGCAGCGTGATATTCTGCCGATTGTGGAAGGCACCACGGTCAATACGCGATATGGGTTCGTCCGTACCGACCACATCTTGTTCATCGCGGCCGGCGCCTTTCACGTCTCCAAGCCGAGCGACCTGATCCCCGAATTGCAAGGGCGCTTTCCCATTCGCGTGGAGCTGAAATCGCTCACCGTGGAGGATTTCATCCGCATTCTCAAGGAGCCGAAAAACGCGCTCGCGAAGCAGTACACGGCTCTGCTGGAGACCGAGGGCATCAAGCTGACGTTGACCGACGACGCCCTGGAGGAGGTCGCGAAATTTGCCGCGCAGGTGAACGAGAGCGCCGAAAACATTGGGGCGCGGCGGCTACACACGATCATGGAAAAGCTGTTGGAGGAGGTTTCGTTCGAAGGTCCGGATTTGAAGAAGAAGACGGTGAAGGTGGATGCCAATTACGTTCGCCGGCAGCTCGCCGACATCGTGAAGGACCAGGACTTGAGTCGTTATATCCTATAACCATAGGCCCATAACTGAAGACTATGGGAGGATGTTTACCAGTGCTGTCTTGCCGAGCACGATGGTCCAGGGCTACCCTGGCAGAGTATAGTTTCGAATCGATCGGAAAATATCATGAAGGATTGCACAGTTTGTCTCGTACCGCATGACGACGAAATCCATGCGGCCACGCTCAACGTGCGTAGCTGGTTCCACGAGCAGGTCACGCAGGGCTTCTATGACGAGCCCGAGGACGTAGCAGTCGTCCCGGAACCGGACCCTGCGACCGTGGCAGTGGCGTAAGCATCTGCCCGTCGGGACGATTGTCGTCCGTTGGTCCGCCTGTCATCAGGCGCCTCCCACGCACGCACCTGAAGAACCGTGCCCCGTGGGGCAGCCAATCCTGGCTGCAGCCGCCTTTTAGGCGGCCATTGCTGTAGCATCAAGATCGCGCTATTGGTTGACACTACACTAGCGCGTCTTCCCCCGGACGCATCTCCACCACGTGGCGCAAGGGGGAGCCGGAGCAAAGTCGCTCCTGTGATCCAAGGCGTACAGCAGCCGGATGGAAGTCTGTACCGTAGTCTTTAGTTAGTTAAACCACCTTCGTCATGGCGGTGCGCAGGCTATTATCCAGGTTCAGGATGGCCGCCGTCACCTTGCGGCTGATGGTCTCCAGGTTGCTTAGCATCTGAATGCGGTCCTTGCGGTTGGCCAGCTCCGCCGAGCTCAGGACGTACTCCAGCAGCCCGCATTGCTCCGCGATACTGACCAGCATGATATCCCGCGTCTCCGGAATATCGTCCGTCAGGATGGCCTGCGCCAGGCGGAGCTTGACGTGCTGCTGGTGCCGGTTGTTAACCATCGGAAAGCGTTCCACATCGATGATCCACAGCAGCTTCGAAACCTCGTGACGCAGGATGCCCCGTTCGATCAGCGACGCCAGCGCCTCGCCCTCCAGATCCTGACGCTGCAGGAACAGTTCCTCGATCCAGGCCCGCACGGTGGTGAGATCGGGTCTCTTGGTCATGAACCCCAGCACCCGGTCGAGCGTCGCGTTCCCGGTCGCTGTGGTGTCCACGATTTGGATCTCTTCCGTGTCGGTATCGATCTTCCTGGCCAAGGCCAGATCGAAGAAGAGGGCGCCGACCAACGCGTAGGCCGTTCCGAATTCCCGTGTCGACCGCAATTGTCCGTTCTTCTCATCCACCGCGAGTAGAACAACTTCTTCGAGCATCGTCAGCATGGCAGTTCTCCATGAATTCGCATGATGTGGTGCATCCCGCTCATATCGAAAACCTTCTGGACCGGTGCGCTCAGCGAGCAGACCGCGAATTCAGCGTTCTTGGCCTGCGCGGCCCGGGCCGCCTGAATGACGGCGCGCAGCCCGGCGCTCGAAATGTAGTCGAGCTTGCCAAGGTCCGCGGCCACCTTGGGATGCAGTTCCAGGGCGGCCCGCAGCGCGCCTTCCAGTTCGTCCGCCGCTTCCGCATCGGCGCGTCCTTGAACGCCCACTACGCACCACCCGGACCTTGTTTCTTGTGTCAATTGGATCATATGGATTTCCGTCTTTCGGTTTTCAACACGGCCGCCGCATTGTGATTCGATTCCAGTCGCCTTCGCGCCGGTACGCCAGGTCCCGCATGATTTGCCGGATCAGATGAATTCCCAGCCCGCCGATCTGCCGATCTTCCAGCCGGGTTTCGAGATTGGGCGGCGGAGCGCTCAGCGGATCGAAGGCCTCGCCGCGGTCGGAATACTCAATGTGGACGCCGTCATCGTGAAGCTCGATCCGAACGCGCACGGCATTCTCCATTCCTGCGCAGCCCCCATGCCGGACCGAATTAGTGAACAGCTCTTCCAGAACGAGGTTCAATTCGAATTCCACTTCATCGCCGAGAGCATGCTCGCGGCAGAATCGTACGGTTTCGGCTACCAGGCACTGGAGCTCTCCCAAGCGCCCGTGGAGGACAATTTCCGCTTCGGTCAGAATTGCCTGATTGTGCCACACTGGCGCATACGCTTTCAACCGGGTGGCACACCAGGACTCCGCCAATACCCGCAAGAAATCCGGTCAGGCCACCCAACGGGGGTGCCCGCCCTTAGCATTTCTGGCTTAATCTAAAGGTATAGGATATGAAGACGGCAGCGGACATCCCGCAACCGACGCTCTTTGCGCCGAGCCCATATCTCAGCGATGCTGTGAACAGCAACATCGTCCAGTCCGAAATCGAGGGTGGGGTTCACCTTCGCGACGTTCTGCCCGGCACCGTGATCGAAGTGGAGACGGAGAACCGGGCCTACACCATCCGTTACGAAGGTAGCGGCCGGGCCTTCATTTCCGGCCACCCGGTGTTTTGTCCCGAGCCGACCCTGGTGACGATTCATGGGTCCACCTGGGGCGGGTCCATGATCAAGAGCGACTTCATCGGCCGTGGCATGCACCTGGAATTCGGCCACCCCACGTACCAGCCCATTACCACCTCGATGATTCTCGAAGTGCGCGCCTGCTAGCAGCCGGCCGCGCAGCCGCCAGAAAAAAGGCAAAACAAAGAACTGAGCCACCGATGAACACGGATGAACACCGATAAGCACCGCTTAAACGGTTTTATCGGTGTTCATCCGTGTTCATCGGTGGCTCAGTTTTTTTGTTTTGCCTTTTTTCTCCGCGGCTCTTTTTCGGCACTAGCGTAAACTCGATTCATGACCACAGACCTCCCACGCAAGTTGGGACTGATCGATTCCCTGGCGATCATCGTCGGAATCGTCATCGGCGGCGGCATATTCCTGGTGCCCAATCTGGTCGCGCGGAACCTCACCACCGTTCCCATGATTCTGGCGGTCTGGCTGTTTGCAGGCGTAGTTACCTTCTTCGGGGCCCTGGCATGTGCCGAACTGGGCACCGCCTTCCCCTCCACCGGCGGCCAGTACGTGTTTCTGAGGGAAGCCTACGGCCCGCTGGCGGGCTTTCTATGCGGCTGGTCGATGTTCACCGTGGCGCGCACCGCGCAGGTGGCCTGGATGGCGGTGATCTTCTCGCTGTACGTTTCCTATTTCATTCCGCTCGGGGCCGTGGCGTCGAAAGCGCTGGGGCTGGCGATGATCGTGCTCTTTGCCGCCATCAACTATCGCGGCGTACATGGCGGGGCGATCATCCAGAAGAGCTTCACCCTGGCCAAGCTGGTGGGACTGCTGATCATCATCGGCAGCGCGTTCCTGCTGGGTGGACACGCCGCTCCGCACATCCCAACGCCCGCCGCGGAATTCTCGCTGAGCAGCTTTGGCGTGGCCCTCATCGCCTGCCTGCTGGCCTATGACGGCTGGGTGCAACTGAGCTTCGTGGCCGGCGAGATTCAAAACCCCAAGCGGAATGTGCTGCTGGCGCTGTCGCTGGGCTGCGCAGCCATCATCGCCATCTATCTGCTGGCGAACCTCGCGTACCTGCGGGTGCTGTCGATTCCCGAGATCGCCGCCAGCGACCATGTCGGGGCCACCGCGACGGAACGCGTCCTGGGACCGGCGGGCGGCACGCTGGTTTCGGCGATCATCCTGGTGTCGATCCTCGGCACCCTCAACGGCTGTTTCCTCACCAGCCCGCGCGTCTATTTCGCCCAAGCGGCGGACGGCCTGTTCTTCCGGAAGTTCGCCGAGGTGCACCCCCGCTACCAGACTCCGGGCTTCGCTATCCTCGCCCAAGCCGCCTGGGCAGCCGTGCTGGTGGTCACTGGCTCCTACGAAACGCTGGTGGACTACGCCCTCTTCGCCACGTGGCTGTTCTACGGCCTGATGGTGGCGGGCGTGATGGTGCTACGGCGTAAACGGCCTGAGGTGGAGCGTCCCTATCGTATGTGGGGCTACCCGGTGACGCCGCTGCTTTTCGTAGCGATCACCGGCTGGTTCCTGGTGAACATGCTGGTGACGCGGCCCGTCCCCGCCTTCGCCGGACTGGGTCTGATTCTGATCGGAATTCCAGTCTTCTACATCTGGGTGCCCAAGGCGGCCAGATAAGCGGTCAACGACGCCGGCATTAGCCGGATTACAGTCACCAACTTTCAAAATATTTCTAAGCCTATGTCATAACACCACTTATCGCAACAATCCAATTACCGGCGCACTGATTCTGGCAGTCGGCCCTGTACAATGGGGTTGTGGTAAGTTCGGTTGGATTTCACGGAGCCGATGACGTAGCCGCTTCGATCGAAGCGGTTTCAATCCAGTAAGTCCTTAATTTCCAACAAAGTCACCCTAAATTTCCGCTTCGATCGAAGCGGCCAGCCTGCCCAACGGGACTCCTGAATCTCCCCGCGGTATAATTCCAGGTAAAGAGGCTGTTCACCGCAGCGAAGCACCAGGGACTCCAATGAACTTTATCGCGAAGAAGCATATCTCGCGCCGAGCGGCCCTTCGTAGTTTCGGCGTAACTTTGGCCCTTCCGCTCCTGGATTCGATGGTCCCCGCGCAAACTCCCTTGCGCCAGACTGCAGCCTCTGCTCCGAGCCGCCTGGCATGCATTGAGATGGTCCACGGCGCGGCCGGCAGCACCGACGAAGGCGCCAGCAAGCACTACTGGAGTCCCGCGAAGGATGGCGCCGATTTCGATTTCTCCTATTCTTTGGAACCACTGGCGCCTTTTCGGGACTGCCTCACGATCGTCAGTGGAACGGATGCCCGCCAGGCGGATGCTTTTGTGCCTTCTGAAGGCGGGGCCGACCATTTCCGGTCGAGCGCCGTATTCCTCACCGCAACGCATCCGAAACAGACCGCCGGGCCCGACGTCTACAACGGAATCTCGATCGACCAGGTCTACGCACAGCAGTTCGGGCAGGATACGCGTTTGCCGTCAATCCAGCTCTCGATCGAAAACATCGGCTTGAGCGGCTCCTGCGGTTACGAGTACAACTGCATTTACTCGGACACCATCAGTTGGGCCTCGCCAACCGCGCCGCTCGCGATGACGGTCAACCCGCGAGTGGCGTTTGAGAATCTCTTCGCGGAGGCCGGTTCGCCTGCCGGCCAACGCGCCCCGCGTCCGGCAAGCGGCAGTATTCTAGACGGGATTGCGCCCCAGGCAGCCCGGCTTCAGAGCCGGGTGGGCGCCGGGGATCGCGGCCGCCTGCACGCCTGGCTCGAAGAGATTCGCGGGATCGAGCGGCGAATTCAGGCGATCGAGCGGCGAAACGCCACGGCCGGACAGAGAGCGCTGCCAGCCGCCCCACTGGGCGTGCCGGACTCCTGGGAGGAGCACGTCAAGCTGATGTTCGACTTGCAGGTGCTGGCTTTCGCCGCCGAGGTTACGCGCGTATCCGCCTTTAAGATGAGCCGCGACACCAGCAACCGCGTCTTCCCGGAGAGCGGCGTGAAGGACCCGTTCCACACGCTGTCGCACCATAGCGGGAGGCCGGACCTGGTCGCGGAGTTCGCCAAGCTCAATCGCTATCACGTCAGTCTGGTGCCGTACTTCCTGGGAAGACTGAAGAATACTCCCGATGGCGACGGCAACTTGCTGGAACACTCACTGGTGCTGTATGGGAGTTCGATGGGCGACTCGAACACTCACAATCACCGGCGCGTACCGCTGTTCCTGGCGGGCCACGCGGGCGGCCAGTTGAAGGGCAATCTCCATCGTGTGTGTAAGGACGGAACTCCCCAGGCCAACGCGCTGTTGACCGTCATGCACAAGCTGGGCGTGGACATCGACCACATAGGCGACAGCACCGGAGAGATCTCGATCTAGCGCTGTACGGTATGCTTTAGCTTGCCCAATCTTTTTGCGTGAACTGCGTGAACTGCGTGAACACTGGGCAAGCTAAAGCATACCGTACGAGTCACTCGTGCCGCAGCGCTGTCAGCGGATCTAATCGGCTGGCCCGCAGCGCCGGGATCCACGCCGCCGCGAGCCCGACGACTAGCAGGATCATCGGCACAGCGGCAAAAGTCAGCGGGTCCAAGGGCTTCACGCCAAACAGTTGGGCACTCAGCAGCCGGGTTAGCCCGAACGACGCCCCGATGCCGGCTCCGATCCCGGCCATCGTCATGCGCAGCGCCTGAAGAAACACCAGGCTCACGGTGTCGCGGCGGTTCGCTCCCAGCGCGGCACGGATGCCGAGCTCATGCGTCCGCTGCTCTACGCTGTATGACATCACGCCATAGATCCCCACTGAAGCCAGCACCAGTGCAATCGCGGCGAACATGCCGAGCAGCAGCAGATTGAAATTCCGCCTCGCGGTGGAGTCCCAGCTCACCTGCTCCATGGTGCGGATCTTGGTCGCGGGCAGTCGATCGGCTGTCAGGAGCGCTTTTTCGACCGGCTGGCTGACGCTCATGGGCGCCACACCCGGCTTTGCGCGAACCAGGATAGCGGCCGGTTGCAGCCGGTTGACGAGAGCCATCGCGCCATCCAGAACCTGGGATGGCGCCTGGTACATGATGGGGGTTGGATCCAAATCCAGCCGCTCGCGCACATCGCCGGCCACGCCCACAATCTCGGTGACTCCTGACTCGTATTCGGGACCCAGACCGGGACCGATGACGATGCTCTGCCCGACGGGGTTGGCATTTGGCCAGTATTTGCGGGCCATCGCCTGGCTGATGACCACGGTTCGACCCGGCTCCCGTTCTTGCAAAAACCGGCCGGAAAGTAGGGGAATCCGCAGGACGTCGAAGTAGTGCGGGGAGACGATCCGCCACTGGACGTCGCCGGTGAAGTGGTAGCCCTGGAGCGGCTGGCGTCCGGGGATGCTGAAAAGCATGTCTTGTACACCCCAGAGGGGAAGCGCGCTTGCCATGGCCGCCGACTCCACGCCGGGAAGCCCCTCCACGCGATCGACAACCTCCCGTGCAAGCCGGTCGACCGCGTCCGATTTCGCATAGCCCGGACCGGCGAGCGACACCTGCATGGTAAGCAGATTGTGGGCGTCAAAGCCCAAAGTCACCGCATGCATGGCGGCGAAGCTCCGAATCAGCAGTGTGGCTCCACACAGGAGGACCACAGCAATCGCCACCTCGGCGCCCACCAGCGCGCTGCGCGTGCGGCGATGTCTCAGACCTGTGCCCGCGCGTCCGCCGGATTCCTTGAGTGCCGATGCCAGGTCCGTGCTCGATACCTGCAGCGCGGGGACCAGGCCAAACATCATCCCGGTGACGATCGCAAGCAGCACGGTGAACCCCGCCACGCCAGGTTCGAGCGCCGGAATGGATCCGATCTCCTGCACGCGGGGCAGGTCGCCAGGCGCCAGGGCCAGCAATCCTCGCACGCCCCACGATCCGAGCATCAGCCCCGAGGCTCCGCCGGCGAAGGCCAGCAGCAGGCTCTCGGTGAGCAGTTGCCGGACGATGCGGCCGCGGCTGGCTCCCATCGCGGCGCGGATGGCGATCTCCCTCTGGCGCCCGGTGGCGCGCGCCAGGAGCAGGTTTGCGACGTTTGCGCAGGCAATCAGCAGCACCAGTCCGACAGCGCCCAGCAGGATCATCAATGCGGGCCGGATGTTACCGGTCAACCCTTCTTCGAGGGGAGCCACCTCAATCTGGTCGTCGTTCCCCACCAACTGCCGTTTGGAAAACGCCTGCACATACTGCTTGCCGATCACGGCCATCTGCGCATTGGCCTGCGCCAGGTTCATGCCGCGCGGAAGGCGGGCGGAAACCTGCAGCACGTGCGCCTCATCGGTGCTGTTCGGATCGGCCTGCAGCGGCACCCAGATGTCCGCCGCGGGGTATGGAGTGAAGCGCGGTGAAAGCACGCCCACCACGGCGTAGGGCGCCCCTCCCAGCCGGATCGTGCGGTGTAGGATTGCGGGATCGCCGCCGAACCGGCGCTGCCACAGACCGTAACTCATCACCAGGACACGGGGGCCTCCGGGTTGGTCGTCGTCCGCCGTGAAGGTCCTTCCCAAGATCGGATTGGCGCCGAATAGCGGGAAGTAATTCCGTGACGATCGCACAGCCGCTACCAGTTCCGGCCGGTCGCCGCCGTCCAGATTCATGCTGCTGCCGGGGAGGTAAGCCGCCAGGTCCTCGAAGCCGGGGTTATGCCGTTCCCAATAAGTGAACATCGGCACGGCGGCAGTGCTGCCTCCCCGGCGCCCGATGTTTATCAGGCGATCCGCATCCGCGAATGGCAGGGGACGTAG
>PMTT01000502.1 GCA_003167275.1 Bryobacterales bacterium | reverse complement strand
GGACCCCCTGGTCCGGCTTTTCGTTTGGCTGAGCAGGCACCAGGTGGTCGGGCCGCGGGCCAGGGGGCCCGCTCCACCAAATCGCTGCGAAGATGGGAAAAGCTATGGCCGCACGATCTCGAAAGGCACGGCGGGCAGCGTCCCCAGGGGGACGCGCTGCCGGTTGCCGGGTGGCCGTCCATTTGCCGCGGGAGGGTTTCGTTCTCCCGAGACGGTCACAATGAGGTTTCCTCTCAGTCCTGCCTTGGCCTTGGCGGCATCGCACTGGAGTACCAGCCCGGTTCCATCCGGAACTGCCAGGACTTCTTTCAACTCGACCCCGTCGGGCGGCTCGCTGAGTTCGTACTGGACCTTCTCAATCAGGCTATTGGGCGGCAGGGAGACCTCGACCGGAAGCCGGATGGTTCCGCCGACGGGAATTCTCAGGGGCGCCTCGGCAGTCACCTTGATAGGGGTGCGGAAGGTGACCCCTCTGCGGACAAACACCTTCAAATCCTGCGCCGGAACGAGATGCCGGTAAAAGAAGGCCTGCATCATATCCTCTGCCGGAACCGCCAGCCGAATGGCCTCGCGTCCCTCGATGGTGGCTCGCCCTTCCAGGTTCAGTGTGAAGGGCTTCTGCTGAGTCGGCAGAGGGGCCGTCAGCGTCAACCGCACCTGATCCTGGCCCGCCGGCAGCACCCCGCCCGCCAGGACAAATCCCTTCGGCACATCGCGTAACGCCAGGCGAATTTCACCCGAGAACCCATCCTTCCGCAAGGCGTGGACAGTGATGGGAACCGTCATGCCGCCATTGGTGTTGATGGCCGACGGCGTAACCCGCAACTCGAAATCGGGACGCGGGGCGCTGATCCGCAGGCGGTAAGCGTACTCCGGTCCGCCCTTCTGCTGAATGTCTCCCAGGTAGAGATAGTAGGTCCCGTTGGCAGGCAAGGTTGCCATGATCCGGGAATCCGCGTGGTGGGTCTCCAAGCCCTCTCCGGGGTCGTCGCAATCGTCGTTGATTGCCAGTTGTTTGCCCGTGGCATCGGTCAACCGGAGGACCGAATCGAGCGGGGATTCGAGCCTGCGGGCATACACCTCCGCCACCATCGTCTGGCCGGCATGCCCGTCAAAACGAAAGACATCCCATTCGCCGGGGCGATCGATGCGTCCGTTCACGATGACCGGAAGTTGGACGCGCTGCGCGGCGGCCGGCGAATGGTTGGGCTCCTTCTCCAGAACCTCCGGCAGGTCGTCCACGAGGAAAGGCAGCGAGTTGGAAACCGGCCCGTCGCGGCCGGTGGCCACCGGGTAGATTCCCGGCGCCTTCGCTTGGGCGTCCATGACGATCTGATGTATCGGGAGGTTCCAGCCGGTCAGCGCGATGTTGGTTTTGGCGCCCTCCCGGCCGCCCAGCGGGAAGGCGCTGGTCACGAACGGCAGTTCGCCGATAGCGATGCGATACACGAAATCCTCGCGCCCGCGATAGAGGGCATCCTTGATTTCGACCGCGTATTCGCCGTCCTTGGGCACCGTGAAATGGATTACCGGATCGGGATGAAACCGGTAGTCGTCGTCGTACGCCACCTCGCGGCCGGCGGCATCGTAGAGCGTCAGCACCGCTTGAAACCAGCCGGGAACCGCATCGGCCAGATACGGCATCAATTCGCGGGCGCTTGCGACGATCACCAACTCCTGGCCGCGACGCGCCTGGAAATGATAGCGGTCCGCTTGGCCTGGCGTGAAGGGCTGGCCTTGCCGCCCCTGCTGCTGAGCGTTTCCCAGACCGGGCTTAATGCGGCCATTGACGGTCGCCGGCAGCGTGATCTCCAGGTTGGTGGCTGCCTGGGCGATCCGCACCTGGTTTACCGCCGCCTGGCTGGGGGTTTGATTGGCGGGTGGGGGAACGACCTCGATGGCTTCCGTCTTCGTGAATTCCGGCAGTTGGCCGACGCAAAAGACCAGCGGATTCGAGAGGCCTTGCGGGGTTGCTACTCGCAGTTCACGTTTGCCTGGAGCGGCGTCGGGGGCGATCGTCACCTGAAGGGTTACGGTTTCGGCAAGCACCGGACTGGTCAACCGCATGCTGTTGAAGATGAGAAGCTTCCCCCGGATATCGACCATTTCCTTGAAGACCGCTGGGTTGATCGGCAGCTTCTGAAGCTCCTGCATCCGGTCGCGCAACTCCGTGGCCTGGTTGGCGTTCATCGGCCTGATGTAATTTGCTACTTTAGATTCCAGGCCGGAACCGGATATAAAGACGTCAGTTACGTTGGGGAGGAATTGGCCGCCCAAGGTCACCTGGACGGTCGCGCCCTGCCAACCGCCAGCAGGGAGGACGTAGGCCAAATGGGGGACGTTCTGGGCTACGGCGGGGAGGGCGGCGAGTGCCAAGATCCAGGCCAAGAAGGCACCCTTGATAACACATCTTGGTGGGGCGGACCCCCTGGTCCGCGGCCGACGCCCCCGTCGGCCTGTTGGCATCGCGCCGGAATTTGATTGAATGGGCGCCAGCGGGTCCGGGGGGACCCGCGCGGACCAGGGGGTCCGCCCCACCAGGATTGGCTGCCCCACAAAATGGTGCAGTCAGCGGAGGTCTTGTCGGCTACAGGGTCTTTAAAAAGGCGATCAGGTCTTTCCGGCTGGACGGGGGCAATCGAAGGCCAAAAGGATGGCCAGGGATCGAACGGGTCTTTCCGTCGTAGCCTTTGAAACCAGTGGGAACATATTCGGGATGAAGCCGGGCTGGGTCAAACCAATCCTCCAGTGTCGCGGCGGATCCGTTATGGCCAAAGGGTCCGCGATACCAGACTCCCTTGAGGGATGGCACTTTGTAATAACCGGTGCCTTTGTGGGTTTGAAGCGCATACCGAGGATCGACGCCGATGCGGACGGGAGAGACGTCAGGCGTGCCAGGCTGCGGCGAGAAACCATCCGCGGCAATCAGTTGGTTGTTGGTGTAGAGAGGCGGTGTATGACATTCACCGCACCTCTCGCGTGCGAAGAGAAGACTGCCGCGTCTGGCGGAAGAATCGAAAGCGTTAGGATTCACGGGCGGGCGGAGCGAGTACAGATAGAGGGACAGCGCGTAGAGTTGAGCGTCGCTGTAACGGGACGAGGGAACCGACAGCTTCTCCACGTCGGCGGCGCCGTACCGATCGGACGAGAACACATCCTGGGCCAGCGAACTGTAGCGCATCAGATCGCCAATACTGCGATGCCGGACGAGCCCGGTGTGATCGAGATACCGCCGGTCACGGACACCGATCAGGTCGGGAATCTGTGGAGGCAGCAGCATGCTGGTATTGGCCCGCGCGGTCACTCCGGGGGGAATCGCCTCGCCGGCCGCGATCAACTGCTCCAGGTTCATCGACCTTGTCAATCGGTTCAGGTCGTCCGGCAGCCACGGCATTTCGAATTGCCGCGCGAAGCTGAGAACCTGCGCCAGTATCTTTTCCGGCGCGACCACTTTCGCCGAGTTCCGCAGCAGGAGGGCGCCCTCGCGATCGTTCGGATTGTTCCCCTGCGCTCCCGGAACCACCGTTCCATCTTTGAGTACGCGCGTGTGACAGGTGTTGCAACCCATCGAGCCGAGTTCGACCAGGCCTTTGCGCCGCACCACCCAGCGCGCGAACGGAACGCTGCCGTCCCTCGCGACCGGCATTCCGGACCGCCGGAAGAAGTCCGGGTCGCCGAGATCGTCAGCGGTGAAGAACACCGGGTGAAGGGACGTCGGCGCGTTGAAGACGATCTCTCCGGCTGCGACCCACTGCTCACCGGTTGTCAGACGAGACGGATCGAAAGCCACCTCCGGCTCGACCGTCCTGAGCCGCTCGGCATAGCCCTCCGGACCCCGTCCAGGCGCATAGATCGGGTAAGACTTGTAAATCACCCTCTCGGGAATGCTGTAATAGGCCGTCTCATCGATATGTGAAGGAGAGAATTCCCGGACCGCTAAGGGCAGTTCCAGCGTCTCAACGGCGGATCGCTCCCAGACTCGTGGAATGTCCGCCGCAAATGCCGAAAAGACCAGGAATCGAGCGAGAGTCTTCATGGAACAACTCAAGATATCACGGGGCAGGGAACCGGGCGAAGCAACCGTCGAAGCTTCATCGAAAATGCCCCGTCGAAATCCGTTCAATCCTCCAAACTAATCCATCGGCGGTTCCCGCTCCACACTTTAGTCATCTTCAGATAGTGAGGTTTAGCATTCTTCAGATAGTAAAGGCGAAGCACAGCCCCGCTTGCGCTCCGCACTTACCAGTCACGCACGCCGCACGGCTCGAAAACGCTCTTCGGATACGCCTCCATCGGAGCTACAATAGTGCCAGCGTCCGCAATCCGCGTAAATGCTGGGCGTAGACAGGGCACGTTGCACACGCGCCGAACACCTAAGGCAGCCGCCCGAATGCGTCATCGATACACCTTACTGGTCTGTGTGGGAGTGGTGGCTCTTGCCACCCTCGGCCTGAAGCTGTGGCTGAACAAACAGCGCTTGCCGCAATCCACCTACCGGATGGGGTACGAAAACAATCCGCCAAACATGACGGTGGGCGCCGGCGGCGAGCCCGGCGGCCTGGCGATCGAGGTCGTCCTGGAAGCGGCACGCCGGGCCAACATCCGCCTGCAGTGGATCCGATATGAGGGTCGGGGGAGCCCGCTGCAGGAGGGGATTGTCGACATGTGGCCGTTGATGGCTGACCTCCCAGGGCGGCAGAACCTGCATTTTACCGACCCCTGGCTTCAGACCCGCTATATGTTTCTGTACCGCACGGGGCAGGAAAGTCCGATGCCCGACTATCGCGGGCGCATCGGGCATTACTCGCAGCCCTTGCACGGCCGCCTGCTCCACGAGCACTACCCACAGGCCACCGACAAGTCCTATCCAAGCCGGGAGGCCCTAGTCCAAGGCTTGTGCCAGGGTGAAGTCGACGCCGCCTTTCTCGAGGAGCGCGCTGTCTCGCGATGGTTATCGGACACCGAGGGCCCGGCTCCCCCATGCTCCGTACAGGCTGCGCCGATAGCCGATGTGTTCGTCCAGTTTTCGCTGAGCTCCACGAAAAACGCGGCCGCCGCCGCGGACCGGATACGAGAGCAGATCGGGGAAATGGCCCGCGACGGGACGCTGGTGGTTTACCTCTCCCGCTATGCGAACAGCGGGGTTCACGATGCGACCGCGGCTTTCGAACTCGCGCAGGCGCGGCAGCGGGCGCGCTGGCTGGAAATTCTCGCGTCGTGCCTGGTCGTGGCGTTGGCCTTAATGATCGGGCAGAATGGCCGGATTCGCGCCGCCCGGCGCCTGGTCGAGCAGTCGAGTGAATTGCTGAGAACCAGTGAAGCCCACTTCCGCACCCTCCTGGAGCACGCGGCCGACCTCATCCTGGTGATCGATGGCGCCGGTCTCCTCACGTATATCAGCCCTTCGTGCCCAAACGTTCTCGGGTGGCAGAGTGGCGATTGGATGCACAAGAACCTCCAGGATCTGCTCCATTCGGACGATCGCCCTAGTTTTCAAGCCGCCATCGCCGACGTCACCTCGCCCGCCGGCCTCCCTTTGCGGATCCGCATCCGTGTGCTCCACCGGCAGAAGAACTACCGCACCTTCGAGGCATTCGTCCGCCGCCTTCCCGAGAGCGGCGATCCTGCCAGTCTGCTGATCAACGGGCATGACGTCACAGAGGAGGCCTGTCTACAGGAACAACTACAGCAGGCGCAGAAGATGGAGGCGATCGGAAGGCTGGCGGGCGGCATCGCTCACGACTTCAACAACCTGCTAACCGTAATCAACGGCTATAGCCGGATGCTGATCCGGCGCGCCGCGCCCTCGGACCCATCCGCCGAAAAACTGACTCAAATCCTCAGGGCAGGGGAACGGGCCGCGACACTTACCCAACAGTTGCTGACCTTCAGCCGCAAGCAGGTGAACGCCCCCCGGAATCTCGATTTGAACGCCACCATCGGCGAGGCTCTTGAGATGCTGCAAGTCATCATGGGGGAGAGTATTTCCATCACAACCGTGTTGGACCCTTCGCTGGGAACGGTTTTCGTGGATCCGGATCAGATGCATCAGGTCCTCATGAATCTCGCCGCCAACGCCCGCGACGCCATCCCTCACAGCGGGAAGTTGCTGGTGGAAACCCAGAACGTGGAATTCGAGCCGGGCTCCGGTGGCGATCATGCCGAAGGTGTTCCGGGCCGCTACGTCTTGATGTCGGTGACCGATAGCGGGGCCGGTATGGAGGCCGGCACATTACAATCCATATTCGAACCGTTTTTTACCACCAAGGAGAAGGGAAAAGGCACCGGACTCGGGCTGGCCGCTGTACATGGCATCGTGCGGCAAAGCGGCGGCTGGATCCGGGTTTCGAGCGAACCCGGCAAAGGAACGACTTTCAAGATCTACCTGCCGCGAATCGACGCCCGCCCCAATGCGGTGAGGCCCGAGGTAACCGCAGCCTCGGCTGGGCCAATCGAGGGCAGAACGATCCTGGTGGTGGAGGACCAGGTGGAGGTGCGGAAGTATGTGGCCGATGTTCTGCGCCTCTCCGGATATCGCGTAATCCAAGCCGAAAACGCCTTCGAGGCAATGCAGCTCTGTGATCGGGATGGGGAACATATCGACCTGGTCTTGACCGACGTGGTGATGCCCAACCTGAGCGGTAAGGAACTGGCGGACTGGCTATCGAAACACTGGCCGAATGTGAAAGTGCTGTTCATGTCGGGGTACGCGGACGCCGCCGTCATGCATCATGGGATTCTGCAGAATGTTGCGCGATTAATCCAGAAGCCGTTCAGCTCCGACCAGTTGGCAATCATGGTCCGCGAAATCCTGACGGCGCCCGATCACGGCGTTGAGCGGGAATCCGTGTAGAAACGGAGGATCTTCCCACCTCCTGGATCGAGCGCGCCTCAAATCGGTTGTTCCAATATAAATCATAGGATTAAGTGGCAGTTCTTAAACCAAAGGCTTAGCTTGTTATTTGGACGCCTATCACCAGGTGCCAGTCAACTTTGTGATGCTTAACCTTAGCATTGGCATTTCTCGTGAACGACAACTTATGGACCGCCTCCACACTGCAGCAGTCCATTTCGCCGATGCTCAAATCGAACGCGCCTGGGCCATCAGCTCTGCCGATCAATCGGGACTATCCATTCGGCGGATAGCCGCTGCCACCGACCTGAGCCCCAGCCGCGTGGCGGAGCGCCACAGTCCTAGGACTTGCGGCGGCCAGCGAACCACCAAGACTCGCCCCAGCCGCTGCCGCTGCGGCCGACACGGATGCACCGCTCGCCGTCACCTCGGCCGAACGCGACAAAACACCACTTACCCTCCGCGTCTTTCCAGTGGCAGGCGTTTGGGTACTCATCGGCGAATTCCGGATTTTCGCGGTTGACGTTGAACTGATAGTACGGGTCCGCCACCAAGCCGCGCGCCTCATACTCCCCTTCGAGGTCGGAGTCACTGCAGCCACCTCGCTCGGACAGGTCGAGATCGAAAAACACCAAGGGCTGGTTGTCCGCCACTCCCGCGGGGGCTCGACGCGGGATGGTTGCCACCATCTCGGTATTCACGTACTGCTTGCGACCGGTGGCGGCAAACAATTCCTGGGGCGACTGCTCGCGGTTAACCAACTGTGCCCCCATGGTCAAGAAGTTGGTAAACCGGCTGACGAAACTCGGATTATGTTGGGTTTTGCGCAATTTGTCCTTGCCTGCGTAAGGTGTCTCCTCATGTGAGCCGCTGTTGAGAGGGCATCCCCCTTTTAAGTTAAGGGCAGAAGGATTGTGAGTAAATTAGGCGGGCGCCTTAAGGTTGGTTCATTCGCACCCTAAGGAGAAGTCGGCGCATTTTGACGGCGTGTGGATTTAACTGCGCGGTGGAACGGGCGGAGTCGAGCTTTCGCGCCGCGCGGAGAGGGCTCGGAACCTGTGGAAAGAGAGCGCCGGGATGGCGGAGCGGGTCAGCCTGAACCGCGTCAACCTCATCGCGTGGTCCTACTTCGAAGGAAACGCCCATGCCGTGTACGGCGAATCGCTTCCCGTGTTTACGGCTCTGGCCCACTTTACTTCCAATAACGAATATTATGTCAACTTTCCCAAGGGAAGGCCGACATAATATCGTCATCGGAAAATGCCGCGAGAGACCCCCTCCGTTGGCGTTCCTCACCGCTGCCCGGAACTTGGCGGGACTGAGCAGCAACGAGTTGACACACGGTAGGAAGGGACACGGCTTCAGTACCATTCTGCCGTAAACCCCACCCGACCGCAATCCCCAATTTCATAGCACGCCCGCGTTTTTACGCGAGGGCGGAAAGGTGGCTTGCATGGCCGATCTCAAGTTGGTTCCCAAGGTCCGAACCGCTCGCGAAATTGTGGCGATGGCGCTGAACCTGAACGACCCGGCGCGGATTGACGAGCAACTCGAAAACCCCAAAATCAGACGGCTGGTAGTCATCGTCCAGGACGGCGAACTGGCCGCGGCCGAGGGATGGGCTGACTTCGAGGCTTTAAGGAAAGCGAACGGCAACCTATTAATGGAGCCTGGATTCAAAACAAAGCACTTATTTTCAAAATGACCATGTACATGGTCATTGGTTAGGACGGCAAGGTCTGAATATGAGCAGCCCAAACAACGATCAGTTGATGCAGGAAATTGGCTCCAAGGAGGGGTATGACCCCATCCCGCCGCGCCAGCACATGCGGCTGATGGAATCCAAAGACCCGGTCGAACAGGCCATGGCTTGGGTTTACTTCAACACCATCCGGTACCGCAGCCCGATGGAGGAGTCGATCCCCACGCGGACGCCATACGCCTGCGATGCTTTCGGGCGCGCACTGGAAACGAAGGACCTGGCCGCGCACTATCACTGGACGGTGCGCAAGGCTCGTAGGGCAATCGAGGGAGCCGTCAAGAAAGGGTGGGTGAGGAAAGCGGAAGGGAAATTCTGGCTGTGCGCCGATTTCCCGGTGGCCCGGCCTGTCCTGAGCGAAGACGGCCCCGCCGAGGCGCCGCCTAAAGATCCGGTGGCCTCCTACATCGAAACCCTCCCGCCGTACCAGAAGACGGCGGTAGCCGCGATGCCCCGCGCCAAGCAGATGCAGTATGTCGCCAACCGGGTCGAGTTTGAAGACTGGCGCAAGCGTGCGATGGCGGAAGCCGTGGCCTTGGTGCGCGAGAAAACCGAGCCGGTTGGGGACCGCATCAACGTAGCGTTTAAGGTCCCGGTCCTGCGAGCGGAAAAGAAGCCGCACACTCAAACGTTCATCCAGTTGGAACTGTTCGGCGAACCGCTGCTCAACCTCTCCAAACTGGCGATATTCGATGGCCAACGGGTAAACGGCCACGCCCAGTCTTCGGCGGTCCTAAATCCCAACGGCACGGCGCCGCCCTCAACTGCTCCGTCCGCTAGGCCCGCCGATCCCCATCCCCCCATGCCGACAGGTGCGAGTGTAGGGGCGAAATCGTCAGATCGGGCGCCCCGCACCAGCGCTGAATCCGCCCCGCCCCCCGGACTGGTCTCCCAACCCCGCCCCCGGGCATTGACCGCCGAGCAGCTCGGCCCCATCGACGCCGCCATGCGCCAGGTCTGCTCCCCCGCCTCCCGCGACGTGAACCTCCTCTTCGGCCACTGCCGGGACTTCGCTCCGGACTGCACGCCGGAAGAAGTCGCGCATTTCGTGCGCCAGACCGTCATCAAGGCCAAGCGCAACCGCGTAGAGAACTGGATCGGCTTCCTGCTAAGAGGTGTGCCGCCGAACTTCGAATCCCCCGGCTTTGAAGCGTGGCGCGTGCAACGGCAGGACTCCGAGATGGTCACCCTCCCCGGCTTTTCATCAATGCCCAGGGCGGAAGCGATCGCCCTACTAAGGGAATACGAACACGCCGAAGAGCAAGACGTCCGCTCATTCGCCCGTGAGCACCTGGTGAAGCTTCTCGGTATCACGGAGGTGGCCTGATGGAGTTCACCCCCGAATTCGCCGCCCGCATGAATCGGCTCACTCCCGAGCAGATCGCCCAGGCCATGGAAACCGTGCCCACGGACGTGTTGGAGCAGGCCATCCGATTTGAGGCCCTCTCTCACCCCGGTGCAACAGCAACAGCCGATCCCGATACCAAGATCCGAGACGCCGTGGCCAAGCACCGCAGCCTCTCCACGGCACGTTGCCGCGTCTGCGGATGCACGGAGCGCGAGCCCTGCAACCCGCCGTGCGCCTGGATGGGCAAAGAAGACCTCTGCACCACGTGCGCCACGGCCGTAGCGGCGCTGGTCGAATGGGCCGAAGCCGCACTCCGCGCCAACATGTCCGCATTGATGCGCGAGTACCAACGCCAGGCGAGACAGGGGCAGGCGTACAGGAGCATGCCATGACCCGCCCCAAGCCAAGGGTCCGCATGCAGTGCTACGACATCGCAGACGGCGCCGGCGGATCCATGCGCGTGCAGCTCGGCAAGCCCCCGGACGCGAAGACTGTCGAGGCCCTCCAGGAGCTCGCCCGCATCGTGCGTCAGTCCGCCGCCAAACGCCGTGTGGACAGCGTATCGCCCGAATTCGCGGCGTTCCTCCAGCGAAGAAGACGCCCCTGATTTTCCCTATGTGATCCGGCTCGAGCCGGAAAGAAAGGAGCAACCAAACGATGTCCAGCGATCCGATCATCATCATCCTTCCCGCTGTTATTGCGTTTTTAGCCTGGCTATTCAGCTAGGCCCAAGCTTTCCCTCGTGGCCGAGGGGAGAACGCGGCCGGCAGCGGCAACGCCGGATAGGCAGCGGGAGCCGACGATTCCCGTGGTCCCTCACGAGTCGAACAAGGCCGGGGGCTCGGGTTCTCCCATTTCCTGCTCGAGCCCCCGAAAGGAAAGTGAATATGAGAATGCTTTTGCTGCTGTTTGCCGCAGCCCTGCTAACGGTGCTGTCGGCCCATTCACCCGTGAAGCCAACGGGGATTACTCCGATCGTATGCACACCGCCGGATGTGCAAATCGACCCATGGCACTGTGGCAGCTAGCCTCCGGCATTCCGAATCGACCAAGGAAAGGAACACTCAAATGGAAGAAGCACTGGAAATAACTGAGGTGAAGGCCGTCCTGGACGAACTCGTTCGCATGGGAGCGATCGAGGAGCACTACGACTCCGTCTGTGAACAGTCCGCCTACTCCGTCACGCCCAAGGGCAAACGGCTGCTCAAGCTACGGTCTCAATCAATCCGAACTGGCGATCGTAGTCGCCGGCCTGGCCGAAGTGGCCATTGAGGCGAGGGACCAATTCGCGCAATCCGCCGGCGAGCAGCGCTGCTCTGTCTGTGGATGCTCCAACTCCCAGGCCTGCCCCGGCGGATGTATCTGGGCAACTGACACTCTCTGTTCGAGGTGCGTGTGACCAGGAAACTTTGGGCCGACTGGGAGCGTTCTTACCTGCGGGAGATCTATCCCAAGTTTGCCACCTCAGTGGTTGCCGGGATCTTTCGGCGAAGCGTCTGCTCGATCAACGGCCAGGCGTTCAAAGACGGACTCAAGAGATCGCCGGAGGGTTGCGGCTGGCTGCGCAAGGGCGATGTGGTGCCGGGATCCGAACGGACCCGATTCCAGAAGGGCCAGGTGCCGGCGAACAAGGGCGTGAAGATGCCCGGCTGGGCTCCGGGGCGCATGCGGGAGACGCAGTTCAAAGCGGGATGCCGATCCGGAATGGCCGCGAAGAATTGGAAGGCGATCGGCACAATCACGCCCGATTCGGAAGGCTTCCTCCGGATCAAGGTCCGCGAAGCGGTGCACGGAAAGGAGGCGACCGGCTTCGGCAATACAAAGGTCTGGCCGCTGCTCAACCGCTACGTGTGGGAGCAGCACAACGGACCCATCCCGCCAAAGCACATCGTGGCGTTTAAGGATCGCAACCGGGCAAATTGCGCCATCGAGAACTTGGAGCTCATGTCCATGGCTGACAACGCCCGCCGTAACGCGATGTGGAACAGGCTCCCCCCAGAGCTGGTGCAAGTGATCATGTTGACCGGCGCGCTCAAGCGCCAGATTAAGAGGAGGCAGCGTGGCACGGAACAAGATTGAGGACCTTCGGAACCACCTGTTTGAGGCTCTCGAAAGGTTGAAGGACCCGGACCCGGAGAAGCCATTGGATCTGGAGCGGGAGAAGATGATCTGCGCCGTATCGCGGCAGATCATCGATTCAGCAAGGGTCGAGGTCGCCATGGTGAGGGCAATCAACGGCTCGTCTCCCGGTACCGGCTTCTTCAACCTGCCGGACGAAGGCCGGGATGTTCCACGGTTGGTGTCGCCCAGGAACGGGGGTAAGTAAAGATGGCCCGCCGCGCCCGCGTCGAAGAGATCCGGATTACCAGGCAAGACGCGTTGCGCCTGGTCCGGATGCTCGGCGGTTACCAGAATTTCTTGGAATCCGGGATCGATGGCGAGGTCCTTCCCGGGGAACATCGAGCGCGCGATCCCAAGCGCGCCCCGCTAGTTGCCAGTTTGCGGCGACGGTGGAAGGAAGCGGAGGCCATGGTTGCAAGGTTATACACGGAGTTCCGCTAATGGCCGACATCCTGGAACTCGCCCTCCGCCGCGTCGTCGCGAACGGCATGTCCGCAGCAGAAGGCGCCGCCATGCTGGAGGCCTTCGCCCGTGGATCCGGCCGCGATATCGGCTGGTCAGATACCGTGCCCTACCTCGACAGGGGCACCGCTGAACGGATCGACTGGGCCGGCACCGGGTGGATGATCGTCCAGCGTGCCGAGCCTGCACCGGTCCCAGAAAAGAAACTGGCTCGGGATGGAAAGATGCTGGCCACCGGGGAGGAAGCATGAGCCGCGCTATCCGTGTCTACCGCCGCAAGGGCGGAGGCCTCACCGCTACCATTGATCTCATCGCAGTTGCCCGAAAGCTGGAGCTTGGCACACTCTCAGCGATGGAGCGCAGGATCTACCGGCACGTGTTCGGCATGGAGCCGGAAGAATTGCGGAAGCAACCGCCAACCGTGGGTGGAGTTGGAGGGGATCATGCGTAAATGGATCCGCTTCGAACCGCGCTGCTGTCGCTTCCACGTCTCGGCCGCAGGCGCCCACATCACCATCTGCGGCCTGCGCTATGCCGACATCGATGTCCGCGACACCACCGACCATCCGCCCGCCCAGTGCTCCGCCTGTCGCCGCCGTCTCACCCGCACCCCCTACCTCGCAGTCACAGGAGTTTCATGAGCAAGCCCAAGTCGATCTTCACCGAAAGCACCGAAGTGCCCGTCATGAAAAGCATCTCTGAAATCATGGGACTGCTCGTACAGGCCGGCACCGGGTGGATGATCGTCCAGCGTGCCGAGCCTGCACCGGTCCCAGAAAAGAAACTGGCTCGGGATGGAAAGATGCTGGCCACCGGGGAGGAAGCATGAAACGACAGTTAATGGCAGAGCAGTGGAATGAATTCTCCCGGATGGTGTTCAACGATTCGCACGGTGCCACCCAGCGAAGAGAGATGCGCCGTGCGTTCTACGCGGGCGCTGAATCCATCCTGTTCCGGGTGATCCAGGCATTCGCTCCGGAATCCGAGCCCACCGACGCAGACCTGCAAATGATGACCGACCTTCACCAGGAGCTGCAAGAGTTCGCGAAAGCGGTCAAACAAGGGAGGGCTTGAGTGATGCGTAAGTGGATCCGCTTCGAGCCCCGCTGCTGCCGCTTCCACTGGCCAGCAGCAGCCGGCGCCCTCACCCGCCGCCAAGTCCCACAAGCGCAAGACCAAGACCGCGGCCGCCGCCAGTTAGCCGGAAGGGGTGGCCGCTACTTCAAGCAGTTCGCCACTGTCGACGCGAACCAGCGGCCGCCCTTCTTCTTCGTCGGCACTCTCTCCCGGTTCAACTTCTCCGCGATCGCGCGCAGTGCCACCTTACCCCCGTTGCGCATTTTACGTATCCGCTTCAGCACGGCCTGCTCCGCCGCGATGGGTTCGAGCTTCTTGCCGGCAAGCTTGCGCCCATAGCGCGCCTTTCCCACCGCCTTCCAGCCGTAGGGCTCCGCGTTGTAGACCTGGTGATGGGCTTTCTTGTATTGCAGGACCATAGACGTCCGCTCGGCGATAGCTTCCCGCTCCCACTGCGCCACTGAGGTAACGATGTTGAGAATCATCCGGCCGGCCGCGGAGCCGGTGTCCATCCAACTCTCCGTGGCCGATACCAGCGCCGTCCCGTGCTTGTCCAGCAGCGTCAGGATCTCCCCCAGGTCCACCACCGACCGCGTCAAGCGGTCCAGCTTGGCGATCACGATCCGCTCCACCTGGTGAGTCCTCGCCATCTCCAGCACGCGCATCACGCCGGCACGCTTGTGGATGCTGCCCTCTTTGGCCGTCTCCCGATCCGTGATCACCTCGATCAGCGAGAGGTCCTGCAGGTGCGCAAGGGCCTGGATTTTCTCTTTCTGCGCCTCCGGACTCATCGCCTGCTTGCTGGTCGAGACGCGTACGTACCCCACTGCGCGCGCTCCAATGTTTTCTCCCGTCTTGGCCCTGCGGAGGGTGTTTTGACTTCCAGCCATGCCGTATACCAGCCTTTCGGTGTGCGTTTTTGTGCGGGCGCTGCCGGCGGACGCTCAGGAATCCGCCGGCTTCCGGTGCCCCGGTGCGCCCTGGCGCCTAAAAAGTGCCTGTACAAGCACCTGGGCCAAAACGAGCGTAACAGCTATGTTCGAGCCTGTACATGATATCGGCGGAAAAAGGGGAAAAACGCAGGGTCTTTGGTGGGGAAAGGCCTGGAAACACGGGGCGCGCGATGTCAGCGCGACCCGCTCACCAGCTTCTCCGCGTTCGCGGCAAAGACCGCTGAAATCGGATGATCGTCGCGTCGGTCGCCTTCTTGTGGCGCTTAACGATCCACCAGCACTTCCGAGTCCGCACACACAGACCGAAGCGAACATGTTCCTTTCGCCAGAACTTCTTGAACGTGGCAAGTGGGGAGTAGCTCATGCCGCTTGCCCAGCCACGCACCGGCTGCAAAGGTCGGGCTCGACGCGCGTACATCCGTCTTCGCACGGGTTCAGCTCACAGCAGCCGCACGATCGGCAGTGGGGATCAGGACACGGACACAGATCCTCCGGCCGGAGATCCTCCGAGGTGTCGTCCTGCATCCGCTCCAGCAGAATTTCGATCTCGAACTCAAGGGGGTCGTATTCCAGCGCACTCATGAGCAACTCCTCCGCAGCCACAACACCAGCAGTAACACGTTTACAGCCAAAGACCACAGGCAGCGACGCCGCCACTTGCGCATCTCGCGATGAGGTGTGTACCCTTCGTCGCGCCGGATGTGGCGCAGGTACGCTGCCTGGCTGTCCGCCTGCTCGTCCCAGGTCTGCCTCATGACGGAAACTCCATCTCCCGCTGCAGCTTCCGCAACTCGGAATTAACGATCGCGTGCATCGTCTCCATCATCTCCCGCAGGTGCTTCTCGGCGAAACCGGGGTGGTCTACCTGCTGGGCTCGAATCACCCGGGCCCTCGACTTGATCGCCTCGACCAGGCATGCCAAATCCGCCAGCTCGCCGGCTCGCGGGTGCATCGTGGATGGGTTGCGCATCTACTTCACCTCTGGAGCCGGCTTCACCAACCGGTCCGCCGCGGCCTTCCGGTTCGCCGCTTCCTCCGCCGCCGATAAGTGACTCTCCGGCTGCACCCGTTCAATCTCGCGGTGCTGGGCGCGCTGCTCGACGGCCGCGCGGTACCCCATCTCCTGCGCCTGTTGGGCGCGCTCGGCGGCGCGCTGGGCCTCCTGTACCAGGAAAGCCACGTAAACGGAAAGTGTCAGCATTTAATACGTCCCCCGTAAATTGGATTCGTAAAACGTGTTGAGCTTCTCGATCTCGGTCTCGAAATCGAGCGAGTACTTCTGCTGGAATTCCACCGGCCCGATCTGGTGAAGCTCCTTGTGGCAGAATCGGCAGCCCGGCAGGGCGTCCTTGTCGTCTACCTTCTGGCTCATCCCCCGCGGTCCCACGTGCATCGCCTCCACATATCGCGTGGATCCACATGCGCAGCATGGCAGCGAACGCACGAAGCGCAGATACGCCGAGGATTTGATCGGCTTGCGGCGCCGGTAAGACGTCACAGTCACCTGTACCTGATAAGCCATCATCGACTTCCCTCCAGGGCGCCCGGCCCCCGCGGCACAATGAACGTGCCGTCACTCTGCTGGCCCACCCTCACCACCGCCCGGTAGACGTTCATCTTCGTGGTCAGCACCCCGCCGGCGCCGTACACCCGCTCCTTGTACAGCAGGATCCGCTCCCCGGCCCGGATCCCCAGCTCGGCGATCCGCGTCTCGATCTCATACCCTTCCTGCTGGCTTACATAGACTGCCCGGCCGTCCGTGGTCTGGAACATCCGCTGCATGCCCTTAGTACGCGATCGCGCGTCGATCCCCTGAACGGTCCGGAGCGCCAGGTCCACCGGGACATTCGCCGTCAACTTGATGCTCTGCATTACTCCGCCTCCTCAAATAGATTCAGTTGAGAGCCGCCAAACAAGGGGCTTTCTTCGATGGGTTGCCGGCCGGTATCGAGACGCGCATTTGAAGGAGTCCGGAATGCCAGGGTCAGGCGTTCCGCCTCGATCCGGGCCTGCTGCTCGCGGTACGCCGTTGCGAAATCGGCCGAGAGTAGTTGAAGGTTGCTCACATCCATATATTGACATCCTAGCGATAGGATGTCAAGATAAAAACGCATGTATACTTGCGGTAGGATGTCACGCAAAGAAGACGCTGATCCCGCCGCCTCAGAACTGGGCGAGAGAAGATGGGAAGGTGTTTCGGCTAAAGAGAAAAGCGAACACGCGCGCATGATGAACCGCGCCCGTTGGGGTGAAGGGTATGTGGCCAAACGCCCCGCGTCCTCGCGGAAGACTGGCAAGCCACGCGGAAGACCAAAGAAGAAAGCCGCGGCCAAGAAGCGAAAGGACGCCACGAGATGACGCAACTTCAGGGTTGGATTCTGATCGGGTTGGCCATGGTCGTAATGTATAGCCTCGACGCCATCCGAAAGGCGCTGTCACAGATTCTCGATGAAGCGATCAACACCAGGTTGGCCGTCGATGAAATGCGAAACAGCCTGCACGTAATCGAATCGGGCACGCGATCAAGATGAAGCTTTCGACTTCGACGGCTTATTCGTGTAGTACCCGATCGCCACGGCAATCACCGCCCCGGCCGCCTTCCCACACTCCGCAGAGTCCCCATGGAAGAGCTTTCCCCAATCCAGGTTGGCGGTCAGCAGCCCGCCGGCCGCTATGCCCAGCAGCGTGGTCTTCGTGTCATTGTCGCCGGCGATGTGTGACAGCATCGCCTTCGTGAAATCCGCTTTTACAAACGTCAACATCGTTCATCCTTTGGGAAAGAGTTTCTGCAAATTAGACCAGCCGTCCGCCAGCAGCTTCCGGAACGCCGCGCTATCCGCCAGCGCCTGCGCAATGAGTGCCTGCCCCTGGGGGGTGCAGCCGAACTCAAAAGCCGCCTTGAGCGTTCCGCACACGGCTTGCACATCCGCGCTCGCTGGATCGTTCACCGTCACAGATACGTCGCTCATTTCTTCCCCTTCGGCGAGAATGCCGCCTCGAAGGCCTCCGCCCGGGTGGGAGGTGGACCGAACAGCCCAGGCCCCTGCTCCGCATCCGCCGCGTCCTGCGCATACTGCCGGACCGCCTTCGTCAGATCGTTGGGGTTCACATCCTGCAGCGCCTTCGCCAGTGTCACCGTCTCGGGCGTGTAGGTCTGCCCGCCGAACAGCCCCGACTGACTCACCGCATCGTCCAGGTTCTTCGCCCCGTGCGCCCGCGCGTCTTCCAGCAGGTCCATGGCCCGCTGCAAGGGTTCGGCCAGGCTCCAGTCCCCGCGCCCTTCCACCTTGGCCAAGGGCGCCGCGATCCGCTCCAGCTTGTTCCGGATGCTCGCCGGCGTCGAATCCAACTGAGCGGGATCCCGGAAGAACCGCCCCAGCATCAGCTTGCCGATTCGCGCCTTGCCCTCCGCAGTTAGTGCCCCGCGGTCCACATACTGCGCCATCTCCTGGGGAGCAATCACACCATCGTCAATCAGCCGCTGCAGAACCTCGTTGCCGCCGCCGCCCTCCAACACCTGCGAGAGCGTGGCATCCTGTCCGCCCGCCTCCAACCGGCCGGCGATATGATCCAGCGTCCCATCCGACACCCGACGTGAATCGGCGATCGCTTTCTCGGCACCACGCAAGGACGCGGTACCCACCGTGTTGAAGTCCGTCACGGCGCCCTGCTTGCCGCCAGCTAGATCCGGATCCGCGATCCGCCGCACCAACACCGGCTGTTTCATGGATTCGATCTGCGCGGGATCGATGCCGAACTGGGAAGCCTTCGACACCAGCAGCTTCCTGTAAGCCGCCGCGCCTTGTGGGTTGCTTCCGTAGACCCGGTCGAGGATCATGCTGCGGCCGTTGCCGCCCAGCACGTTCCCCGTGTCGTCAATCACCGGCGCGCCATCCGAGGCCGTGGGACTCTCAGTCAGCATGTACGCCGGGTCGAATTCCGAAGGCAGGCTCCAGTTGACGATCTTGCCCTGGTTCTCCGCGCGCGTGTAGTCGCGATCGTTGCGAATCGTGTACTTCGAATTGGGTTGGAAGGTCCGACCGCTATGCGAGGGCTGGATGTCCGCTAGTTCCCGGACTTCGTAACGGGCGGGGTACCGCTGAGGTTGCCCAGGGACACGGATGGTGGTTTCGGCGCCGCCGACCGCTTGAGCAAGCGCTTCTTCGCTTGTTCCGAAGCCTGGTCGAAGCGCTTCTGGATCCGGGCTCCCTTCTCCAGTTGTTCGGGCGTCCACTCCGGCGTTTGTGACATCACTTACTCCTATACCACTCGGTGGCCTGGCTGGCAATTCCCCCGAAGGGGTACCTCTGTCATACGCCGCGCGGAATGCCCTGCCGTCCGGTCTCTGAGTGCCTGGCCCTATGGTCGCGCCCTTGGGTAACTGCCCCTTTTCCGCGTCATACATCGCCGTGGCGAGGCCTTGCCGGCGGAACTCCGGCGCTACGTACGTCATTCCCGGCCGCACCGCGCCCTTGCCCGGGTAGAAAGAGGTGAACCCGGTCACGTTCTCGGGCGTAAAGCCTTCTTCGGCCAGCGCCTGCCGCCATGCCGGCGAGCCCAGCGCGCTATCCAGTTTGTCGGGCTGCAGGTTGTGGAGGTCTGCCCTGTCCGGCCGCGTCGGGTCGAAGGCCTGGTATCCCTCCGCCGAATTCTTGCTTGCGGTCAACACCAGGTGCTGTCCGTCCGGTCCTGTCACGTGAATCACCGCGTGGCCATTTGGTGCGCTTGTTACCGCCGGGGCGGTATCCCGCTGCGCCGCGTCAAACCGATCGCGCGCCGCCTGTGCCAACGGCGATAACTTCGGCCCTCCGCCTTCAGGTCCTGCCGGCGTCGATGGCGAGCTCGGCGCCGGCCCCTCAGGGTTTGGCGGCTCGTCGGGACCGCCCCCTTGATCCTTCGCCATCTTCGCAATGGCGTTCCCCAACACGATGCCCCGCGCGCCCGTTGCCGGCGTTTTCATCCCTTCGGTCAACATCTGCACACCGCGCGGAGTGAAGAGCAGCTTCGATGCGGCATACCCACCGAGCAGCCACGCACCACCGGCTGCCGGGCTCGCAATCATCAGCCCCGCTCCTGGAATCAGCGAGCCCACCACGGCTGTGCCGCTCGGGTTGGGATTCTCCGCTACCATGGCCTGGCCCTGGAAGAAGTTATCCAGGCCGTCGCGCAGTCCGGGATTCTTAAAGAGCAGCGCTTTCGTCTGCGGTCCCAAATTCTCCCACGTGTTCAGCAGATTCCGCGATCGCCCGAAGCCGCCCTCCGCCGTCGCCTTATCGAAGAGCTGCTGCACGAACGCCCGCCCCACCTGCGGCATCGTCTCCGGCGCTTGCTCGTTGATCTTCCGCAGGAAGTCTATCCCCGTGTCCTGCTTCCAGGTGAGTTGGTTGAACGCCTGCACCGGCTCTTTGCGGAGATCGTCCGCCACGTCCGCCACTTCCATCTTGTTCGCGTGGAAGGCGCGCCCCTGCTGCAATCCCTTGAGCGCTTCGGGCCCGGTGTTCGCCACCGCGGCGTCGATGTTGTCTTGCAGGTCCGGAATGATCGACGCGCCGATTCCCTGGCTCGCGTTCCTCACTCCGGAGGTGGTGTCCACCCGGGCCATGTTCTTCAGGCCGCCCAAGCCCTTCTCGGCTTGCCACGCGGGAATGAAGTCATCGCCCTCCAGGATGTTTTTGACGGCCGTATAGCCCGCCGAGCTCGCGCGATCGCTGGCCGGCATCCACTGCATTTCGTCCCACACCGGTTTCAGCGCCGCTTTGATATCCCGCACGTCCACAGGCATGTTCACCTGTTTCATCGTCGGGGCATCCTGCATCTGCCCCGTGGGTTTGCCGGCCGTATCCAGAACGGGTGTCTGCTCTGTTCTCACCGGCATGTTGTAGGTGTGTGCCGGATCGTTGCGCGCCTCCCAGGCCTTCGCATACGAAGCGTCGGCCGCCAGTCCCAGATTCTCGATCTTGGCTTGCAGCGCCGCCGGTACCGCCTCCCCCGCTGACTCCGGAGTCACTGGCGTTGGATGCGCCTGGTCCGCCAGCTCGCCCGACAGCCGGGTCAGTCCCTGCTCGGTGGCCCGCTGCGCCCGCATCGCCGTAGTCGCTCCCAGCGGTTGCGTCTGCGCCAGCGCCTGCGCGCCCTTCAGAAACTTGTTGCCGGTCACAGTGCCGGCGTTCAACGGCACGTCATTGTCTTGCAGGAAATCCACCGCCGATTGCTGCACTGGGTTCAACGTGCTCTTGAACACCGGCCCTTCCGGCAGCATATCCTTCACGCCAACCCCGCCCGCCGGCATCGCGCTCATCCCGCCCATCGTGGTGGCATGTGCCAGCGCAGTAGCATTGTCCGCGCCCTGCAGCCGCGCCTGTGCGTAGGTCATCGCCCCCGCGCCCGTCAATCGGATCATCCGGGAGGCCGGCCCCATGACCATCAGCGCCCCACCCGTCGCCCCGCCCGTGGCGGCCGCCTGCAGCGCTGTCTCCCACCCCTTATCCGACTCACTCAATCCACTGACCGCCGCCACGCCGGCAACCGGACCCAGCACGTGTGCCCCTATCGCATACTGAGGGATCTCTAGCGCGCCCTGTGTTCCGCCGCGGTACACCTGGCTCATGAAGTCCTGCTTGCCGCCGGAGAGCTGCTGCGCCGTCTGCTCTTCCTGCTGCTGGCTCTGCCGCGCGTAATCCGCGATCGCCTTGAAGCCTCCGCCCTTATTCGTTCCGGTGGTCTTGGCGATATAGTCCGCCGCTTTATCCAGCAGATCGAAGGTGTTCGCCGTCAGTTTGTTCGCAGAGGCCTCAGCACCCACCGCTCCGGACGCCACCTGGTGAGCGGGGTTGACTACCGCGTCTTGCCACAGCCGCGACCAGAAGCCGGGTGTGGAACTGGGCGCCGAGGCCTCCGCGTGCACCTGGTCGAACAGATCGCCCTTGGGCGCCGATGCCTCCTGGTGTACCTGGTCGAAGAGATCGGCCATTACTGCACCTTCCAGCCGTTCTGCACGGCCAGCGCGCGCGCCTTCACGGGATCGTTGCCCGCCGCTTGGTAGAACTGCTGTACCGTCGCCTTATCGATCAGTTTGCCGCCGCCCTGGGGAAGCGCGCCCGCCTGCCCGCCCTGCAGAGGCTGCACCGGCCCGCGCGCCGGCGCCGGCGAATACCTGCCCAGCACGCCCTGTGACTCGGGGCTGAGTTGCCGCTCCAACGGCTTGCCCATATCGGCTTCATAGCCCTGCGCCATCTTGTGATACCGCGCTCCCAGCAACTGCGCAGTCGCTCCAATGGCCCCCTCTCGCTGCGCATCGGAAAGGTTCGATGAGAAGTTCGCCGCCATCTTCGCCCGGTCCGCTTCTCCCCCAGTTCCCCCGATCACCGCTTTCGAGACCTCCGGAGCCACAGTCTGCACGATCGCGTCGTAAGTGATCTGTGGACTCTGCCCGACTTGCGCCCCCAGCGAATTCGCCAGCCGGTTGAGCATCTGCACGTCTCCGCTCTTCATCGCCTGCCCTGCCGTGCTGATCGTGTTGAGATGAGCCAGCGCCGTATCGGTCGAGGTGATCGCCTTGCCCGAAGCGCCGGAAGCGCTGAAATCCTGCGTGATCTTGTTCCGCTTCGGAAACTGGGTCGCATCGAACGATGGATTCACCGCCAGGACCTGGCGCAACAAGTTCTGACCCGCCGGACTCGCCAGCGTGCGCGGGCTCGGTGGAGGAATCTGGTAACCGGCGATCGCCGCGGCCGTGGGGTTCACCGCCGGCTTTCCATCCGGTCCCATTACCGGCTGCACGGGTTGCCCGTTGGCATCCAGTCCCGCGCCGATGGTCGCGTTGAACTTCTTGTTCTCGATCCCCAGCCGCCCCTGCTCGACTGACAACCGCCCCGCGCCCTGCTGCTCTTCCACCTTGTTGTGGGCCGCGGTCTGAGCCGCATTCGCCGCCGCCTGGCCCGTCACAGCCTGCTGGTCCGGAGTCATTCCCAACTGCCGTAAGCTCGCCATCGCCGTTGGAATCGGCTTGCCGGTCGCGTCGAATACCTGCTGGGCCGAGGGCAGCGCCCCGTGAGGCACTTTGGCATCGTTCAGGATCTGGTTATACGCCGCCGGCGTTGGCGCCGTAGTCAGTTGCGCGATCACGTTCTGGCGCGCCTTCGCCTGCGCGTCCGCCGTAACACCGGGCAGCTCCGCCGTCAGCTTGTCGGCCGAGGTCTTGGCAGTCAGTGCCCGCGCGGCCGCGGTGGTCTCTTCCGCCCCAACGGTCCGGTTCTTCTGCTCGTTCTCGGCGTACTGCTGGGCCGTGATCGCCCCGTTCCGGTGGTCTGTCACCCACTGCTGCCCTGGATACTGGGTCGGCACCTGGTCCGGAGTCACTCCCGGAATCTGCAGCATCGCCTGGCGCGCGGATCCCCATTGTCCCGCTCGCGTCTGCTCATCCGGTTGGTTCAGCAAACCCTGTGCCACGCTCCCGATCGCCTGCACCTGCTTCTGCTGGTTCTGCAACTGCGTGTCGGTCAGCTTCGCGTGAGATTCCTGGGTCGCCAGGATCTGCTGTTGCACCTGCGTAATGGCCTTCGGACTCACTCCCCTGGTCATCAGAAGCTGCTGGAACTTCCCCATGTCCCCGCCCGAATCCATGTACGCCTGGCGCATCGTCGCCTGGTCTTGCATCTCGATCTGCTTTTGCTGTAGATCGAGGGCGCCCGCCTGCTGCTGCTGCTGCATGCCCTTCAACTGCATGCCGCGGACGATTCCTTCGCTCATGTCCGGAATCTCGGGAGGACGCACCTGCAATGCGATGGATGGGTCGATCATTGGTTCCACCCCGGCGCCGGAGCTGGGTTGCTCAGCCACGGAGGCAGCGATGGCATCGTGCCTGGGTTGTACGTCACCGGCGGCGCTACTCCCGGAGACGGATTCCAGGACGATGGCCCGCTGTACGGCGTGATCGGTGCGAATACATCTTGCGCCCCCATCTGCCCCAGCGTGCTCAGCGTCCCGTAAGTGTTGGCCGCCTTGCCGATTCCCGATAGCATCCCGTTCCACGCATTCGCCGAACCCACATCACCCGCCGCCTGTGCGTTCCCCGCCTGGGTGTAGTAGTTGCCGGCCTGGGTAGCCGCCCCCATGGTGTTATTGGCCGTCTCCTGTGCGGCCGTTTGCTCCGCGTTCCCGCCGTATTCCGCCGCTGTCATCCCCAACTGGGCTCCCGTCTGCGCGGCCGTCATCCCGAGGCTGGCGTCATATTCGCCCGCCTGGGTGTCCTGCTGGGAAGAGGCGATCGACGGGTTGATTCCCAGCGACGTCGTCCCCGCCAGCATGTTGTATTGCTGCTGTTGGGACTGCTGGAACCTCGTGAAGGCGTTCGAGTACTCGCTCGATGCCGCGTTCTGCGAATAGTCCACCAACGCCTTGGCAGCTCCGCCGCCGCCGCCGCCACCCGTGGCCGCCTGGGCTCTCTGCAGCGCCAAAGCCCCTTGCTTGATCCGCATCGCATACCCCGGATCGTTGGCTTCCATTTGCGAAGCGCTCATCGTCTGAGTCAGCGATCCGCCCGGCGCCAGGTCCGTTGCCAGGGTGCCCGCGGTCCCTTGCCCCATGGCGATGTAGGGATTCAATGTGTCCTGCGACGTCCCCAGCCCCTGCATGGTCCCGATCTGACCCAGTGCCGCCGCCTTCGATACGTCCGACCCGGCCCCGGCCGCCGCCGTGCTCACCCCGCTGCCCGCGTTTGCCGCCGCCTGGGTGATCCACGGATTGACCGTGGCCGCGGTGTCCTGCACCAGGCCGGCCGCTTTGTTGGCTGCCGCCTGTTGCGCCGCCGCGGCGTTCTTGGCCGCTGAGGCGCCCTGGATCCCGCCGATGATGGAAGTCACTCCCCCGATCGCCGCGGGAATGATCGCTGCCAGTGGCATCTACTTTTCCTCCGGGCTCAGGCCAAACAGCACCTGGTCATGCAACTTTCCGTCTTTCATGTAGCTCACCCTGTTGACTCCGATCGATTCCAGCCCGATCGCCCGCGCGCATCTCATCGCCTGCCGGTTGAACGCCGGAACGTTCGTTACCACCCGCCGGCATTCCGTCCGCTCCCAGATCCACCGGATACTGCCCAAAATGGCAGCGTGCGCCCGCCTGGTCCCGGCATTCGGCAGCAGGCACGCGTGGAACTCCCAGCACGCCCCGTTCTGCGGGATGAACGTCACCAGCCCGAGCAGCTCCGCCGGCTGGCAGTCGCCAAACGGCATCGAGTCATCGCGCACCGCCACGTACCAGATCCCCGGATGCTCCGCCGGCCGCCATTCTTCCCGTGGACTCGAGTAATCGTCCGACACCCATGGCCAGACACGGGGATGCGTCACAATCTCCCTCACCAGCCGCATATCCGTGGTTCGCTCGAACGTCACACCAGGTGTATCGGCAACCCGCCGCCCTTAGCGCCGCATGTAGTAGCCCGCCCCGGCCGTCACCATAATCCCCGGCCCCGTCTTGGTGCTCGCAAAAACCGCCGTGAAGGTGGTTGAAGTTACCGCCGTCACGATCAGGTTTTCCGAGTGCGTGAAGTCCGCGTTCACCACCGTCAGGACCTCCCCAACGGTGATATTCGCCATGGAGGCCGGCGTCACCGTCTGCGAACCCGTGGCGATCGAGGCCGCGATCGTGGTGTTCACCCCGGGTGTGGCCACCACCTGGGTAGTCCCATCGCCATTCAGAATCGTCGCGCTGGTTCCATCGCAGGCATGCCAGGCGCCCGCGGTCAGCACCCCGCCCGCGCTATTGACGATCCATCCGGAGCCGTTCTCTCCCAGCGCAAACACCCACTGAGTGCCGATCCACAACAGCACGTGCTGGTAGTCGGTCACGTAGCAGGTAAGCCCGTAATCGTTCGCCGCCGGCGTCGGAAGAGTCGCCTGGGTCGCCTGCATCCCATCCGACAACCCGATATTCCCCATGCTCCGGTACGGGTGCTGAATCCCGGCCGTAAGTGGCGCCAGGAGAGGCCCGTGGATCGTCGGCCCGAAGGTGTTCCCCTCGATCACCACGCCCGTGCAGGCCGAAAGCTGGATGCCATAGAGCGCCACTGCCGTAAAGTCCGTGTCGCCCAGGTAGTTGCCCTTGATCACCACCCCATCCGCGTGGAAGACGTCCAGCTCGTCTCCGGAGGGCGTCTGCACGTTGTTGTAGTGCAGTTGGTTCCCCTGGATGAGAATCTGCAGCGCTCGGCCGAAGCCGTTCCCGCTCTGGTCCTGGTCGATGATGACTCCCGACCCCTTGTTGTTCCGCACCGCATTTCCCAACAGCGAGCAGCGGTCCGCCGCGTCCAGATAGATGCCGATGGCGTTCGTCAGGACGTTGTTCGCCTTGATGATCGTGCTGGTGAGGCGCGTTCCCCGGATGCCGGCGGTCCCGTTATAGTTGCAGTGGTTGAATGCAATTACGTGATCGCCCACATGCCCCCAGGTCGAGACCACCGTAATTCCCGGCCCGGTCTTGGTCGAGGCGAAGATCCCCGTGAAGGTGGTTGCCGTGATGGCCGAAACCACCACATACTCCAAATGCGAGCCGTCCGAGTTGGCCACAACCTGCGTGGATCCCACGGCAACGTTGGCCATCGACGCCGGCGTAACCGTCTGGGTTCCCACCGCGATCGAGGCCGCAATCGTGGTGGAGACCGTCAAACAGGTCGGCAGCAGATAGATCCCATGCCGGCCGTTCGAGAAGATGCGGTTGTTGATCAGATTGCACTCATCCGCCTGGAAACACCCGTTGGCGTTCTCCAGCCGGATCCCGTCCCCCGACCCGCCATAAATCAGGCAGTCGTTTACGGTCGTATAGGCCGCGTTCCGCAACACCAAACAGCCCCCGGTGTTGATCGGCTGGTTCGCCGCGTTCCCGATCAGCGTCACTCCCGAGACGTGCCCATACATCCCGTTGCCCGGATAAAGCTGCCCCGTGAAGGCCGAGCCGTCGAACACCAGCAGATCCGTTCCCGTCCCGTCCTTCAGCTTCAGGGCGCCGCCGCCGAACACCCAGAAATCAGAGGCCGTGATCGTCAGTTGCGTGGTGACGAAGGTGTAGCCGGGAGGAAGCCACAGGTATCCCAGCGCCGCCGCCGAAGCCACCGGCGCGGTGTCGTCGGCCAGTCCGTCGCCTACACCGCTGAAATCCAAAGGCGACTTCAGCTCCGAGGGCGCCGTGGGTGTCACCCCAGGCGTGCTGTTCTTAGAAGCCCGCTCGAAGAACAGCATCCATGTCCGCGTCAGATTCCCGTTGGAATCGTACATCGGCGTCGAACGCGGAACTGCCGGGATGGTGCTGGTCTGATTGGATGCCATTCCGTCTCACACTGCGCTATTCGACTCGCAAACGCCTATTTGAAGGATGCAATTGTACAGGCATAGCCAGTCTCCGTAGAGACGGTCCACTGTGGATTTACCGCCCCCGCGGTGGGCTGTATAAGATACCCATCCCCACCTCCAATTGAGGTGCCGGAGTTAAAGGGGTTGGTGTCCAGCTTGGTAAAGCCGCTGTCAAGTGATACTGTGCCAAGGGACGTCTGGAGAGTCGTAAACCCAGCAATAATCACCTCGCCGTCCACCCCTGGCGTTATGCTTCCAGCTTGACAGGTGGTACCGGTAGCCGCTCCCGACTGGGCCTGCTGATCAAACGGAGCCGAGGTGTCAGCGTTACTCCAACACATCGCCATGGCCATGGGGTAATTCCCCAGCGTGTGGAACGTCATCGACCCGTTGACTGTAGCGTTTTTGGCATACCAAATCGCTACGTTGCCTGCTCCGTTCTGAGAGTTTCCGAGAGCAACCCAGGTATTTGCCGGACTACTCGACGGGGTGTCCGCCGTGGCGAGTATGCCGTAGTCCGATATGACCATGACGGCAAGGTTGGCTCCAGCACAGTTAATGGCGCTCGTGGTTGCAGTGCCGGTCCCCGCTGCGAAGGCATGAGAGATTAAAACCTTACCTCCAGGCGGTGGGGGTGGAGCAGGCGTCATGATCTTGCGAGAGCCAACGCCGACAAATTGGGCGTGCAGGACCGCACAGGAGATTGCCAGCAGAATGAGCTTCTTCATCAGTTGAGGGTCTCCACGATGGGGCCGTTGACCTGCCTCACCCAATTGCTGACGTCGGTGGTTCCCCCAGTGAACAGCACGGTCATATACAGGGTCCACGCGCCGGCCGTCATGGGAACGCTTGTTATCTTGGGTGCGACAGTCATCGTTGTCCAAATACCGCCAGACTGCGTGAAGGCACCCCCTGCTATACCGCTGTGAGTCACATACAGCACCCCACTGCCGCCGCCCTGCACCAAGAAAGTAAAGGAGCCGTCCCCCACGAAAGTCCCCGAGGTGTCGCCCAGTCCGCTGAAATTCGACGCAAGTTGCCAGAGGATCACGCCACCGGAAGAACACGCCACCGAGGCCCCCGCGGTGAAGTTGGCCGTTAAGCACGCCCGCAGCGTGAAAGTCACAACTGGAGGAGGCGCGCCAATGGAACTCGCCTGATATCCGTACGTGATTCTCACCGCCTTGTTCGTCCCTGGCGTATTCTGCGCAAGGGAAACGTTATGTGCGAAGCCCGCCTCCACATTCGCCGTCGCAACCACTGCCCCCGCTGGACAGGTACCGCCCGATGCCGCGCAGACCGCGTCCGTATCCGAGAACACCGCCGTCGCCTGAGTGCCGGCAGGCCCCGTTGCCCCCGTTGGACCAGTCGTCCCCGTCGCGCCTGTAGCTCCCGTTGGCCCGGTCGGCCCCGTGGGTCCTGTGGGTCCGGTCGCTCCGCTCTGCGCGCCCAGCGTGTAGCAGCTACCGGCCGCGTTCCAGGTCAAGACCCAAGTGTCGGTGTAGGTGATCGGGCTGCACAGAGGCTTCCCCCTCAGTTTCGTGGCGTTCGTAAACTGCCCGAAAGCCAGCCCGGCAAAACAGAGAAACAACAGAGCCCGTTTCATTAGCTCAGGTACCTCCGGAACAGCAGCACGATCGTCCGCGCCGCCCCTTGATTCACCGCCGAGCCCGTCCGATCCGTGTTGATCGACGTGACCGAGATCCACGGCGCGTAGACCACGCTGTCAGTCGGCAGCGCCACGAACGTGCTGGCAGCCACCACGGATTGCAGCAGGTTCCCGCCATTGTCGTACGCCGCCTGCAGCGTCCCCGCGCTAAACCCCGCCTTCAGTCCCAGGTTCGCCGCGGTCCACGCCGCCGGCAGAATCACCCCCACCAGCGCCCGCCCTTGCGTTAGGACGGCTTCCGACTCGTTCACCCCGTTCCCGATCGTCACTTGCTGCGCGTACAGATTGTCCGCGAATCCCATCAAAGATAATTCCATCGTTTCTCCTTATGCCACTCCCACCGTGTGATCCACGGAAACATCGATCAGCGCCTTCTTATTCGTCCCCACCCACGTCAATCGAAAGACCCGGTCCCTCGATTTCCCCAGGCGGTTGAAGTACGCCAGGAAGTCGAACACCGCCGGAATCGTCAGGTTGATCGCTGTCTGCCATGTGTGCCCGCCATCGTCCGACCAGTCCAGGGTCAGCACCGTAGTCGCGCTCGTGGTGGTCTCCAGGTTCACCGTCAGCCGGCTGAAGAACTGCATCAGCCGGTCCTGGTTCATATGCGGGCAGGTCCGGATGCAGTAGATCGGAGTCCCCGCATCGTCATAAGCCGAGGTGGACATCGCATAGACCTTGCCGTTCGCAAAGTCCCCGACGACATGTTGCCCCCACACGTAAGCGTGGCAGCGCGCTCTGTGACGGTCGAAGGTAGTTCCGTTGTAGCTGGTCTTTTCGTGCCACATCGGCTTGCCCATTTGCAGGGAAGTCGTCCGGTCATACACCCAAGTGGTGTTCGCCGTGGGGAAATTGATCTGCCAGCACTCGTGACCATCCAGCTCGTACACAAAGCACTGCGCATCCATCACCGTCGAATACGCCGCCCAGGCCTGCTCGATCGCGTGCGTCGAAACCCGCTCCGGCTGATACCCCTTGGCGTAGAACGCCACCGGCCCGCCGCGGGTGTCCGCCTTGATCCAGGCCACCCCATCGCGCATCGAGACGCAAGACCACGGCGCGCCCGTGCCAATCGACATGCAGGCCCCAGGGTCCCGTTGGAATGGGAAGGTGTTGGTGGTGCTTCCGCCCGTGTCCTGCCACACCTCGGTAGTACTTTCGCCGAAGAGATACAGCTCTTGATGGTCCGCCAGAACGGCACCAATATTATCCGGATAGCTTTGCTTGATCGCCGAATCCAGCGGATCCCATTCCTCGAACAGGTTGATCCCCGAAAGCTGGTACATCTTCGAATCCGGAGTGGCCGCCACGAAGTAGCCATCCAGAAAGGCGCCCGTCTTGGCGGTTACCGGGCTCCCGTAGAACATCGTGAATTCCACGTCCAGGTTGGCGCCGGCCGTAGCGGTCAGCACCATGTCGTTCGGGTCCGCCACGCTCGCGATCGTGTAGACCGTCCCACCCACCCCGCCGATCCGGATGTTCTGCCCCACCCAGCTCGGATCGAAGAGAGTCCCCTCCGACCAGGTCACAGCCGTGCCCGCCGTGCTCAGGAATCCGGACGCGCTGATGAAGTTCGGCTGGTAGACCGAGATCCCGTCCGCCAGATAGAAGTTGCCGGCCGAGACGATCCCAAGCTGGTTTCCGTCCGGGAAAATCTGAACCGGCGTGTGGCCGGCGTCGTCACCGACGTCGCCCAGCAGCGTGGCCACCCAGGCGCTCGATATTTCGTAAAGCTTCGACCCGCCCACAGCGAACAGCCGCGCGGCGCCCGACAAAGGCGCCCCGCCCGCCCACAATCCGCGCACCGGTGTGGTTGGCAAAGTCAGCAGTAACGCCAGCCCCGGCGTCCCCCGGAGCATTCCGATATTCGCCCCGTCGCCCGACTCGATGACTTCCGGGAACAGGTTGATGGTCCGCTGGCAGTCCGCGTTTACCGACGCGCTGAGATACGATCCGCCAATGAACCCCGGAAACTTCGCCACCTCACTCCACCTCTCCGGACATCCAGTTGTAGAGGCCGCTTCTCCGGCCGCGCAACGCCGGGTCCGTCCGCAGTCTCAACCGCGGAGTGTTCAGGCTTTGAATGGAGGCCTTCGACTGCGAGGCCAGCATGGCGAGCTCCTGGCCCACCGGCTTGCCGAACCCCAGTGCCAAACGGACCGCCAGATTCGAAATAATCGCCTCCTCGTAACCCGGAGGCACCACTACGTTGTCGCCCGAGCCCACCCACCCCGCCAGCGCCTGCCAGGTGTATAGCTCGATCTGATAGGCCGCGTCCGGAATCGGGTAAAAGTAGAACGTCGAAAGCGGATTCGCCCCGTCGTTGTAAAGCTGCAGCGGAATGGTAGACACCTGCTGGAGGCGCTTGTTCGCCCATTGCAGCTCGCTCAACAGCACCATCGGCCGGCGAACCGTGGGCGTCGTCTGGAACAGCACGTTGGCCCGCACAATCCGCAGCGGCCGCGCGCCCACCAGGTCCGGAGTCTGAAAGCCCGTTGGATCCACCCCGATCGTGTAGGTCTGCTTTCCAGGCGTCAGGGTGTACAGGTCGATCCGCGTCGTGAAGATGTTCCCGCGATCCGTAGACCACAGGTCCGTCATCCTCCGGAGCGTGTCCGCCCCCTCCTGCAGCTCCGACCCGTTGGGAACCTGACCCGGGGAAATCACCGTGCTCATGCGCAACGCCGCGATGATGGCGGCCTGCACAGTCATCACGCCCGGGCTCGAAGATACAACCCCATCCCCGTATCGGTACCAGGCCTCCAGCGTCTCGCCGATCCCAGGAATGGAACCCGAGAGAAAGGTGATGACGTTCGCCGCCAGAGTATAATCCACGCCCTGTGACTGGGTAACACCGTTCGCCACCAGGAGCAGGCTCAACGCCGGCACGGGCGTGTGCCCTAGGCTGAACGCCGCGTTCACCCCGTCGATCGTCCCTGTAGGCGTCTCCTCGTCGACAAACGTGATCGCCATCTCAGGCCGCCTTCACGGGAGGCGCCGGGAACAGCATCCGGTTCTTCGCCTGCAGACTATCCTTCGCCTGCAGCGCGATGGTCTCCAGTTCCTTCGAGATCGGCCGTCCAAACGCCGGCGCGCACTCGACAGCCAACCCATGGGTGATTGCCCGTTCGTACCCGTCCGGAAACCCTGCGAACGTATCCGCCAAAGAGCTGAAAGTCGCCAGCGGCTGCCAGGTGAAGAGTTCCAGTGCGCAGACCGTCGAGGGCACGGGGTGCACGTAAAGAGACGAATTCGGGAAGCCGTAGTCGTCGTACAGGTGCCTCACCTGGGCGCTGGTATCCAGCTTGTTGGGCAGATCGTTCCATTCGTCCGCGTTCAACACCTTCACCGGGAAGGAAAGCGTTCCGCTCCCCGCCGGAATCGCAACGCCGGCGCTTTCGATCCGCACCGGCCGCGCGGCCGTGAACGTCGCCCCCGAAGGTCCGATCGTATAGAGCGACGTACTAGCCGCCAGCGTATAGCTGTTCCGCGCCAGCGAATACAGGTAGAGCTGCTGGTTCTCCCAGCTCGACAGCATCGCCAGCAGCAAAGCCAGCGCCAGGTTGCTCTGCTCCGGGCCCGGCGTCCTGCCTGCCCCACAGACTCCACCCAGCGTCAATGCGCGCGTTACCAGGTCTTGTACCGTCATGCTTTCACCATTTGCGGAAGTGGCTGTTGCGGCGGAGGTGCGCCACCGAAGATCCGCTGATTCGTGGCCATGATGTCCTGCTTGGCCTTCTCGGCCAGCACCATCAGCGCCTGGTCAATCGCCTTTCCATATTGCGGCGCCATGTCGAGCGCCAGCGCGAACGTCAGTGCGCGCGCATAGCCGGGAGGCAGCGTCAGACTGGTCGAGAGCGTGGCCACCTGGGTCAGTGGCAGGTAGCACAATAGGGTCAGTGACGCGGTCGCTTTGGGCCAAACGTAAATATTCGAGGTCGGAAAGGCATAGTCGCAAAACAGCTTGGTGGCGAAAGTGCCGCTCCGCGACTCATCCACAATCTGCGCCCACTGTTCGGCCGAACAGACTTCCACCGGCGAACTCAGGTTCGTACTGGAGCAATAGGCCGCTTCGATCTTGATCGGCCTGGCCGTCGTGAAAGGACCGCCGCCGCCCGTGGCGACCGTCACTTCGCTGAGCTGTACCAGCATCAGATCTGTCCACGCGTCGAAAATCTTGTTGAGCGAAACTAGGCCGTCGTTCTGCTCGGAGGTGTTCAGCGTGCCACCGGCAGGAATGGCCGTAAGAGCCAGCGCCGCGTCCGTGATCAAATTCAGCGCCGTGATCGTCATCTGGCCACCTGCTGTTCGATGTCAGTCGCCTGCAAGGGCCGTTGCGGACCGGGGCCTCTCGGCGGACCGGGAGCGCCCAGCGCCGCGGCGTTCATTGCACCCACAGCCGCCTTCGTGGTCTCCGCCAGCTTCAGCGTGGCGTCCGTCAGTTTCGCGCCCGGCAACTCCGTGGCGAGAACCACCGCCAAGTTGTACTTGATGGCAGTCTCGTACCCGGGCGGGAAAGAAATCGTGTCGCTCAGGTTCGCCACCGCGGCCAACGGCTTCACAGAGAACAGTTCCAGCGTTCCCGAGGCCGGGGCCGGCCAGAGGTAGATATTGGCAGTGGGAAAGGCATAGTCGCAACACAGGAAGTCCGCGAAGGCGCCCGTTACCGTGCGGTCGATAATCTCGCTGAACTTCTCCGGACTGACCACCTGGCAGGGCATCGAGCCCCCTGAAACGATTACGGCCGCGCTCCGGATCTTCTCCGGCCTGGCCGTGTTGAACGTGGCGCCCGTGCCGATCGTGTAGGCGGTTGCGCCGGTCAGAGTCAGTGCGTCTCGCACGATGGAAAAGACCGTCAATCCCTCAATCGAGAGCTGACCCAGCAACGCATTCAGAGCGATGATACTGTTGGCGTATTCGCCCGTTGCCAGTGTCCGGCCTGCAAAGAGCGCCCCGCATTCCCGCGCGGAGGCCTCGATCAAATCCTGGACCGTCATTGCGGCCTCAGCATCTTCCGTGCCTTGGCGCTAAGCTTCGGCTCGGCCACAGGCTCCGGTTCGGCCGGCCGGTTCGCCGCGATCGCGGGATCCGGTGTCGCGCCAGGCGCGGTCTCAATCCCATGATCCGCCGGCGAGCTCGCCCAGCCCTCACCCAGCGCTTCGTCCTCTTCCGGATTGTTCACGGTGCGGGGCTCTTCAGTTGCGTGGTAACGAACACTCGGGTACATCATTCACCTCGAAAATGGAGGCGCGGCACTCGGAGCCGCGCCCCAGAAGAAACAACCGTCTAGTACGATGCGTAGAACTTCGCCGCGGCCGTGTCGTAGGCCCAGCACTGCACCTTGCCCGCCACGCCTGTCGAGGCGAACGCGATCTTATTGGTAGCCGTGGTGGTGTACGCCGCATCGGCGATAATGCAGAACGATCCGCCGTTGAATCCCACCGGGATGGTGAAATCCGTAATCGCGGCCGTGCCGTTGACGTGGAACAACGGGCCGGATGGCAGGATCGCCCCGGCGGCCGAAGCCACCAGCGTGGTCACTCCCGCCGCGGTGCTCGTGTTCTGGAATCCCGGTACCCAGGTGAGAGTGACCGTCGAGCACAGCCATTGACGGCCGTTCTCGGTATTCACATACGGTGTCACGAACGTAGAAGCCGTCACGCAGCTTCCGGATGGGTCCGAGCCATAGAACCAGTTCGGCTCGCCCACCAGCACCATGGCGCCCGAGGCGTGTGCCGTCGCCTTGCCGCCGCTGTTCCGGGCGACCGTGATCCGGGTACCGGAGATGGAGAACACGCGCATGCTCTCGCCCGAGGCGTTGCCGGCATCCTGCACAAAGAGCAGGGAACCCGGTTCACCGCTAAGGGTATTCGGCGCCAGGATGTTGGTAGCCGAGCTGACCGAAATGACGGTGTCGTTTGCCGCGACCGCGGCGGAGGTCGAAGTTTGCGTGAGGGTGTGGGTCTGCGCAAAGGCGGGAACGCACACAAGAGCGATGGCCAGGAAGCCGAAAGAAACGTTTTTCAAAGTTGTCATCGAAGTTTTCCTTGTTGAAATTGGGTGGGGCCGCGCTAAACGGCCCCGATCTCGTTAGCCCTCGATCGCGCAGCCCATCTCCCCGTATAGCTTGCCGAAGTCGTACAGCACGTCGGCGCGGTTGATTTCCTTGCGGTACACGCCGTCGAAGGTCCGGATCATCGAAATCGAAAGGCCGGTCTCTTCGTCGCGTTCCTTGGTCACCAGGGCGCCCATGCCAGGCTCCGGATCGCTCAGGGGCACGCTGACAAAGGCGAAAGCGTTCTTGTGGATCAGCAGGCCTTGAGGCGAAACCGCGTTGGCGGCGCCGTCGATCGTCATGGCGGCATTATCGGCCGGAGCGGAATCCACGTTCTGGTACTGGCCGGTGGGCGTGATCGCCGGGGCGATCGGCAAGGCAGCCATGGCGCCCGAAGCGTCCGAAGTGTCTGCCAGCACGACGAAGGACTGCAGCCGGCCCGTCGTTTTGCGGGTCTGCGGATGGACCGAATAGACGCCGGCGATCGTGAAGCGGTCGCCTGCCTTCAGCCGGGATGCGTTGGCGCTGGTCCAGCCATCGCAAGCGATAGTCATGGTGCCGTTGTTGCCACCGTCTGCCGTCTGGTTCGCGCCATTGATCAGCGGAGTTCCGCCCAACGGTCCCACCGTCCGGGTGAAGATGGTCTGATCGCGATAGACGTTGTAGCCCAGCGAGTCCACCATCTTGCCCTGGTTCCATTGCTTGGAAATGGCGCCGGCTGGGTTATACAGAGCTTTCACGCCGTGCACGAAGGTGCTCGACATTTTCCGGTTGATGATGAGGTTCAGCTCCTCCTCTTCCGGAAGTCCCTGCTCGATCAGGATGTCTCCAGCGGTCAGATAAGGCTGCTCGTCTGCGGGGGTCGTTCCCGGTGTGCCTGCCTGGTTCCAGGTGTTCAGGGCGATGAATTGCGCGGCTTCCGAATTGATCGTGGAAGCCAGCGCCAGAGCCAGAGGCTTGGCATACAGCTCCCGCGCCTCGCGAATCGATAACGTCTTTTCGACGCTGTCCCATTCGTACGAAACCTGTGCCACCTGGCTAACCTTGATCGGTGTCACCTGGTCGGTGAGGGGCTGCGGATCGTACTTCAGCCCTTTGCTGACCGTGAAGCGGTACGGCTTGCGCACTTCGACCGAAGCGCCCACCTTGAAGCTCTTCTTCCCGAATTCGGGAGAGAGGGCATTGCTCATATTGCGGCACACGTTGAGGGCGCCGCCCAGGTCCATCAGCACGAGTCTGGCGAAAACCTGCGGGGTAATGACTGCGTTGTTCGGCATTTGCTGCGTTTCCTTCGTGCGCCGGCTGCCGGCGCGTTCTCTAATCGCGCTCGATCAACTTCCTGGCCTCGCGTTTAAACGTCCGCATATCGCAGGTGTCGAGGTTGACGGCCGGCGCCGCGGCGCCCGATCCGCCCACACTCGCCGGAGGCTTGGGAAGTGGAGCTGCTGCAGAAGTCTTGGGTTTAGGAGACTCGGTTTTCGAGGCGGCCATCTTCCCGGCGAACATGCCGAGTTCCAAGATGGCTCTCTCGGGCGGTAGCGCCACGATGCGTTCCAGTTCCGCCGGGGCCGTCGCCAGCGCATACGCCAGCTCCGCCTTATGGTCGGACAGCAGAATCGCTCGCTGCAGCGCCGGAGGCACCTGGATATGGTTCACCTCCGCCATGCGATCCACGTAATCGGGATGCGCCTGCTTGGCCGTTGCTTCGCTGGCGTGCCAGGATTCCGTCATCGTTTTGACGTGTTCCTGCTGCTGGCGTTGCTGCGCCTCTTGCGCGCGCGTCCTATCCCGCTGATCGGCTTTCCAGTCGATTAACGCTTCCTGATAGGCGTCCCAATCGGTGAACTTGGTGGGGTCGGGCTTTCCCTCGGCCTTAGGCTGCACTGTCTCGGTGTTTGTTTTGGCAGGGGCCGTTCCCTGGGCTGACAGTTTCGCTTCCGCTTCCGCGAGCTTCCGTTCCGCTTCCCGCTGTTTTGCGATGGCCTTGTCGATCCGCTTCTGCACGCCGGCCGGTACCGGTTCGTGCGTCTCCTGGGTCACCGGTTCCGAGGCCGGTTGCGTGGTCTCGGCCGCCGGCTTCTCAGCCGCGGCCGCGGGTGCTTCTACTTTTGGTTCTACCGGCTTGGCTTCCACCGGCTCAAAATTGTTCTCCGCCATCTTCCGGAGGTCTGCCATAGACAGATCTGTGGGACCGGCCTCGGTCTTCTCGGACGTCGGGGGAATCACTATCGCTTCCATTGAGTTTCCTCGCGCGGCGTACCAGGCCCACCGCTGGGCACCAAATCCTGAATCCTGTTAAACCTGCTCGATCGCGCCGGTCTGCTGCGAATCCACGATGGCCTGCTGCCACACGGCGAAGGCATCGTAGCTCGCTTGCCAGAGCACGCCACCCGTCCCTGTGTCATGGTTGTTGCTCCTCCGTCGAATTCGTTGGTTGGACGGCTGCCTGTAGGGCGTCCTGTGACTGCTGCGCCATGGCGACTTGGTGTTGCTGATCGCCCGCTTGCATGGTCTGTTGGTGCTGTCGGTCCGCCGAGGCGAGGCCGGCCTCATGATCCTGTTGGGTTCGCTGCAAGAAGGCGGCCTGCGAAGCGGCGAGCTGGTCGCCAATCTTCGCCATCTCGGCTTGCAGCATGGTCTCCGCGCCCTTGCTGTTGAGGGTCGCTTGCAGCTTGGTCAGTTCGACCTGCGCGCCTAAACTCGCGATCCACTTCTTCGTTTGGCTGTCGATCGTCTTTTGCTCGATCACCTGCGCCTGCTGGTGAACCGTGTTCGTAAGCTGGTCCACCATCTGTGCATACCCTTGAAGCTGGGCCTGTACCTGCGGCGGAATCTGCGGTTGCTGTTGCCCGGGCTTCTGCGGCCGGAGCTGCGGAGGAATGACCCCCTGCTCGTACCGATCGGCGATCTGGTCGCTTCCAGGCGCGTCCAGATTCCGGAACAGAATATCGCCCGCCACGCCCATGAAGTTCTTGTCGGAGTTGGCAATCTGCGAGTAGGTGTCGAAGGCCTCCTGTCGCTGGCTCGTGAAGGAAGGCCCAGTCGAAACCGCCGGCGCGTACTCGCCCTGGCTCAACTGGTGGTGCACCATCTCGCCGCTCTCTTCGTCCCTGTACGGCAGTGGAGTGTTCACCTTGACGGGCTTCGTCTTCCCGTCCTCCGACCTGGTCATCACCGTCTTTTCGCCGGCGTCCACAATCGGAATCAGTTCCAACAGCACGCGCCCCAGCGCCTTGCGCGATCGCGCTTCGTTGTCGTGGAAATGGAAATTGGCGTTGTCGGCTTCCTTCGCCCTCCGCTGAATGGCAATGCCCGACGTCTCATTCCCCCGGTTGCCCAACGACGCGTCGAAGATTCCCATCGCCGCTTTCATCGCGTCGATGGCCTGGTTCAGACCCACCGTCAGAGCCTGGATGGGCGGCTCGTTGGTCTCGCGGTGAGGCATCGGCACCATCACCTGCTGGCCGTTCACCGTCACCACCACCGGCCTGTAATGCACCACAGGGGTGGGCGTGTTGTTGATGTTCTCCCACTCTTCCTCGTGATTGGTGGTCTGCCCTTCGGCCGCAAGGTACGGATTCTTGGGCATCTGGGCAATCTGCTCGGCGATGTTGCTCACGTACAGATTCACCAGCCGTTGCGGGTCCTTGGCGAAGCGGACCAGCGAATACGTCCGCCGCTTCCCTTCGACCGTCAGTTCCTTGCCCCACAGCGGAATGATCGGAATGGTCGACCCGATCCACTTCGTCTCGTCGTGGATTTCCACGCCGTCGATGATGTACTGCCTCACCGCGACGTCGTCTTCCTGCCACCGGTCGGTAACGAAGGCCTGGTCGGCTTCGTTCAGCTCGTCTGCCCAAGCGGTGGCGCCCGTCGCGAGCTGGCAGCATTCCCGCTGCTTATGCTCCTTCAGCCAGTACTCGGCGACCTGGACGCTCCCACCGTTCGCCCCAACCCCGACCCATTCCGGCGCCGGGTTCTCGATATCGGTGTAGAAGTTGTTGGCGACAATCTCCGAAGCGCCATGGTCGCGCTTGAATTTGTCTTTCGATTTGACGGTGAGAACGAACCACCACTCCGCGTCCGACTTGTCGTATTCCCTGGCGTCGGGATCCCAGAGAACGGAAAACTGGTTCGAGATGGGCTCGATCCGCAGCTCCTGTTGCCGGGATTTCTTCTTGTAGCGGGTGGTAACCCGGATGAACCCGCGCCCCGAAGTGACCTGGTGCTCCCGGGCCTGGTCGTAGGCGATGTCCGCGTCCGTCTCGTACTCGATGTGCCGGATCCGCCCCTGGAGCATCTCGGCGGTCTCTTTCGTTCCGCCGTCCATGGGAGTCAGGCGGATCGCCGGCTTCGACTGCCGGCCGTCGTTTACCACCTGGGCCGTATAGATGCCCAGGCGATTCTCAGTCAGAACGGGTCGGTCCGCGGCCTCACGCGCTTTCCGCGCCTCTTCGTGCCACTGGTCGCCGGCAACAAACCGCACGTCTTCGGCGGCCTCATCCCGGTCGATCTTGTCGACGGCCAGGGCGTACGTGTACCGTTCCCGCGCCAGGCGCATGAATTCCGTCACGTCCGTGACGGTTTGAGACCGGAACTTTTTCCCGTCTGCCATGTTTTCATCCGGTGTCTTGGCCCCCACCGGAAAGGGTCCGTCCCTAGCCCGCTCAAGCCAGGACGGCTGCACCGGCCGGAGGAAGGAAGCCGGCAGCACACTCGCTACTGATTCATCGGCAGTTAGAAAGGGGAATTGCCGCTAAACTGGGGGAATGCTGGACCCAGACGTGATTGAAGCGCGCCGCCGAAAGGCCGAAGCCGATCAGCAGTTTGATGATCAGCTTGCCGTGGCGACAACCGCGGCGAGAACCCGTATGCTTCTCGCGGAGATGACTCGCAGGCAGGTTGAGGCCCTGGAGTTAGCACCACAACCCCCGTGGGTAGGGTTCAGGGGGCCCCGCCATTGCGACCAATGTTTCGAGGGCTGTCCCAAATGCCAGGGATGAACCCGAGAGATCCCGCGTTCGGCTCCGGCGCTTTTTGCCTTGGTTATTCTCTCGACTTCAGGCAACACTGCACCCTGGAAAACGACCATGATGGCCCGTGCTCTATCCCGGCAGTCACGCCATCCAGGAATGCTTCCCGTGAACCCGCGGCGGCCGCGAGCTCGGCGGCGGCGCCGGCTCCGTGATCATCCGCTCCCGGCCGGACAGAATCAGGTACCGTGTGGCGTCCATCAGGTGGTCATTCGCCTTCACCACGTGGCCTTTTTCGTCTCTGCGGTACAGCCGGTATTCCTGCCGCCAGTTGGCCAGGTGCTCGCAAACCTTCAGCATTCCACCCGAAATCAGCAGCCAGCACTGATAGATGCCCGCCTCCACCGCGTTGTCAGCCGGCGTCACAAGCAAGCCCTGTTCGAGCAGCTTCTGCAGGAACTGCTGCCCGTCGATCTGTGACCGCCCGCGCGCCGCCGGGTCGATCACGCCCGGGATCCAGGCGCCCCGGCCGCGGATCGCCGCCGCATGGATCGCCGGCTCTTCCTTCCCCATGTAGTGCTCGTCGTAAAGCACCACCTGGCCGGAGTCCGGATTCTGCGCGGCCCACACACAGGCCGTCCGGTTCCACCCTACGTCTAGCCCGTACCCGCGCTTCCAGTGCGCCGGGATCTCCATCCGCGGAATTACGATGTCCGACTCCGCCACCGGGTAAATGGCTCCTGAACCGAGCGCAGGGACACCCTTCGACCGCGCCGCCCGCTGGTATTCCGGGATCGAGGCCCACAGCTCAGCCTTGGCTTTCTCCGTGAGGTGCGGGACTTCGTCCCAGGTGCACATCACCAGGTATTTGGTCCCACCCTCCCGGTTCGCCGCCTCCGGATCCCCGCCCGGCATGAACGACAACACCACTTCGCTCAACCCTGCCAGCGGAGTGAAGGTCAGGTACAAGACCCCTTCGGTGGTCATAGTGCGCAGCAGGCATTCCGTGTAGATGTCCAGCGGGCACTCTTCATCCAGCCAGATGAAATCGAGGCTGGTCCCCTGGAAGGCCTCCCGCCGCTGGTCGTACGATTTCAGCGTCACTGCCGACAACCCGCCTAAAGCGTGCTTCACGTAGATCACGTCCGCCGCCTCGGGAACGCCGGCCTTGGGCGTCACGTGCGCCAGCAGCTCCCCAGGGATCATGCCGGTTCCCTTGTCGTGCCACGGGCCTAGCAGGCTCATCTGGATGATTTCCCGGACCGTCTTGCCCGTGTCGCCCGCCGCCCATCCCCGGGTGGGGTGGTTAAACCGCTTGCCCTTCCACCAGTCCGGATACCGTCCGGTGAGATGGCACACTGTCTCGTACGAGCCACCCTCCGTCTTGCCGACCCGGTTCCCCGCCATGAAGCACCGCTCGCGGTACAAGGCGCCGGCATCGAAAAACTGGATGTGTTTGGAATAGAGTTCTCGCCGAAGTGGACCTTCGTCCGGGAAATAGGTGGCCCAGCGGTTGCGGGCGCGGCGCTTGATCTCTTCGGCGATCAGTTCAGGCGCCGGTAAGGACGCCGGCAAGCTCAGCGAGGGTGGCAAGTTGCTCATCGTTCAGCCTGGCGAGCCGTTCCTTGGTGAGTGCGACCGCCGGCGGTACGGTCAACTCGCCCTTCCAGTTCTCGCGGTATTTGACCGGTCTCCATGCCTTCAGCAGGAACATCAGCAAAGAGTCCGAATGCCGGCGGATGCAGAGAGGTTCGGTCGATTGGATCCGGTGGCCTTCTTCGTCCAGCTTCCAATCGTTCGTCTCCGGATCCACCAGGGCCGGATAGGTGAACTGCCCCTGGAACACCACCGGCTCCAAAAAGCCCTTGTAGGCCCGTCTCACCGCCTCATCTTCCAGTTGCTGGGCCGCTTCATCCTTGGCCCTTTCGAATGCGGCCGCGTATTCCGGATCCTCTTCGAGCCAGGTGTAATGTTGCCTCCGCGCTACCTTGGCCGCGGCACAGGCGCCCGACACACTGGCCAGCGTGCGGAAGGCCGCCAGCACGGCCTGTTGCTTCGCCGCCCGCGTCGCTTCCGTCACTCGCTCCACTTTCATTTCTTCAACAGGAACGCCAGCAGCGATCCTGCCAGACACACCAGGCTCGAGAGCAGCGCCCCCATCATCCACTTGACCAGGCCCTCCAGCTTATCTTCAATCCGCTGCAGCGTCCTGGTATTCTCCGCGCGCCCCTCTTCGAGCAAACGCACGCGCGCGTCATGGTTCGCCAGCATCCCGACCTGCGAACAGTAAGGCGCCACCCCGCAATACGATTTCGGGCCGCCCTTGTCGATCTCCACCACATCCCCCGCCATCACAAGACCCGCCTCGCTTCGTGCACCCTCGCAACGTGACGCTGGAAATGCCGCCCGATGCTCGGCGCCCCAACCAGGGCCTCATGATCCGCCGGCATTATGCCGGGGCCATATTCGTACTTCGCCCCGTCCCGGAATTCCACGTGCATCGTGTGGGTCTCCGGGTCGTATCCCACCGCATTGATCGCTGAGCTCTTCACCGGTTGCATGTCCATTTAGGCCGCCTTCTTTGTGAGTGCCGGCGCCGCTTTCGCGATCACCTCGAAGGTCCGCCGCCCGGTCCGTTGCTTCGGCGCGATGCTGTCCAGGAAGGCCTCTCCCAGATGCTTCGTGATCACTTCCTGGGTAGTGCGGAACACGGTGAACGGGTCGAACCGCTGAAGCTTCCCCTTGGCGTCCAGTACTTTCAGCAGGCGCAAGCGATAGAAGGCCTTCGACCATCCCTCGGCCGTGATCGTTCGCTCGAACTGCCGCGGCTTCACTTCCAGCCGGTAGCTCACCCCCTCTTGCGTGTCGGGTTTCTCCGCCGGGAAGTCGCCGTACCAGCCGTCGATGATCGCCGCCAGCTCCGCTACACGTGCCAAATGCGGATTGACCGGAGGTGTCCACAATCGCGCCAGGCGCAACTCTTCGCCGTACTCGTCTATAACGGCCTTCTCGGCCGCCGTTTTACTCACATCTGATTCATCGGCAAATCGAGAGGGAACCTGCCGAAAATCCTGGTATGAAAGATCGGGACCGCTCTAACGGCATCGCCAACGCCCTGGTGAGTTGCACTTTCTGCCACGGCACCGGAACACGCATCGTCCGCCATGGCCGGGAAGTGAATTGCGGGTGTGCCTTCCGCGCCATCTTCCGGGCCTGCTACGGCCGGTATAAAGCGTGTGCGGCGGTGCAGGGGAGTCCAGGTCTGACGGGCAAGATCCAGCACTATTGCCGTCAGTCAGGGAGACCGCATGCCGGCTATGGCTTCAAAAACACCGAATTCATGGCGGACTTTTATCTGATCGCCAAACGGGTTTTGACGGACCCGCTTGAGTGGGGAGTCTTCGCCTTGCACTTCCTGGCTCGCGCGGATTGGAAAATTTGCTGCCAGCAATTGCGGATCGACCGAGGCACGTTTTTCCACACGGTCTACATCGTGGAGCAGAAACTCGGCCGAATGTACGGCGAGCTGGAACCGTATTCCCTGTGGCCGCTGGATGAGTATTTCACCCCACCCGCGCTGGGGGATAAGGCCCCGACATCCACTCCCGCGATCCAGGCCGTCCCGGAACGCAAGGTTTGGAAGGTCTATACCATGGCAGCCGCGTAGTTCTTTGGCCCCTTTTCCGCCCGTTTTGCGCTTACTCGAGTGAAGGCCTATGCCGCGGCCCTCCGGCGGAGCACGGCCCGCTGAAAGAATTCCTCGGCCGCCTGGCGGCATGGCCGGCACAGCTCCAACTTCCGCACTTGATCGAACCGCTCGATCGCCAGCGTCCGCAGATGGCGCCGCTTGCCGCAATGCATGCAAAGCTTTTTTCGCACCCTACGCCGCCCGCGCTTCCACCCGCCGGGCCCGCCCGATCGTCTCCCTGAGGATCCGCCCCGCCTGCGACGTCGAGCACCCCAGTTTCTCTCCCAGCGCCTTCAGCGTCCCGTTCTGCAGGAAATAGCTGATCAGCACCCCGCGCTCTTTGTCGGTCAACCTGCCGAGGATCGCCGCCACCCGCTGCCGGACCTCGATCGCTTCCACCGCCCCGCCCGCCGCCTGGTCCCGTATTTCGGTGGCCGGCAACGGATCCCCCGAGTTCTCCCGTAACTGTCTGCGCCTGGCTAGCTCCAGCATCTCTCCCTGGATCCGCGAATAGGCGAAGGTCTGGAACGCGGCATTGTGCTCCCGTGTATACCGCTCGGCCGCCTGCACCAGGCCGACGTACCCCGCCCCTCTCAGATCTTCGATATCCAACTGCCGGTGGGTGCGCTGCACGCGCCTGGCGATCGTCGTCACCAGTTGAAGGTTGGCCTCCACATACTCATCCCGTCTTGGATGCGCTACTGGAGCCGGCCCTTTCGGCCGCGGCGGACTGGGCATCTGCAGCGGACTGGGCATCTGCAAGAGTACTGACATCTGACCCCCTCTTGAAAAGTTGCCCTCATGCCAGGGGGCCTGTTGGAAGGCTCCCAGCGGAAGCTTCTGGAATTCATAGTAAAACCAACCGCCTTTTCTTACAATCCTCATATGTTGTAGTATCCAAATAGGGGTATTCGATCCGCATTCAGAGGGGAGCCCCTTTCCTTTCCGGCGGCCCGGCCGGGTCTCAGTCGGTCAGGCCATGCATCGAAAACGCCGTACCCCGCACCTCAGTCCCCGCGAACAACAGATCGTGCACATGATCATCAACGCCAGGCCGATCAAAGAAATCGCCGCAGAACTACACCTCACCGGAAACACTGTTTCTCAATATCTTGCGGATCTGTACGCCAAGCTAGGCATTCACTCCCGCGCGGAATTGGCCCTCTGGGGAATCTACGAAGAGATGGCCGAACGCGAGAAACGCGATAAGGTCGCCTGAGTTTTCCTCACGCCAGCACAATCCTACCGGCCACCTGGTCATAGATCGATGTCAGCGCCATGGTCCGGACCGCCGCGGGCTCGGATAACAGCGTGGAGTCGATCGCGCGCAAGAGTTCCTCCGCCACTTCCCTGCCCCGCTTCGCCAGGTCCACCACGCCATCCGCAGAAATAGCCCGTGATAATGCGAGGATGGCCGGCTCCCGTAGAATCACCGCCCAGTCCCAACTGAGCGACAGCGCACGCGCGATCTCCACCCAGGAACTCTCACCCCGGTCATAACGCCACAAGATCCACAGCGTACGACGATCCTTCCCCCGATGCCAGTTGCCCTGTGGTCCGGCACACTCCAGCGCGACCGGGGCCTCTCCCAGCTCCGCATCGGTGACTTTGGCTCCAGGCCGGTAGAGAGGGCCATCGAACCCCGCCGCGTTCCAGGCGTGCGGATCGACTCGGGTCAACATCCTGACGTGGGAATACGTGCGCCGATTCTGGGGGCACGTACAGGGGAGGTTCGGCGTGACCAATCAGAGTACGTGGGATGGGCAGGCGGGCGCTAGTGCGCTTTGGGGGTATGCCGAAGGGGGTAGACCCTCGTCGTCGTCGGTGCTGACCGGTGGAATCGCCAGTAACCCGGCTGGGAAGACGACGACGATGGAAGAGCGTACCGTATTCTTCTCTCTTCTCTCTTCTCTCTTAACACACTAATGATGCGCCGCCGCTGGAAGGTCTGTACACCGCGCAACCGTGACTTGTACAACCTGGTTTCGAGACTCGTACGAAACGGAAAAGGGTCTGTACAAAGTCCGCCAGCTCTTGCTATTTATGTAGGTATTTTTTTCGCTTGTGCTCCTGGTCACTCGCGAGTACCATGGTATGCAACATGACCGTCCGACAAGCGAAGCTCCAACGCCGCAACGAAGCGATTCGAGCAGACCGCGCCAAAATGTCAGCGGCAGAGTTGGCGAAGAAGTACAAGCTGGCCCAGCCTTACATCTACACCCTGCTCAATGCGACGCCCGAGGTCCTGCGCGAGGCCAGTCGGCAGCGAAAGCTTGCCATGGCCATCGAGCGCGTCAAGGCCGCCGGGTACGAGTTGCGGGAGGTGGGGTGATACCAGCTTCCGAAAATCGGAAGGTATCGAATATTATGTCAACTTTTAGGCCAGGCCAAAAAAGAGGCCCAATCCCCGCTGAACGGGATCGGGCCCATGGGAAGAAACTGACGCTTTCCAGAAAAGAACTTTACCGGTGGCCCCGGCTGCCGCCTCCACCCGACGAGTGACCGCCGCCACCACCACCCGAACTTCGCGGAGCGCTGCTGCCGCCCCCGCCGCTCGAACGCGGAGCGCTATAACTCGGGGTGCTGCGCGGTGCGCTGTTGCTCGGCTGCGAATTGGTCGGCGCGCTGTAGCGCGGTGCGCTGCCCCCCGAACCGCTGTTACCTCCATACTGCGAGGTTTGCGGCCGCGACGCGCCGCCGGGCTGACCGAAGCGCTGAATACCGTTGGCGCCCGCCGGCGTACGACTATTGCTCTCGCCTCCCGTGGCTGAACCTCGGACCGAGGTGGTCTGGCCTGCCGGTTCGCCGAAGCGGCGCCAGCCGGCAGAGCCGGAACCCGCTGGAGCCTGCGACCCGCCAGCCCTTGGCGCCTGTGGTGATTGCTGGCCGCGGAGATTGCCCTGCGATGCGCCCGATGCCGGACTGTTCACGCCTCGATTTTGAGCCTCTGTCCCACCGCGAGTACCTTGCCCCGCCTGCTGAGAGAAAGGTATACGTGCGGCCGGGTTAGGTTGTTGATGGGTAAAGAAGCGCGTACTCGAATTGCCCTGCGGGATGTGCGTCGCCGCCCGATCCGAAAAGCGAGTGTTGGCGCCAGTGGGGCTTATGGGCATCTGGCCCCGAACCAACCCGGCTTCCCGAACCTGTTCGCCCGACACCCGCGACACGCCGGTGAACCGACCGCTGCGGAAGTCGTTGGCGCTTACTCCGGAGATTCCGTTGAAGCGGGCGTTCCTATAGACGGCGGCAATGTTGACGCTCGCTAGATTTCCCCCGAACGCTCCGCGTCCGTAGAACCCACGGCCCCACCACGGGTGGAACACTTCATAAGGCGCCAGCGGCACCCAGCCGATATTGCCAAAACCAAAGCCGATGCCGAAGCCCGCCCCGTACCCGAAGAATGAGACCAGCGCCGGCGACCAATAATGCCGCACGCCAAGTCCTCCTGGGTACCAACACCACCCAAAGCCAGGCTGGTTAAACCATCGGCCGTAATGGTATGGAGCCCAGCCCCAAGGGTCGGAGCTCACCCACGTCCAACCATACCAATCTTCCCAAACCCAACGGCCATTTCGATAGGGCGCCCAGTCCGCGCCAACTCCGACCGTCGGCCGCCACACGCGTCCATATGGAGGGACTTCGCTCCAGACGCCGGCGGCGTCCAAATCCTCAACGCCGTATACACCCGGCCCCACATTTTGATAGCTGGTCGACTGGGTCAAGAACTGGTCGCGACTCTCATTCCAGCGATCCCAATCGTCAACCGGGATTTCGTCCTGGACCTGAAACTCGGGTTCCGCGGCGGTTCCGCGCGCCATCAGGGTCTGGCCGGCGTTAATCCATTGCGAACCGCGCGGCGTGAAGACCTCCACCTCGCCTGCGCGACTGGTTACTTCGGATTCTCCGGCATCATTCACGGTGATACGGTAAATCCCTTGTTTCGATGGTCTTAGCGAAACACTCGGAGTATCCACTTCAACATTGGCGTTGGATGGCCTGAGAACCCGGAAGGTTACGGTACCATGAGCTAGCTCCATCTGGTATCGAGTGGCTTCCAGTTGGGTCAACCGCACTTCCGCGTTGCCTCCGATGCGCAGAATGTTGGCGGAGTCGAACTCCACTTCGGCGCGGGAGTTCGGACCGGTCGAAATGCGGTCGTCCGAGAGCAACGGTGCGTTGATCACACCCGCTACCCATTCCCCCGAATCACCACGGCGCACCGAAACCTCGCCGTTCATCATACTGATGCGGGCCACTCCACGCTGCATATCATCGGGATCTTGAGCGCGAACTGGAGCGCACACAGCAACCGCCAGAAGAACTACGCCCGTCGAGGCGAAGAATCGGAACTGTGACAAGCGTCTCATGGCTGATCTCCGAACTACGCCGCCATAACAGCAATGTACGGGCCAAATTAAAATTCATTTAAAATCAACCATTTAGCTTGTGTGCCGGCTCCCCATTGGTGGCCGAAAACCACCACCATGGCCGCGTTCCATCAGGCCTCTGACCGGCGCGACCCCGTGGTTACTAAAAGGACCCACTCCGCGGCAGCAGGGACGCGATCTCGCGGTTGACCGTATCTTAATACGAACTTCAACTATCCTGAAATCAATTATTTAAATAATATTATATGATCTAAAACTTTACGTGCATCAAAATACTGTAAAACACCTGTTACAAGCCGGCCGTTTCTGCCGAATGTCGTCGATCTCAGCAGCTCTCTCACCCTCAGGCCCCTCAGGCCGGCAACGCCGGCTTAATCGCGAAACGTTATATACTGAACTGTCGTTTCGCAGAAATGGGGATCTTTGAGGACCTGCGCTATGGCCTTCGTGCCTTGGCCAAGAACCGGGCGGTGGCCGTTGTCGCCGTGCTGTCTCTGGCGCTGGGAATAGGCGCCAACACCACGATCTTCACTCTGGTCAACGCCGTCCTTCTGCGTCCGCTGCCGGTCGACGATCCTTCGACCCTGGCTGCCGTCTCCACCGTCGATTCGCACAATCCCGGCCTCCTGCTCTGTTCCTACCCCAATTACCAGGACTTTCGGGACCAGAACGCCGCCTTCTCTTCCCTGCTCCTTTACACCATCGTGACCATTAACCTGACGGGTCACGGCGACCCGCAGTTGCTCATGGCGCAACTGGTCTCCGGCAACTACTTCTCCACCCTGGGAGTCCAGCCCCTGATCGGCCGGGCCTTTCGACGGGAAGAGGACGCCACCCCAGGCGCCTACCCGGTGGCAGTCATCAGTTATGGACTTTGGACGCGCCAGTTCGGGCGCGACCCGCAGGTAACCTCCCGCACCATCAGCCTCAACGGCCGTCCCTTCGACATCGTCGGAGTCGCCCCGGCCGAGTTCCAGGGCCTCAATGAAATGTTTGCCGCCGACGTATGGGTGCCGATGATGATGTACCCACAGGTATATCCCAACCCGGCAATGGTCGATCAGCGGCGCGCTCTGATGTTCAACGTCGCGGGCCGTCTGAAACCAGGGGTCAGCCTGCCCCAGGCCGAGGCGGGGATCGAGAGCATCGCCCGGGAACTGGAGCGGCAATATCCCAAGGACAACGCCGGACGGAGCGTCAGGCTCACCTCGATTTCCCAAGCGGCATTGGCTCCCAAGACCCGCACCCTCGTCACCAATGTCAGCGTGGTGCTCCTCATGATGTCGGGGCTGGTGCTATTGATCGCCTGCGCGAATGTGGCCAATCTTCTGTTGGCCCGAGCCGCCGGCCGGAGCAAGGAGATCACCGTTCGGCTGGCGATGGGAGCGAGCCGTTGGCGTCTCGTCCGGCAACTCCTTACAGAGAGTATCCTGCTGGCGATGTTAGGCGGCGGCGCCGGTCTGCTATTCGCAAGATGGGGGCGGGACCTGGTTTGGTGGCTGCGTCCGCCGATGTTTGCCCATGCCGGCCTGCATCTGGACCTCGACGGGCGGGTCCTGTCTTACAGCCTGCTGGTTTCGATACTCACCGGGATTCTGTTCGGCCTCACCCCGGCGCTCGGCGCTACGCGGGGCGACCTGGCCACCGATCTCAAGGAGCGCTCCACACAGCCCGTCTCCCGCAGGCCGGGTGCCTGGAACCCCCGATCCGTGCTGGTGATCTCCCAGGTGGCCTTCTCGCTCATCACCCTGCTCGGTGCCAGCCTGTTCGTGCGGAGCATCCGAAATGCCGGCCAGATTGACCCCGGTTTTGACGCCGCCCATCTGGGGATCGTGGTCTTCAACGTGGGCGACCAGGGCTACAGTGAAGCACGCGGCCGCGAGTACCAGAAGCGCGCTTTGGAACTGGCCTCGACGATTCCCGGCGTGTCCGGGGCGGCGCTTTCCAAGGATACTCCCTTCCGGGTCTCGGGCGCCCGCACCGTGCTCCTGGATGGTCAGGAGAACACCGCGTCCGGCACGGGCCGTTACATCCTGACCACCGCCGTAGGGCCCGGCTATTTTCGGACCGTGGGAATTCCCCTGCTGCGCGGCCGGGACCTTAGCGCCCTCGACACCAACACCAACCCCCATGTGGCGATTATCAACGAGGCGGCCGCCGCGCACTTCTGGCCTGGGCAGGATCCCGTCGGCAAGCGCCTCCATTTCCTGGGCGACAATGCCCCGGCGGAGGTGGTGGGCGTGGCGCGCAATGCCAACTACCAGGCCATCGCGGAAGAACCTCAAGCGTTCATCTATCTTTCGCTTCAGCAATATTACTTCCCCGCGGCCGCGATGTACATCCGCACGGATGGCGAACCGGAGGCGGTGTCGCTGGCGGTTCGCCACGCCATGCAACCGCTCGATCGCAACCTGCTGCTGCAGTCCGAGAGCATCAGCTTCACGATCCGCGAATCGCTATGGGCGCAGCGCCTGTGCGCCGGGCTGCTGACGGTGTTCGGAGGATTGGCCCTGCTGCTCTCCACCATCGGGATCTACGGCGTGGTCTCCTATTCCGTCTCGCAGCGTGTGCGGGAGATCGGAGTGCGAATGGCGTTGGGGGCCACCGCCGGTGACGTTCAGATCATGATCATGCGGGACGGCATTCGCCTCGTCGCCATAGGCGTGCTGGTGGGCATGACGATCGCGGTGGGGGTCTCGCGAGTCATCCAGAGCATGCTCTTCGTGATCAGCGCCCGCGACGCGGCGACCTTCGTGCTGGTGCCGTCCCTCCTGACGCTGGTCGCGATCCTGGCCTGCTGGGTACCGGCCCTGCGCGCGACGCGCATCGACCCCTCGTCAGCGTTACGAGACGAGTAAGAGCGTCAAAGGCGGTGATCGCCGGGAATCCCTAAGTCCGGCGCCGAAACAAAGCGACCAATCCCAACCCAATCCCGAGGAGGGCGATCGTTCCGGGCTCCGGAACCTCGCTAACCGTAAGAGTAAACGACCCAGCCGGATCAACCGTCGCCGAAAACGCGGTAAGCGTGACCAGACTGTTTCCTACCTCAAAGCTCGTCGCTCCACTGTACGACGTAGAATTCACCTTGAGGTCGTCTGTGTTGTACGACTGCACGTTGATTCCGGCCGCCGGAATCGCGAAAGCGGAGCTGCCTGCGGCCACAAAAGCCGACAAATCGCCGGGTATCCCGCCGCCCGCCGTGTAAGCCGGATTGTACGAGGTCCCGTCGCCATCGAAGAAGAGATTCAGTCCGATCGTGTTGATCGGGAAGCCGGTAGTACCCGGCGTGAACGTGAAGACGTTGGGACCATCGGAGAGCGCGAAGCTGATCGTTAACGACGTGCCATTCACGTCCAGACTGTCGTGGGCCGTATTGCTATTGGTGGAAAACTGGTACGGTGTGCCCGAGTAGGCGCCCACATTCTGGCCGCTAGCACCGCTCGCATACACCTGCGCGCCCACCAGGTAAACGTTTGCGCCGCGCGCTACGGCACCACCCAGCGACAGCACGATCGATGCCGCAATTACAGTAGAGAATCTCATAGGGGAGTAATGGTTAGTCCGTTTCGGAGTGTACCGTGGTTGCCGCCTCCCGTCAATGTGGGCTAAACCGACATTCGTTTTGCACCAACCTGCGTGCCTGAAATCGCAAGAGCGGACCGAGGTCGGAATCTACTTCCTCGGCCGGCCGAGTTTCGCGGACTAAACTTTCCGGGGTGCGGGGTGTGACAAAGCGCAGGGCAGGTCCTCAACGTCCTCGACCTGCCCTGCCCCCGAAGAGGCCCCTAAACTAATTGGCGCGTTGCAGGATTAGCACGTCAAGCTCTTTGTCGGGGCGGAAGTTCGACCGGACCAATTCGTATCGTGCCGGCGAAATGGGCTTGAGGCCCGGCAGGCAGGTGACGACAATGTCGTCGGGCGCATCCGGGATGACGGACAATCGAAAATTACGGATCGGCCCGCTCCAGTTGTTCGCCGTCGTCAGGATATACTGGATGCGGCGTTCCAACAATGCAGGGCTTTCACTATTCTTAGCAGGATGGAGCGTCTTCTGTTTCTTGATTTTCTCGAGCGCATCGGCGCCGCCACAGTAGGGCTTCAACTCCGAGGAGCCGTCGTTGTTGGGTGTGATGTAACTGCCGCCGACGATGGGACTGTAGCTGTGCCGGACTTCGACCGCGGATCGAGCTGGGAAGCGTTGCGTCCAATAGAACTGAACCCGTACTGTCCACATGGGCCAGCATTTGCCGTCGTTCGTTAGCTTGCAATCGATCCAGCCATTCTTTTCGAAGCGAGCCTGCTGCGCTGGCGGCGCCTTGCGGAAGGCGGCGGTGATGCTCTCGTCCAGGGGAGAGGCCGGAACTCTCATCGAACCGAGATCGGCCGTGATTTCGGTGTTGACGGCGCGGGTTTCCACGAACGCCCGGGTTTCGATCTTGGGGGCGACGCTCTTGCCGTCGACCAGCACTTGAAAATCTACGAAGTTCAGAGGGTCTGTCGACGGAATCTTTACCGGGGAGTTCGCCAGGAGCCCGCCCGAGAGTTCGGGTAGAGGGAAGGCCACAATCACGTCGATATCGCGGTCGCTGGTATTGCGGAATATGTAGCGTACCGAAATCTTGTGAACGGAGATCTCCAGATCCTCCGACTCCATCACAATCGTGGAGGACTTCAGCGGAGCCAACCCGCCTGCGCCGAGCGTCGCCAAGGTATCGTTGGCGCCTGACGGCAGTACCACCGCAATCAGGCTCACTGCTGCCAATCGCGCGACAGTCATTCAGAGGGAGTGTATCACGACATGGCAAATGCCGGGGGCGAAGCCTCGGCTGGAACCGCCTTACAGGACAAGCCGATGAAGGAGGTCGGGCAACTCTCCTCCATCAATCAAGCGGGATCAATGGAAATCAAGTTCATTAATGCCTAACCAATGATCGAATCTGCATTGCCAACCCACTGGCCGTGATGTCCGAGGGGCGGACGCCGCAAACGTCAACCAATACAAAGCTGACCAAGACGACGGTCAAGCAAAAAGCGAACAGGCGAATCATAAAAACAACCCCCAACTGAATTAACGCATAAAAGCGGCCCTGAGGTCTCGTAACTTGACCCATCATTCGTCCTAGCCCGTAATGACCGTACCACAGTTCGAAATAGTACTTTTCGCAGCTTTCTGTTGTCTTGTCATACAGATGTCCGTCTAGTGTTCTTAGGTTTTAGTCGCTGTTGTCACCAGTCCAGACAGACAACCGTGTCTGACTCTGACATGAAATGGCAAGAGCGGCCGGGTTGGCATCGACTGCCATCCTCGGCCGCCCGAATTTGGTAGGGATTTGGCGGGCTACCCTTTCTTGGGGGCGGGGTGTTCCACTACGAGGTTGTTGACGACAGGACCGAAACTCAGAAAACTGGAGGCGCGCACACCGGCGACAGTCTTTTCCAGGTCGTTGTTGACCACGCCGGTGAGCGTCACGTGGCCGTTGTCCACGATGATGTGGATCGGCGGAACCGGCTGAATAGCGTAGCGCGTCAAGGCCGGATCGCGGTAGATCGCCCGCGCGATCTGGAGGCGCAAGCGGTCGTCTTCAATGGAAGTAGGCAGCACTTTCAGGCCATTGGTGACGCCGTTGACTCCTGGGATCTTGAAGACCAGCCGTTCGATGTCTTTCTTCTTGAAGGGTTGATTTACCGCTCCGATCAACTCCACCTGGCCATTGGCGACGCGGTAGCTGATATCGTCGTAGATGCTGTAGTAGACGTACGACACGACTTCGTGCCGGATGGCCTTGGCGATCTGCTCATCGCCAGACGGCAGGTTGCCGCCGTCCTTCGTAGCTGCACCGGCGATTCCCGCACCCAGGAGCACGGCCGCCATCAGATATCCGCTCAGGTTGGTTGATTTCATTTTCTTATCTCCTTCTGTTCATTAGAACGAGATGGCAGGCCAATCGGTTTTACAAGATTCGTAAAAGATTGGTAAAGGGGGAGCAGCGCAGCGCAAGCACCAGTCTTCTGGATCCCCGCCCTACGGTCGCTGGCAGACGGTATCTGAGGCTGAGTTCGGTTACACTGAAATCATGGAGCGCACGGTGCAGAGGTTCGCGGATTTCCAGTCGGCAGACCGTGCCACGATGGAGTACTACCGCAGCCTCACCCCAGCCCAACGAATCGAGATTCTACTCGAACTCGTTGAGCGCGCCCAGGCGACCGGCGATGCGACTCGGCAAGGACTTGCGCGAGTTTATCGAATCGTTAAACTTCCACCGGGTTGAATACCTCATCGTGGGTGCACACGCGCTCGCGTATCATGGATCACCCCGATACACCGGCGACTTGGACATTCTGATCCGGCCGTCGGCGGATAACGCCAATCGGCTCGAAGGCGCAATTCGGAAGTTCGGTTTCGGATCCCTTGGGCTTGGCGCTGACGACTTCAGTGAGCCCTACCAAGTAATCCAGTTGGGGCATCCCCGCGTTGCACAAGCCATCGAGAAACTGGGGCTCAAACTGGAATCGCGCAAAGTGCCGGTCGATGGACTAGTCGTCGATGGCGCGTCCAAGACCCCAACGGCCAATTAGGGCACTCCCGGCGGACCCGGGTTTACGCCGTCTTGTCTCTGGCGTAGCAGAGGGAATTCAGGGCGCACTCCGCGCATTTCGGACTGCGCGCCTGGCACAAGGCGCGGCCATGCAGGATGATCTGGTGGGAGAAGAGAATCCACTTCTCCTTGGGGATGATCTTGGTGAGGTCGTTCTCGATCTTCACCGGGTCGGTCTGCTTCGTCAGGTCGAGCCGCGCTGCGATCCGCTGTACGTGGGTATCCACCACGATCCCGGAGGCGATCCCGTAGGCCGTTCCCAGCACCACGTTGGCCGTCTTGCGCGCAGCTCCGGGAATCGACAGCATCTCCTCCATAGTCTTGGGAACCTTGCCGCCGAACTCAGCCATCACTTTCCGGGCCGCGCCGGCAATCGACTTGGCCTTGTTGTTGAAGAACCCGGTGCTGCGGATGTCGTTGGCCAGCACCTCCGGGCGAACGGCGGCGAAGTCCGCTGGGGTCGGATACTTGGCAAAGAGGCCGGGTGTCACTTCATTCACGCGCTTGTCCGTGCACTGCGCGGAGAGGATCGTCGCCACCAGCAGTTCCCACGGGTTGTGGTGCAGCAGGGCGCAGGTAGCCCCAGGGTGCATCTCGTCCAGGCGGCGGAGAATTTCGGCCACGCGCTCTTTTCGCTCGGCTGCGTTCTTCGGACGTTTCACGTAAGCTCGTAATAGATCATGCGGGCTCGCCTTCTTCTGCTCGCCGCTGCGTTGGTTGCCTTTGGCGCTTCGCTCGGTTCGGGCTTTCACTTTGACGATTATGCCATTTTCTCCGACCCGGCCCTTACCTCACTGGGGGGCTGGCTGAATATCTGGACCTGGCGGCAGACCCGGCCCCTGACTTATCTCACCTTCTGGTTGAACTACCAGGTGGGTGGGCGCGATCCTCTCGGATACCATCTGCTGAACCTGGCGCTCCACCTGGGCGCGGTGATCCTCGCGTACGAGTGCTTACGAAGGCTGGTGCCGGAGCGTGCGGCGCTGATCGCGGCGGCGATTTTCGCCGTTCACCCGATTCAGGCGGAAGCGGTGAATTACGTTTGGGGACGGAGCATTGTTCTGGCCACGCTGCTGACGCTCGCCTCGCTCCACGCCTGGATCACGGACCGCCGCTGGGTGGCTGTGGCGTGGTTTGCGGCGGCCCTGTTGGCCAAAGAGGAAGTCGCCGCCTTCCCGCTGGTGCTGCTCGTAGCACGGGCATTCTTGCCTGTGTTTTTTTCCAGGACAGGAAAAACCAACACCGCCAAGAATGCGTATGCCACCTTATCATCGATGCTCCTGCTTTCCCTTGCGGCCGGGGCACGCGTGATCTACGCGACTGCCGTGACGCCGGGCGCCCCCGCGGGAGTGCAGGCCGGAATCACGCCGTGGCATTACCTGCTGGCCCAGGGGCCGGTGATCCTCCGATACCTACGCCTTCTGGTGATCCCTTACGGATTCACCGTCGATCCCGATATCCGCGTGCCGGCGGCATGGCTGGGGCTGGCCGCTTGGCTTGCGATTCTGGGAGGGATCGTCCTCGCCCTCAGGTGGCGAGGTTCCTGGTCCTTCTGGCTCCTGGCCGGCTTCATTCTGCTGATCCCCAGTTCGTCCCTATTCCCCGCCGCCGATCTGGCAGCCGATCGGCGGATGTACCTTCCCCTGCTGGCATTTGCGGCCGCGGCCGGACTGCTCTTAGAGCGCGTGAAACCGCAGGCCATCGCCGCCGGCGCCGTGGTGGCGCTGACCCTGGTGAGCGTGGCGCGTACCCAGGTGTGGATGACCGAAGAGTCGCTCTGGCGGGAGGCCGTCGACCGCGCGCCGGAGAAGGTTCGTCCGCGCATTCAACTGGCGCGAGCACTACCCGCAGCGCCTGCCCTGGAGGTGCTGGCCGAGGCTCGCAACCTCGCGCCATACGACCCGGCCGTGGCCGCCGAAACGGGAAAGACGCTGCTCTCGGAAGGACAGCCCGCAGCCGCGCTGCAGGAGTTTGGCCGGGCCCTCGCACTCGACCCGCGGGATGCGCGCAACCTCAACAATCGCGGCGTTGCGCTTGAGGCCATCGGCCAGACCGAAGCGGCCCGCGCGGATTTCGAGCGCGCCCTACGGATGGACCCCAGCCTTACCGAAGCGCGGATTAACCTCCAGAACCTGGCGAGGTGAGCCGAAGGTCCGTGGTCACCAGTTGCCAGTCCGGCAGTTCAACCGCCTTCAGCTTGGTAGTGAGCGGCGCAGTGAGTTCTTTCGATTCGTCGGCCTTCAGGTTGGTCTTGAAGGTGAAAGTTCCCGTTTGCACTTCCGAGGTCCCCGTGCGGGCCCGGACGGTCACGTTGCCCGCGAGGTCGTCAAAGGTCCCCTCCGAATGGTTGACGATGACAAACTTCACGGATAGTCCCTTCTTGTCATCCCCAACAAAGCGTACGCCCGTAATCTCGATGTATTTCTGGTACGGGTTGGCCCCCGGCTTGGCCGCAGGGCTTTCCACCATGGTGGAGGGCCCACCTGTCGCGGTTCCATGAGAGGAGTTCACGAGCCAGTAGGCGCCACCCACCACCCCAAGCAGCACGACGATGAAGATGAAGGTCAGGAGCCAGGTCGGCAAGCCGCGGCGCGTGGGAGCCGGCGTCTCGGAGAACGCGGACGGTACATCGGATATAGTGCCCAGAAACGACGAGGCCGGCGCGGGACGAGGCTGGGAGGCGAAATCAATCGGTGGCGTCGGAGCCGTGGAGATCGGTCCTCCACCCGATAGCCCCAGAAAAGAGGGCGCAGGACCCGGACGTCGCGACTGCTCCGGAGGTGGATGCTCCGCGGGCGGCTGCTCTGGCGCGGGAGGATACGCTGGCTGAGGGGGCGGATAAGCCTGCTGCGGAGGATAGCCTGGCTGCGGAGGGGGGTATCCCGGCTGCGGCGGATAGGCCTGTTGCGGCGGCGGATAGCCCTGGGGAGGATAGCCCTGCTGCGGAGGATAGCCTGGTTGCGGCGGGTAGGCCTGCGGGGGATAGCCTGGTTGCGGTGGATAGCCCTGCTGCGGCGGAGGGTAACGCGGCTGAGGCGGATACGGAGGATAGCCCTGCTGCGGCGGGTAAGCCTGAGGCGGGTAGGGCTGCTGTGGAGGAACGAACTGTTGCGTGTAAACCGGCGTGGGTTGAGACGCTGGCTGTGGCGGCGTAAAGCCAGGGGGAGTGTAGTCCGCCGGAGAGAACGCAGGCGGAGCGGCAGTTGG
>PMTT01000339.1 GCA_003167275.1 Bryobacterales bacterium | reverse complement strand
CTCAGCAACTGTCGAAGATGAGTATTGCGCCAGCGTCCAGATTTATCCCGCGAGAAACTGGAGCGAACCCGAATGCCGATGGATCTCCACGCGGTAGACGCGCTGGTTACCGGCTACGAGGATTTGACAGAGGGACTGGAGCTTCCCGATCCCAATGATCGGCACGTCTTCGCCGCCGCGATTCGGGGGGCTGCCCTTGCTCATCGCGAAAGTTTGAAGAATCCCCCCGAAAACGATTGGGGAATATCTCAAAGCGCTCGAAGCGCAGGGATTAACGCAAACCGTCTCGGCCGTTCGGGAACACATGAGGTAGTCTCCAAAGCAGAATCGGCTAGCGGCGAGGACCCCACTTTTTCCGATCGAAGCGGAGTCTCCAGTGTGTGCTTTATTGAATCGCAACTGCGATCCCGGCGCTGGTTACCGCGCTGCCGACGGTGATGTGCACCTCAATTGAGCTGATTCCGGGCGGTGGCGGGAGCCGCAGATTCACCTGCATCAATCCAGCCAGCAAGCCGGGGCTGCCGCCCGCGTAGGTGATCGTGAGCGGCGACGGATCCCTACCGTAGCGGATGTCGTATTCGGTGCTGTACGTCGCGGAGACCGGCAGCACCGGCGCCTGATTCAATTGGCCATCACTCCCCTCCGCGGCAGCAGGATTCATCATCCCCGCGCCGTTAACAAATACCGTCACGATGGAACCGCCCGAAGCAGGATTCGCGCTCGAATTCAACGAGCCGTCTTGATTCAGCGCCAGGGCGCCTCCGAACGAGCCGATAGATGGCGGAACGGAGTTGAAGATCTGCGGCTCCGCCGCGGCGGCCAGTAGCTGGTACGAATTACTCACCGTGCCATTCGCGTGAATCACGATGGCAACGGTATCGCCCTCTCGCACAGCGAAAGGCACAGCAACGGTAGCGTGCTGAGTATCCATCGAGAGAATCGGTGCGGGGGTCCCGTTGAATTCGACCTGTACTCCCGCTGCCTGCACCGGCAGATGGCCGGAAGCATCAAATGCGGAACTGAACGGAACCGGTGGGCCGATGTTCAGCCCATAAATATTCAGCAATTCTCCCGGCGCGATATTCGAGCTCAGATTCGATTCCGCCACGTTTGCAACGCCTAAAATGATTGGGTGCGGGCTGGTATCCTGCATAAGCCGCCCGAGGGTCCAGAACTCGAATTGCAGAGGCAGGGGAATGGAAGATTTTTCGTAACGGTTCGTTCCCAGAACGTAGAACCCACCGTTGCCATCTCCTGCAACACCGGTCCCACCCGCGCTGTAAGGTAACGCGGTGGAGTACAACAGAGCGCCATCGTCCGTGCTGGCCATGGCGAAGAAAGTCGCGTTCGCGGAAAGTGTATACTGAACCGGGCCGGATATATTCCCGAAGCCGGAGCTGCTTACCGGAAGCGAGCAAGCGTTGGGCGCGGCCGGATAGCACGTAAACGTTCCGTTCACCGCGGACCAACCGCTCCCGCCAGCGCCCGAGATAGCGACTGTCCACGGTGCGCCACCCGCGAGGTTCGGAGCATTCGGAAGTGTGATCACGGCGGGGTTGCCTTTCGAGATCGCAGCAACGGCACCGCTCGTCGCGATGCTGAAGGCGCCTGGAGCCGGCGCAAAGTCAACGGTAGCGATGGAGCCGGTCATCAGGATTCGGTCTTCGGAATCAAGCACGACATTCGTAATCGTGGTGCCAGGCACGGTTACCGATACGTTCCTTATCAGTTGGGCGCCGGAGGGATCCAACTGCCCGAGAGACACGGTCGCCGACGGATGGATCGTGGTGGAAAGAACCGATGCATTGCCGGAAGCATCAATCGCGATCGACACCGGGGCGATCGGATTCGGAGCATTGGAGGACGCCGATTGAATGAATGCGGAATAAGCAAGTGCGGTTCCGTCCTGGCTCAACTTAGTCACGTACACTTTTCCACCCTGCGGACATGCGCACCGGAATGAGCCCGGCGTGACGGGATAGTTCGGATCGCCCGTCGTGCCTGCGATGTAAACAAAACCCTGGTCATCGACGGCAATCGCCTGCGCCGTGGCTTCCGCGTTAGAGCCGCTGTTGTCCAGAAACGTGGCGTAGACCAGATCGCGCGACGGGCTCAGCTTTTGGACGAACGCGATACCCGACCCGTTGAAGCTCGTGGGTGAGGGGCCCCAGACGCTCGGTGTCGTCATGCCTGGTTGAGGGATGGGAGCCCCGCTTAAGTACCAGCTCCCATCACTGCCGATGGCGTACGCGGAAACCCAATAGGGCGCCTGGAACGTGTAGACGACGTTTCCATTTGGATCCAGCTTCAGGGCCAGGCCGTTCCCGAAAGGCTTCAGGGCAGCCGCATACAGGTTTCCGCTCCGATCGCATACCATCGTCATGACTCCGAGAGCGCCGGCGGGCGACACGCGGTATACGACCTTTCCGTCCGGATCCAACTTCGTCAGGACGCTTTGATCGCTGAAATCGAAGCTGTCATTCTGGTGTACCGCCGCGATATACGAATTGCTTTGGGCGTCAACCACCACGGAGTACGCCGATTCCGAATTTCCAATAATGGAGAAATGAGGCGAGATGACGAGCGGTGCGGCCAGCGCGCCGATCATGGCGGTGAAGAAACAGATAATTCTGTAGGCGCGAAGCCCACAACGTGCAACCAGGTAAGCCATGTCCACCTCGGACCAAGCCGTCATCCGGAGTAACGACCGGTACAAGAGCTTATCATTCAGCATACGCGCAATGGGCGGGTCATGCAATTCATTCCATTCGAAGCGTTGGATGCCACCATCATCTCGTCGTGAAACTGCCGAATGCTGAACACGCAGTAGTGGACATAGTAAAGCTCCGGGAATACGCGCTCTGCCCAACTCATCCGCGAGGGCGGCACAAAGCGCGCGTTTTCTATCGGCGTTAGATCTCACCGCCGCGGATGCCGAGGAACTTCGGACGGCCTTGCTGGAATCCGCGAGAATCGGCGATGCGGTTCCCGGGGCGTCTGATGAATACGGAACCCGCTACACCATAGATTTCGACATGATCCGGCCGACCAAACGCGCACGCGTACGCGGCGCTTGGATCATTCGGAAGGATCAGGGTCTTCCAACGTTGACAAGCTGTTATGTACTATAGAAAGGAGGCAGATGGCTGATCTCGAACTTCTTTCCGTTGTCGCTTTGACCCACGATGTGCCCGAGGCCGGTCTGGTCCGCGGACAGGTGGGCACCGTCGTGGAGGTCCTCGGTCCTGAGGTTTTTGAAGTGGAATTCAGCGATGACAATGGCCGGACCTATGCATCCCTCGCTATCAAAGCGCACGAGCTTCTGCGACTGCATTACGAACCTCTTCATGAGGCGGCTTAATCCTGGTCGGAGCGTGAGGCCAATGAATCGAGGAGCGCAGGCGGCGACCGCCTGCGCCATCACTTCATCGCCCCGTAGTAGATCGAATTGAACAGGAGCTTGTATGTGCCATGGGTCTGCCCCCGATGTTGCACGCGGAATCCGAGCATCACCAGGCGCCCGCGGCCGTAGCTCATCTCGATGACGGCGGAACGGCCCTTCAGGCGAGTCTCGCCGATCAGGAGGCCACTCATCAGCAGCGGCTTGTCTGCTGGATAGCTCGCAACTACGTGTGCGTTCGACGCCGGGGTGCCTTCGAGCGGAGTCAGATCATAGGCGGGACTCTGCACGAACTTCGCCGCGACAGTCTCGGGGAGGCCGTAGCCGATGGGGTGATGCACATCAATGTGTAGTGCCAGAATCGAGCCCGGGCAGTAGAAGTCCTTCCCTGGCACGCCTTTCAGGGAATCCTTGACGGGCGCCGCGAACTTCTCGATGGCGATCTCTCCGGCGGAATCGAGCGTGATCAGGGTCCCGCCGTCGGTAACGAACTGTTTGAGATTGGCGATTCCCTCCTCTCCGACGCCGCCCGCGTATTCGGCCGGCATGCGGTCGGCGGAGTGCCCGTTGATCAGGCTCGGGAGAGCGGTTTCGGCGGGGAGAATGATGACATCGAAACGGTCGTGGAGCCGGCCGGCTTTCACTGTCGCATTGTCCAGACTGGTGAACGGGAACTCGTGCTGCTCCAGGATCCACCGCGTCCATCCCTCATCCATGGATGCCACCCACGATTTGTAGAGCGCCAGGCGCGGGGTCGCGAGCGGTATTCCCCAGTCCGAAGGTGAAGGCGCGAGGCCGGATGGGTCGGCATTGACTGGAATGCCGAGGTCCTTCGAAATTGCCTGCAAGCGTTCGTAGATCCCAGGCGTTGAAGCAGGGACCAGGAAAGCTCCGGGCGACAACCTTCCGCTACGGAGTTCGAGCGATTCGCGAGCGCGATAGACCGGGACACCGGATTTCAGCAGGCGATTGACGGCCACTACGGTCTTGTTGATCTCGTGGTTGAGCACGTAAGCCACCTGTGCATGTTCGACGGTTGCACGCGACAGGTCGGCGTGTGAGATCTTCTCGACGGGCGCGCTGAACTTTTGGGAAATGCGGTCGACCGTGACTCCCATCTGCATCGAAAGTGTATATCCAGTCACGTCGTACGGACGGATTGGCGGGCCGCCTTCGTACGCCCGCATTTCGGGATAGCTCTGCGGCTCTAGTAAGTCGACCAGCGCCGGCCGCGTCGCCTGCGCGGTGAACAGGACGAACGAGCCGGCCGGATAGCTCTTACCACCGGCCTGGAACGTGCCGGTCGCGCGGTGTGCCTCGACGCCCTGATTTAACAGGCGCTGCACCATGTCGGCGGCGGTGAGTGGATCGCGCTGGGACGCAGGTGACACGATGTAGGCGTAGGGCCCTTCCCGTTCCGCCGTCGCGATCTGGTCGCGCGCCATCACATAGTGGTTGTAGAGCAGCTCCGAGCGGTACCGGGCGGCGTGTTTCAGGTAAGCGCGGGCGGCGATCATCTGATAGTCGATGGCGTCGCGCAGGCGCCAGACACCGCCCGGCCACGGATCCGGATAGGCCTTCGATATCTTCATATTCGAGACTATGCCATCAGTCACGGGCCGTTGCAGATCCTCGGCGCTCAATGTGACTGGCGTGGCCATGGACGCGCTGGCGGCTTCGGTAAGCAGGGCGGTGATGTTATGCCACCACGCGGAGAGCGTGCCCCCTTCGTGGTAGATGCGGTAGTTAGTGCCCTCGGCTTGCACACCCTTCTTACCGGCGGCTTCCAGCGCTGAGGCCATGGCGCCTCCGAAGAACAGAGTCTGTTGCCAGATCAGCGGATGGACGCGCTCATTGGGCGGATCGGGAAACGGCGGCACGAACATACGCGCGGAGTTAGCGCCCGCCTGGTGCTGATCGAGATAGACCTGGGGAGCATAGTCCCGGTAGACCAGTTGCTGCATGTAACGCGTCTCGATCATGTTACCCATGAAGAAATCGCGGTTGTTATCGTGGCCGACGTACGGATGATAAAGCCACGGCATCGGCGAGCGCTCGAACTTAGTGCCAAGATTGCGGTTGTACCAATCGACCGTGAGGATCTGGCCGTCCGGATTTGCCGACGGCACGTGCACCAGGATGACGTTGTCGAGGATCTCTTTGGTCTCGGGCGAGTCGTCGGACGCCAGCCGATAGACCATTTCCAGAGTAGTTTGCGAAGAAGCGATTTCAGTCGAGTGGATGTTGTGATTGATGAAGGCGAAGACCTTGCCTTCCGCCGCCAGCCGCTGCGCCTCGGCATCGGTCAACCGGCCGGAAGCGATGCGCTTGGCGATGTCCCCGTAGTGACTGAGGTGCGCCAGGTTCTCAGGTGACGAGACGAGCACGACGACGAACGGATTGCCCTGCGTGGTTTTGCCGAGGGTCTCGACGCGGACCCGGTTCGAGGACTTCGCGAGCAGGTTCAGGTACTCGACGATCTTCTCCCAGCGGACGAGGCGGCGATCGGCGCCGATGGGATGTCCGGCGAACTGCTCGGGGGAGGGAATCGTCGCGCCCATCAGGGCGGACGCGAGGAGCATAGTGAGCAGGCAAATGCTCGACGTCATCGAGGGGAAGAAAGCATCGGGGAGGCCTTTCCGGGAGGGTCGGAGCATAGTACTTTATACCAAATGGATTGCCGGGCGGGGGCGAAAACATCGTGCCACGGTTGCTTGTTCTTGGCCGATCGGAACGCAGGCGGCGACCGCCTGCGCCACCTAACTCGCTTCTGCCATGATGAGGTCTTTGGCCTGCAAGATGTTCTGCAGTTCGGCGCCATCGGGCGAAATGTCGAAGGGCGTCCCCACCGCGGCGCTCGCCGACCGGACGTCCTTGAGGCCATTCCCCGTGATTACCGCGACCGCGCTGGCCCGTCGCCCGACCGTCCCCTCTGCCACCGCGCGACGTAATCCTGCCACTGCCGTAGCCGCGGCGGGTTCGGCGAAGATGCCGCTTAGCCGGCCGGTATACCGCATGGCATCCAGAATTTCGTCATCGCTCACGTTGACCATCGCACCGTCAGATTCCTGGATTGCCAGCACCGCCTTCTTCCAGTTTCGTGGCACGCCCACCGCGATACTGTCGGCGATCGTGTGAGGCTCGATGGGTTCCAGCGGCGCGCCGGTGCGAAATGCCGTGGTGATGGGGGCCGCGCCTTCCGCCTGCACGCCCAGCATACGGGGCGTGCGCGCCATCCACCCCAGCGCTTTCATTTCGCGAAAAGCCTTCCACACCCCGGCAATCGTGCAGCCATCTCCCACGGAAACCGCCACCCAATCCGTAGGCTGCCATTCCAATTGCTCGCCAATCTCCAACCCCACGGTCTTCTTGCCTTCCACCAGGTACGGGTTGATGGCGGAGTTGCGGTTGTACCAGCCCCACCGCTCGCACGCCTGCTGGCACAACTGAAAAGCCTGCTCGTAACTCCCGCGGACCCGCAGTACGGTGGCGCCAAAGATCAGCAACTGCGTGACCTTGGGTTCGGGCGCCCGTTCCGGCAGGAAAATGACGCTTCTTAACCCCATGGATGCGGCCATGCCTGCACAGGAGGAAGCGGCATTCCCGGTGCTGGCGCAGGCAATGATCTTGTGACGTTTCTCTCGCGCCTTCACCACCCCGATGGCGCTGGCGCGGTCCTTCAAGGAGCCCGTCGCGTTGCGGCCGTCATCCTTCAAAAAGAGCATTCGCAGGCCGATATGGCGCGCCAGGGACGGTGCCAGGGTTAAGGGTGTCCATCCCACCGAGAGAGCCGGCAAGGCTGAGCCCTCGCCGATTGGCAGCAGTTCCCGATACCGCCAGTGGGATCGTTCAGGCCGCTCAGCCAGCGTCCGCCGCGTGAGGCTGCGAGCGATCGCGGCGTAGTTGTATTCCACATCGAGGATGCCGGTGATCCCGCACCGCGGGCAGGTAGAGAGGACTCGCGCCGGATAGAGCGAATCGCAGAAAACACAATGCAAGTCTTGGACAAAGTTCACGTCGAAACTCCCGCACGTTGACAATACCATGATAACCGGATGCGGATATCCTCAAGGTAGGGTATGCTTTAGCTTGCCGAGTCTTGGTATGGTTCAGGGCAAGCTGAAGCATGGACCCCACGCGGCGGTAGAATAGGAATCGCTGGAGGACATCACGGACAAGGCTCGTCATCCCAATGTCATCCGGACCTGGACCGTGGAACGGACCAGGATCCCCTACCGGCCGCCGCAGCCGGCGAAGCTGCCACGAAACCCGCGCCAGGACTCCTTCCGCGGGCCGGAGAAGAGCCCTGGCCGTCCGGGCTCGACGCCCAGGAGCGGCCGGTAACCACATCCTCATCGCGTGGGCCCGGCAGGCCAGGAGGTAGAAGATGGTGCTTGCATCGCAACTACGTGCTGGAATGGCAATCCAGTTCCAAAAGCAGGAGTACAAGGTCATTGCCGCGGAGTATCATCCCGGACAAGGCCAGATGGGCGGCTCGACGCATGCTCGCCTGCAGAGCCTCGAAACCGGGACTTTCTGGGAGCATAGTTTCCGCTCGGAACTGAGACTCGAAGAGATTCCGCTCGCAAAACAGTCCCTCGAATTCTTGTACGCGGACGCCGACCACAGTTGTTTCATGAACCCGGAGACCTTTGAACAGACCGAGATCCCAAACGCGATGGTGGGTCCGTCGGCTTCGTTCCTGGAGCCGGGCATGAGGCTCGTGGTCGAGTTCGTGGAGGGCCGCCCGGTCAGCGTGGTGTTCCCCGAGGTACTGGAGGTAAAGATCGCGTCCACCGCCCCTCCCACGCACCAGCAGCAGGACGCCGCGTTCAAGTCGGCCAGGCTGGAGAACGGCGCCGAAGTGATGGTGCCGCAGTTCATCAAGGCCGGCGACACGATCCGGCTTGCGGTCGTGAGCATGAAATACATGGACCGCGTGAAGGCGGATGCGAAGACGAAGCACGGGTAGACTCTCTCCAGGCGAGCGGTACTCTGAGAGAGTGCCATTCTCCGCTCCTTTCGTTTTTCAGGGCGCTTTTCCTGAGAATCGGGTGCACGCGATGTTACGCCGGTTGCCACCGGTTTCGGGGGCTCCCGTGCGGATTGAAAACGCTCCCGGGCTGTGCGACCGCAGGGGCGCTGTCCACGGGGGCGCGTTCCTGCGGGACCGGCGCATCGCCCTGAATTGCACGCGGCGGGAGTTCTCCCGGGTCTTCGTCCACGAACTTTTCCATTTTGTCTGGCTGCGCGCGGGGAATCCCGCCCGCCGCGCTTTCGAGGATCTGCTCCGGCAGGAATGCCGGGCCGGGGCGCGGGGGGAGCTGGGCTGGTCGGCGGAATGGCGAAAGGGCGAGTTGACGGGACTGGATCTCCGGCTGCGCAGCCGCCGATGGCGCGAGTACTGCTGCGAGAGCTTCTGCGACACCGCGGCCTGGCTATACTCCGGAGTCGACAACCACGAGGAATTCACGCTCAAGGCACTTTTCCGGGAGCGGCGCCGCGTTTGGTTCCAAAAAACCATCGCCTCCCGAGGATTATCGATATAATTAGATCAGGAAAAGATCTGTGTCTCGATTACAGGAGCCGCTACACATCAGCGAAGGTGATCTGGCCAAAGATGTACTCTCGATCCTGCAACTTGTCGCGACCGGAGCCGAGTTTATTGTCGAACGCGATGCGCAGCCACTAGCGGTCATCCGGCCTGCCGAACCCTCGCGCCGTAAGATCTCTGAGTGCATCGCCCTGTTGCCCGCCGACTCCACGGCGACGATCGACCCCGATTTCGCTAAGGATGTCGAAGCAGCTATAGCCGCCCACCGGGAATCCTTGGAGCCGCCCGCTTGGGACTGATGCTCGACTCGACGGCCGCCGTCGCCGCCGAACGCCGAGGCAAGAACGTCCGGCAACTGCTCGAATCTGTGGCCTTAGAGACTGGCGATGACGAAATCGTCGTGACCGTGCTCGAACTCGCTCACGGGATCGTCCGTGCCGACACCACCGAAAGGCGTCAGCGGAGGCAGCGCTTCCTTGACGAGTTGCTCACGGGCATACCCGTTCAGCCGGTTACCGTTCGGGTCGCGATTCGCGCCGGCCAGATGGACGGCCAGAGTCAAGCCAGGGGTGTCTGCATTCCGCTCTCAGATCTACTGATAGGGGCGACCGCGCTGGAACTTGGCTACCGAGTGGGGACGGCGAACGTCCGACACTTCCAGATGATCCCTGGTTTGACCGTTATCCGCCTTTAGATCCGGTCCAAAGCCACGAGGAATTCACGCTCAAGGCACTTTTCAGGGAGCGTCGCCGCGTTTGGTTCCAAAAAACCATCGCCTCCCGAGGATTATCGATATAATTAGATCAGGAAAAGATCTGTGTCTGTACTGCGTCTCTCTACTGTCGTGCTCACGGCCCTGCTGGTGGGCTGTTTCGTGCAAAGCTGCTCCAATTGGTCCTGGGAGGGCGCAACCCGTTCGGTGAGCGCCGCCTCGGTCAAGCCCGACAAAGACCGTAAGGACGCCCCGGACTTCACCCTGAAGGATGCCGACGGCAAAGCGGTGCACCTTTCGGACTACAAGGGGAAGGTCGTGCTGCTCGACTTCTGGGCAACTTGGTGCGGGCCTTGCAAAATCGAAATCCCCTGGTTCATGGACATGCAGCGCAAGAATAAGGACAAGGGGTTCGAGGTTCTGGGCATTGCCATGGACGATGAGGGCTGGGAGGTCGTCAAACCCTTCCTCGCGGACCTGGGAGTGAACTACCGTGTGGTGATCGGCAACGATGGCACGGCGGACAGTTACGGCGGCGTCGATGCATTACCGACTACTTTCCTCATCGACCGCACTGGAAAAATCGCGGCAGTCCATGTAGGGCTCGCCAGCAAGAAGGATTTCGAGGATGGCATTCAAGAACTACTACAAGCTCCCGCGGCGGCCGGTTCTGACCGCGCTGCTATGCCTGCCGTTATTCGCCCAAACTAGCGGATACCTGACGGTTGCCGATCTCCCCAAGGTGACCGGTCAGCGAAACGCCGCGGTGCAGGCGAAGATTCCCGTCACCGTGAAGGCCGGGTATCACGTCAACAGCAACGCGCCCAGCGAGGAGTATCTGATTCCCTTGAAGCTGACCTGGAAATCCACCGGGGCGCTGGAAGGCGGACAGGTCACATACCCCAAGCCGAACGTCGAGAGATACGAATTCCAGTTGCCTACCGAGAAACCGCTCTCGGTCTACACCGGCAATTTCGAACTCATCGCGAATTTCAAAGTGGCCGCCAACGCACCGGCGGGCCCAGGGATAGCAGTAGGCCAACTCCGCTACCAGGCATGCAGTAATAAGGCCTGCTACCCCCCCAAGAACATCGAAGTGACCGTGCAGTACCAGGTGCAGTAACAAGACCAAAGCTCACCGCGGAGTCGCGGAGACACGGAGAAGGCCGGTCAGAGATTCGGTTGCGTTCAACTCCGTCGCGTAGATGAAACCTGCGAACTCATGCGAATCTCTCTCTTTATTTGTGTTCCTCCGCGTTTCGTCCGCGCCCCCGCGTCTCCGCGGTGAGTTGCTCTACGCCTGCAGGAACGCCCCGATCGCCCGCGTGGCCTGCCGGATTCTCTGATCGTTTTCCACCAGCGCGAATCGCACAAAACCTTCGCCCAGCGGGCCAAACCCAATTCCCGGCGAAACTGCCACCTGCGCTTTTTCCAGCAGCAGCTTGGAGAACTCCAGCGACCCGGCGCCGCGGAACCGCTCCGGTATCGGGGCCCAGAGAAACATCGAGCCGCGCGGCTTCTCGACCGGCCAACCCGCCCGCTTCAACCCGGTGACCAGCACGTCTCGCCGTTTCTGGTACACCGCGCAAATCCTGCGGGTATCCTCTTCGCACTCCCGCAGCGCAATAATCGAGGCGATCTGGATCGGCTGGAACACGCCATAGTCCAGGTAGCTCTTGATCCGCGCCAGCGCCGCGATCATCTTACGGTTCCCCAGGCAGAATCCTACTCGCCAGCCGGCCATGTTGTAGCTCTTCGACATGGAGAAGATTTCGACCGCCACCTCCTTCGCGCCTTCGACCTGTAGGATGCTGGGCGGCTGGTAGCCGTCGAAGCCCAAGTCGGCATACGCGAAATCGTGGATGATCATAGTGCCGTGCTCCCGCGCCAGGCGAACCACTTCGCGGAAGAAGTCCAGGTCCACGCAGGTGGTGGTGGGGTTGTGTGGAAACGAAATCAGGAGCAGCTTGGGCTTCTGCGAAGAGTTGCGATAAAGGTCCTCCAACCGGTTCAGGAAGGTGTTGGCGTCCGGCATCGGCAGCATGCAGGCGTGGCCTTCCGCCATGATCACGCCGTACTGATGGATGGGGTAGGCGGGATTCGGAGAGACCACGGCATCGCCTGGTCCGACGGTGGCAAAAAGCAGGTGCGCCAGCGCGTCTTTCGCGCCGATCGCTACGATCGCCTCTTGATCCGGGTCGAGGTCCACTCCGTAATTTGTCAGGTATCGCTTAGCGATGGCCTCGCGCAACTTGGGGATTCCCCTGGATTGGGAGTAGCGGTGGTTGCGGGCGTTACGCGCCGCCTCCACCAGCTTGTTCACGATCACGCGCGGAGTGGCGCCGTCCGGGTTGCCCATGCCAAGATCGATCACGTCGATCTGCGCCGCGCGCGCTTTGGCCCGCATCTCGTTGATTACGGCGAAGACGTAGGGCGGCAGCTTCTGGATACGATAAAACTCTTCCGAACTCGATTCCATTCACCTATTTTACGATGCCCGATGCGCCCGGTCCGATGTGCCACCATCCTCGCCATTCTTGCTCCTGCCCTAAAGTTTCCCCAAACCATGCCGATATTATGCCTAGGAGCCTGATCTTTGAGCCGTCAGCTTTCACAAACCGAAATCGATGCAGTCTTTCAGAACATGCAGGATCGGAAACGGGAAGCGCCCGCGGTCAAGTTCGATTTCCGCCGCCCCGACCGGATTCCGAAATCGCAGGTGCGAGCCATCCACCTGCTCCATGACACCTTCGTTCGGAATCTGGTGTCCAGCCTTTCGGCCTATCTCCGCTCTTATCTCACCGTCAACCTGGTGAGTGTCGAACAGCTTTCCTACGCCGAATTCCTGGACGGCTTGCCGTCGCCCACCTGCATGATCTCGTTGGGGCTGAATCCTTACGATGGCAACGGTGTGATGGAGCTGAATCCCTCCCTGGTTTTTCCGATTCTGGAGATGCTCCTGGGAGGCACGGGAAAGACCTCGACTACCATCCAACGCGATGTCACGGAAATCGAGCAAAAGCTGTTGGACGGTCTGTTCCGTATCATTCTGAATGACTTGAGGGAAGCCTGGAAGGGGGTAACCATGGTCGAGTTCACGATCGAAGCCATGGAGACCGAGCCGCAGCTCCTTCACATTCTCGCACCCAACGAAGCTGTCGTTTCGATTGGGATTGAGATCCGGATTGGGGAGACCGTGGGCATGATGAACATCGCGATGCCCTCGATCGTCATCAAGATGATGCGGCAGAAGTTCGACCAGCAGTGGTCGGTCCGCAAGACCCATGCCAGCGAGGCCGAACAGATGCGCATCCTCCGCTTTCTGCGCGAGGGAATGCTCCAGGCGGAGGCCCGTCTGGAGGGGCCCACGCTCACTATCCGCGATCTGTTGGATTTAAAGGAAGGCCATTTGCTTACATTCGATTACGCGGCGGACCGTTCCATCGAGCTGCTGGTCAACGGAGTGCACAAGTTCACGGCCCAGGTAGTGAGTACCGGGAGAAAACGGGCATGCCAGATCGAACAAATCAGGCGTACACCCGGTCAAAGGATCAATGACGAGGGCGCCGGCGCCGCAGGCTGAGGGATGCGGTAGTGCTCCATCAGTGCGCTCAGAAAGGCCCGGCTGCGGCGGCGGCCATTGTTCCGGTCCAACTCGATCCGTTGCAAATACACCAAAAGCGCCAGCACATTCGCATCCCGCGTCTTGGAAATGCCCAAGCGCTGTCGCTCTTCCTGCCGGAACTGTGTAAGTGCGTGCTGTATCCTGCGGTAGATGTTCGCCGCCAGGCTGTTTTCGGGGACGCTCTCGTAGTAAACACCGCTCTGGAGCGTGCGATAGGTACGGATGAGCGCCTCCAGAGCTTCCCTTGCGTCCAGATCCACCGCTCCTGGAGTTCCCAATACCACCGCCGCCAGGGTACGTACCATAAACAGCAGAAGGTCTTTGTTCTCCTGCAGGAATTTCCGCGAGACCACGATATCCGGATTGGGAAGCACCTCCGGGTTGAACGGCTCCACCCGGTCGTGCTTGCGCGCTTCCACGAGGAATTCGCAATCCAGGGGACAATTTACGGTCACCTCCCGTTCTGCGCCGCAGCACACGGAGCAGATATCCCCCCGTACCCCAGGGCAGAAGCGCCGGGGACGGCGAGTCTCGCAAATGGCGCAACTCATTCTTGTAGTATATGCGCTAGCGAGTATTCCAACCGATCAGCGTGGGGTATGCTTTAGCTTGCCCTGAAAAAGCGATGAGCAATATATTTGGCAGGCCCTAAGCTTTGGCAAGCTAAAGCATACCCCACGAAGACGTTACGCGCCACGCATCGCCGCCATCGGGTCCACCTGCGTCGCCCGGCGAGCCGGCAAATAGGATGCCACCAACGCAACGATCGCCAGGATTGCCGAGGCCACCACGAAGGTCGGTGGGTCGTATGGGCTTACTCCATACAGCAGGCTGGAAAGGAAACGCGTAAAGCCGGCCGCAACCGCCAACCCAAGCGCGGTGCCCACCCCGATCAACGCCAGATTCTGCCGCATCACCAGCAGGATCACGCTTCCGGCCGGCGCCCCGAGCGCCATCCGGATGCCGAATTCCCCCATGCGCTGTGCCACCGAGTAGGCGGTGACGCCGTAAATCCCAATCGACGCGAGCAACATCGCACATGCCCCCAGCCCCGCCAGCAGGACCATCGAGAAGCGCTTCCCAGCGACCGAATCCGACAGCACTTCATCCATGGTCGAGACCGTGGACAACGGCAGTTCCCGATCGATGGAAGCCACGGCCGCCCGGATTCCCGGCAGCAATGGCCTGGCCTCCTGAACTCCGCGCACCAGCAGCGTCACGCTGGACACCCGGTTCTGCAGGTAGGGCAAATAGACCTGCATGGTCTTCTGCGAGTCCAGCCCATATTGGGACACGTCGCCCACGATCCCGACCACGGTTCGCCACGCCCCGCTCTGGCCGCCCGTTCGGACCTTGCGGCCGATCGGATCGTCCCCCGGCCACAGGCGCCGCGCGGCCGTCTGGTTGATCAGGGCCACCGGCATGTGGCCGCCATCGTCTTCTTCCGTAAACAGCCGGCCGCGCATCAGCGGGATCGCCAGCGTCCGGAAATACTCCGGCGTCACCTCGTATTGATCGGGAGCGGGCCTGGTGGTCGGCTGGAAGACCCGCCCCTCAATCTCTATGAACATGCGGTTGAAGTTCGACGATTCCGGGAGCACGCTGACGATGCTCGCGGACGCGACACCGGGAAGAGCCTGAATCTTCTCCAACAGACTCTCGACCAATCGGGCGCGCGCATTCCCGTCGGGATAACGCGCCGCCGGCAGGGGGAGATCCGCGGCCAGAGTGTTCCGCGGATCGAAGCCCGGGTTGACATGCCGCAGCCGGACGAAGCTATTGACCAGCAAGCCCGCGCCAATCAGGAGCATCACCGCGACTGCTGTCTCGGCCACCACCAGCAGATTGCGGCGGCGGCGGCCCGCTGCGCCCGCCGCCGAGCTGCGTCCGCCATCGTTGAGAATCGCCGAAGGGCTGCCGCGGGATGTATCGAAGGCCGGCGCCAGCCCGAAAAGCACTCCCGTGACGAGCGAGAGCACCGCACAAAAGCCCGCCACCCGCCAATCGATGGTCACCTGGACGAGTTCCGGAAGGGCCTTCGCGCCCAGGCTCTCGATCGCCGGCACCGACCAGAATGCCACCAGCAGTCCGGCCGCTCCGCCCACCGCTCCCAAGACCAGGCTCTCGGTCAGCTTCTGACGGATCAGCCGCGCGCGGTTGGCGCCCATCGCCTGCCGGATGGCCACCTCCTTGCGGCGCGCGGCCGATTGCACCAGCAGCAGGTTGGCCACGTTAACGCACGCAATCAGGACCGTCATCAGCACGCAGGCTTGCAGAATCAGAAGCGACGGGCGGATGTTCTCCACCAGGTCGTCGTGCATACCCACCAGGTGAACGCCGTGCCCCTGGTTCTCGTCGGGAAAGTCCAGTTCCATGCGGCTCGATATAACGTTCATCTCCCGTTGCGCCTGCCCGAGACTCACCCCCGGCTTCAGCCGCGCAATCGCGCGCAGGTGGCGTCCAGTGCGGATCTCGTCGGAAAAGTCGCGGGAGAGCGGGCGATAAATGTCCGTTACCTGATCCACCAGCCTCACCGGAAGCGGGCGGAAGTTTTCGGGCAGGACTCCTACCACCGCGTAGGGCTTCCCGTCCAGTGAGATCTTGCGCCCCACGATCGACGGGTCCTTACCGAAGTTCCGCGCCCACAGTCCGTAGCTGAGGATGGCGACATCCCCGCCGTTCTCGAATTGCTCCCCTGGCAGGAATGTTCGTCCCAACAGCGCCTGTGTTTTCATCACACGGAAGAAGCGGTCGGAGACGCG
>PMTT01000715.1 GCA_003167275.1 Bryobacterales bacterium | reverse complement strand
AGGACACCCTCGCATTCAGCGCGCTTACCGGTGTACGTTCGATGAATGAGGTTCTCCCGCTGGATCGCGTCAACGAAGCGTATGATCGCATGATGAGTGGCCGGGCAAGGTTCCGCGTGGTCCTCACCATGGGCGGCTAGTCTGTAGCACGGGCATTGTAGCGTTGTAGCGCCGGCGGTCTTGCCGCCGGTACGCTCCGCCCGCGGAAAGAATCACCGGCGGCAAGACCGCCGGCGCTACAATGCCCGTGTCACATCGTGAGGACTACGCGGAACCGCGCACGGCCACTCATCATGCGATCATACGCTTCGTTGACGCGATCCAGCGGGAGAACCTCATTCATCGAACGTACACCGGTAAGCGCGCTGAATGCGAGGGTGTCCTCGGAATCGAATCGAACCGGTCCTCAGACCACCGTGAAGGTGGCTTAGTTACCCCCCAGCCTGGCAGCCAGCGCCGGAATCACGCCATGATGCCAGCAGACCAGCGGCCGCGCCCAGGAGTTCACGTCTGTTTAGCATCCTCCCGATTTTATCCGTAAAGACGCCCGGGTGGCCCACTGCCCTCACGTGGGCGTTTTCCAAGATTGGCCTGCCATAAGTGTAAACCGTTTCCGTTTTGTAACATCGCTGTTGCCTGGTTGTGACATTACCCTGATAACTTTAGAATCTTGCGCCCTTTCCGCATCCAATTCACAAGATTGACGGAGTTCAACGAATGTCGAAGAAGTTGACTTTATTGGTCGCCCTGGGCGGCCTGTCCGTGGCAGTCCTCGCACAATCTCCCGTGTTTTCGGGTTTCACTTCCGGAAACCTTGTACTAACACGCACAGTTTACACAGGCGATGCCTCCACTCTGGCCGTCGGGCAACCCCTGCCGCCCGTCTGTCCAACAACAGCGGCATGCGGGACGGTGACGGCCACCGACAGCGGCGCCTATCCGTCCACGAGCAGCACCAACAACGTCTGGAACAACGACAAGGCCGACGGCAGCTTCGGAATCACGTCGCCCATCTTCCTCGATCAGATCACCCCCACGGGAACATTGGTCAACACCCTCGCGATACCGAGCAACATGGTCAACACCAGCTTCAGCTCCAAGTCCGAGCTGGCCATCAACCTCTCCACGGATGGAACCGCCCTCACGTTCATGGCCTACGTCGCGCCCTCCAACACGATCGACGTCTCGAACTCCAACACGCCGGGCGTTTACGATCCGACCAACCCGGCCGGCGGGAGTTACTTCCGCGCCGTGGTGCAGGTTGGCGCTAATGGCGCGATCCAGGTGACTCCGACGAATGCCTACTGCGGCAATAACGGACGTGCCGCGGTGCTGGCGAACGGCTTGTATTACATGGTTGGCAACTCCAACAACGGTAGCGGAACGCCGGCCAACGTGGTGGCGGCGGGTGGCGCTCAGATCGCAACGCCGGGGCAGTCCGCCAGTACGGTTCCCACACAGATTGGAAACTTCTCGATCGCGCAAGTGAACAATCCGGCCACCGGCACGCCTTACGCGGCGGACAAACTCGGCAAGGACAACAATTTCCGTGGCCTGACGGCATTCAACAACGCGATGTACTTCACCAAAGGCAGCGGCAGCAACGGCATCAACACCGTCTACCAGGTCACCCCGCTTCCGACCGTAGCGAACGCCGCGAGCGCCACGGTGAGCATCTTGCCCGGGTTCCCGACCATTCTCGCAAAGAACCTGGACGCCACCGGCAATTACCCCTTCGGAGTCTGGTTCGCCAATGCCACCACGCTGTACGTTGCCGACGAGGGCGATGGTACGGCAGCCGACGCGGCCACCAGCCCCAGCGCCGGCTTGCAGAAATGGGTGCTCGCCAACGGGACCTGGAGCCGGGTCTACGTGCTGCAGAACGGCCTGAATCTCGGACAGCCGTACTCCATCGCGAATTACCCGGCGTCACTCAACCCCTCCACGGACGGGCTGCGGAACCTCACCGGCAGGGTCAACAGCGACGGCACGGTGACCGTCTGGGCCCTCACCTCCACGGTGAGCGCGAATGGCGATCAAGGAGCAGACCCGAACAAGCTGGTGTCGATCACCGACGTTCTTGCAAATACCGACCCCACCGTTGCCGCCAAGGAAGCGTTTACGACTCTGAGAACCGCCGTTCCTGGAGAGGTATTGCGCGGCATTTCGTTCACGCCCACACCGGGTAAGACGCCGATGTCCAATGTACCTTCGATCACCTCGGCCGCCACTCAGAGCATCACCTCGATCGCGCCTGGTTCCCTCGCGTTTGCCCTGGGTTTGGGGCTCGCCAGCGGGACTCCGGGCGAAATCCTCGGACCTGCTCCCACAACTTTCGACGGCACTTCGGTATCGATTGTGGACTCCACGGGTAAATCGTCGGCCGCACCGCTGGTGTTTGTCTCGCCATGGCAGGTGACGTTCCAAGTACCCGCCGGCGTGGCGCCGGGGTCCGCGCAGGTGAAAGTGACCGGGGGTGGCACGACCCAGACAGCGTCCAACATCCAGGTGGCTAATGTGGCTCCGGCCCTATTCACGCTCAATGGCGCAGGCCTGGCGGCTGCGACAGGGATCCGCGTGTCCGACGGCGCTCAAATCGTGGAGCCGTCTTATGTCTTGAACAGCTTCGGATCGTTTTCGGCCAGCCCGATCAGCATGGGCGCCGCTGCGGATCAGGTCTACCTGGTTCTGTACGGCACAGGCATCGCCGCGGCTGGGACCTCTGGGGTTACGGTCACCGTGGGAGGCGTCAACGCTCCAGTGCTGTACGCCGGCTCAGGAGGCTTCGCGGGAGTGGACCAGGTGAACGTACAGCTTCCAGCGTCGCTTGCTGGCAAGGGGAATGTGAACGTGCAACTCACGGCAGGCGGTACACCCGCGAACGCGGTGCAAGTCACGATCCAATAGGGGAGTTCGCGGAGGCCCCGGCAAAATTCGCCTGGACGCGGAGACGCGGTGTCGCGGAGGAAGAGCGCGGAGAAGAACACAGAGCAATAACTTGAGAGGTTCGCATTTCGCCGGCCTTGCTTCCGATGATCGTACTGGAGGCAAGCCCTGAGATATGAATCTCTCAAGCGTTGCATTATCTCTTCTTCTCCGCGCTCTTTCTCCGCGACACCGCGTCTCCGCGTCCAAAATCAGGCCTCCGCGACCTCCTACCCCTGGCGAATGTCGGAGTCGATGCGGTCGACGAAGCGATAGAGCCCCAGGCAAGCAGCGAACAGGATCGCGGAGATGATGGCGCCGGGCACGGCCGCTTCGCGATGGCCGGCCAGGTACGATTCCAGCGTCGCGGAGAGCAGCCAGATCTGCACGATCAGCAGGATTACGATCAGGACCATGGCGCCATCGATCGCGGTAACCCCCCGGTTTTGCGGCGGATTGGTATTCATGCGCTTTCTCCGTCCATCCCCACGGCCGTCAGTTGTCCGCCTTTCATTTCCAGCGCCACTCGCGGTAGCGCACGCTGCGGAGGGCCTTGCAGGACCGAGCCATCGGCAACCGAGAAGAAGCCCTGGTGGCAAGGGCATTCGAGCCGGTTCTGATCCTTCTCATAGTAGACGGCGCAGGAGAGATGCGTGCACTTCTGACTGTATGCGACGTAGGAGTCGCTGCCGGTCCGCACCAGAATGCAGGGATCCTGCGCGGTAGGATAGGCGAACATCTTGACGCCCCCGACTTCCATCTCGCCGGCGGCAGCCACCGGTTGCCGTGGATATGAAGGGGAGCGGTGGAACAGCGACCGCGCCAATATCCAGAGATTTCCGGCGAACATCGCAAGACTCGTCAACGTCAGGAACTTGGTGAACTGCCGGCGGTTGACGTAGCGTTCGTCGGCCGTGAATACCGGGAACTCATCCTGCCACAGTGGCGTGCTAGAAGGCTTGCGGAACCAGCTCATTCTCTCCCTCCCAGGTGTAGTCGGCGACGTCGATGGCGATTTCGCCCGCGTCCGCGGGGGCCATCATGTAGACCTTGGTCGTGATCTTCTGGTTGCCGAACCAGAATGTGTTGACGGGCTTTTCGCGACGGGTGGCCGCGATGGTTTCAGGCGTCACATAGGCGAGCGCCTGGCTGGGACAGACGGTGGCGCACATAGGACGCTTGCCGACGCTGGTGCGGTCGTAGCACATGTCGCACTTCATCATCTGCTCGTATTCCGGGACAAGTTTCGGAATTCCGAAGGGGCAGGCCAAGACACAGTTAGAGCAGCCGATACAGCGTGGTTTGAGCGAAGAACCGACGATGCCGTCCTCGTACTTCTTGATGGCATCGGCCGGGCAAACCTGAGCGCACGTCGGATTGTCGCAGTGCCAGCAAACGTACGCCGCCGTCGCGATGCTCTCCCGCCGGTCCACAAAGTCGAAGTTGATCATCGACACGCCGCGATGCGTGTCGCATTCTTCGCAGGCCTTGAGGCAGGACTGGCAGCCGATGCAGCGCGAAGGGTCAACGTAAAACTCCATGCCGAACATCAAGCGCCTCCCGATGGGGGCCGGGGTCCCGCCGGTCGCGGATGAGGAGCTTTCTCAATCTTGCAGGCCGACACTTTGTATTCGGGAATCTTGCTGCGCGGGTCGAGCGTGCGGTGGGTCAGGCGGTTGGCGCTCCGGTCCCCGGGCCAGTGGTAGGGAATCAAAACCGTGTCGGGCCGTATGGTCCGCACTACCATGGATTCCAGTGTGATGGCACTACGGCGGGAGGTCACCGTCACCCAATCGCCGGCGCGGATCCCGTACTGCTCCGCCAGCCGTGGATGGATCTCCAGTTTCGGCTCGGGATACTGATCCACCAGCGCCCCAATGCGGCGCGTTTGGGTGCCGGAAAGATACTGGCTCACCACGCGGCCGGTGGTGAGATAAATGGGGAATTCCGCGTCCACGGGATCGCCGCTCTCGCGCCACGCCAGGCTCATGAAGTGGGCTTTGCCGTCGGGATGGAAGAACCGGCCGTCTTCGAACAGCCGGGGCGTGCCGGGATGTTCCAGCGTGGGGCAGGGCCAGAAGACGCCCATCTGCTGGTCGATCTTCTCGTAAGTGATGCCGTAGTAATCGGCGATGCCGCCCTGCGACGCCCTCCGCAACTCTTCGAAGATCTCGCGCGGTTCGCGAAACGGAAAGTACTGGCCGCGGCCGAGGCGGCGCGCCAGGTCGCAGACGATGGCGGAATCGGTGCGCGCGTTGCCGGGCGGATCCACCGCCTTCTGAATATGGATGACGCGCGCCTCCACGTTGGCGGTGACGCCTTCCTCCTCCTCCTGGAGGCTGCCGGCCAACACCACGTCGGCATGCGCGGCGGTTTCGGACAGAAAGAAATCGATGACGCCGAAGAACTCCAGGCGCTCCAGCGCTTCGCGCGTGAAGTTGGCGTCGGGCAGAGAGACCAGCGGATTAAAGCACAGGCAAAGCAGCCCTTTGATCTCGCCGCTATGAATGGCGTTCATGATCTCGACCGCGGTGTAGCCCGGCCCGGGCAGGTCGTCAGGAGAGATGCCCCACACTCCGGCGACGTGTTGGCGCGCGGCAGGGTCGGTGAGACTGCGCTGGCCCGGCAACTGGTCGCACTTCTGTCCATGCTCGCGGCCGCCCTGTCCATTTCCCTGGCCGGTGATCATGATCGGGCCCGCGCCTTCGCGCCCGATGTTGCCGGTGGCCAGCGCGATCGCCACCACCGCTTCGCAATTCTCGACGCCCTTGGAATGATGCTCCAGCCCACGCGCGTGCATGAGCATGGCGCGGCGAGACTCACCGATCCAATGCGCGGCCCGCTCGATGGCATCCGGCGCCACGCCGGTCACCTCGGCGGCGCGCCGCGGGTTCCACGGCTCCACCGATTCCACGGTCTTCTCGAAGCCGGTGGTGTGAGCCGCGATGAAGTCCGGATCGGTGAGCCCGTCGCGAACGATCACATGCAGCATCGCCATGAGGAGCGCGAGGTCGGTGCCCGGCCGCACCGGCAGAAACAGATCCGCATTGCGCGCAATCGGGGTGAACCGCGGATCGGCCACGATCAGCCTGGCGCCCTTGTCGCGGGCACGCCAGATGTAGTCGGTGGTGATGGGGGCGCACTCGCCGATATTGGCGCCGATGACCATCAGGACTTCCGCGGCGGCGATGTCGTTCCACGGATTGGGCGCGCGGTCCACGCCCAGCGCGCCCTTGTACGCCGTCCCGGCCGAAACCATGCAGAGGCGGCCGTTGTAATCGATGTGCCGGGTTCCCAGCGCCACGCGCGCGAATTTGCCGACCAGGTACGCTTTTTCGGTGGTGAGAGAAGCGCCGCCATAGACGGCGACGGAATCGGGGCCGTGCTTCTCCTGCAACTCGCGCAGGCGGCGCGCGGTGAAATCGAGAGCTTCATCCCAGCTTGCCGGCCGAAAGCCCTCGGCGGTTCGCATGAGCGGATCGAGGAGCCGGTCGGGGTGGTTGCCTTGCAGGTAGCGCTTCACGCCTTTGGGACAGAGCATGCCGCGGTTGAATGGGAACTCCTCCCATGGCTCGAATCCAATCACCTGGTTGTCGCGCACCTTGAGCTGAATCCCGCACTGCTGCCCGCAGAAGCAGCAATGCGTCTTTACCAGCTTTTCGGACTGATTGCCCGATTGGACTTGCCAGCCTCCGGGCGGTTTGTAGTTGAGGTGCGGGCCGTAGCGGGTGCTCAGCTCGTCGAGGGAAAGCGGCGCCTTAGCCACGGGCTTCCTCCTGGATTCTCATTTGGGCCATGGAGAGGGATTTTCGCTTGCATGCGGGGCATAGTCCCTGCCAGTGGGACAGGCCTCCCGGCCTGTCCGGCATGCTGTAGTCGAAGCCCACTTGGGGCAGGACGCGATGGAGGTCGTCGATGTGCATCCGCGAGGCGAATCGCTGGCCGCAGCGCGCGCAGGTGGCGCCCGCGTCGTCCTGGCCGGCCTCTTGATAGAGCTTGACGCCGAGTTGGGCCGGCCGCTGGAAAATGTGGAAGAATTTTCCGAAAGGCAAAAAGAGCAGCGCTGCGATCACCGTGATCGCATGCAGGATCGCCAGAAAGCTGTAGGATGAGCCGCGCAGCCATTCCTGGGAAACGGTGAGCGCCAGTCCGGTCACCGAAATGGCGAACAACAAGATAATCGGGAGAAAGTCCATGCCGAATTGCTGCAAGGTGCGAGCGCCCTTGTCGGTCATGCGGCGCCACAGCGAGAGCGCGATCCCGGCCAGCACCAGCACGGCCGAGATGTCGAGCCCGTGAAACAGCAGCCAGGCAACCGCCGTGTGGAGCCGGAATGCACCCATCGGAAAGCCGAACAGGTAGGTCACGTACGTCAACTGGTCGTTAGGCAGAGTTCGGAAGTAAATCCAGCCGAAGACCAGCGGAAAGGTGATGGCCACCGCCAGCAGACAGCCCCAGAAGAGGCATTGGTGCATCCACCAACGCAGGCGCGACCGGTGCGCGATGAAGCGCTGGCCCGCCAGGTGGGTCACGCCAAGCGCCGCCACGTGACCCAAGCTCCTCACGATTCCTCTGCGGCGGAATAGCTCCCAGCCGCGGTCCCAATACACGCGCGTAGGCGGTTTTTCCAGCCAGACATTGTAGTGGTAGACCACGCCCCAGGTGGCGAAGACTACCGCGTATGTGTAAATCACCAGCGCGGCGTCAAAGTTCTGCAGATCCCGCGACCCCACCACAATCGCGGCGATCAGAAACCCGGTCCAGAGCGTGGCCCATGAGCCCGCGCGCAGGCGGTCGGCCGTGCGGCGGAGATCTGCGGGCAGTGCGATATCGAGGTCCTGCTGGCGGGGCACGAAGACGCGTTTGTTTGCCCACCACAGCAGCATCGCCACCGAGGCGAGCAGCAGGAAGGCAGGCCAGATAGCGCCAGTCCGGCTGCGGAAGAACGCGAGTAGCAGCGGGGGGAAGAATCCGCCGAGGCCACCCATGGCGCCGACCAGGCCCGTGACCGTCCCGGTCTGGTTGGGAAAGTATTGCGGGACCAGCTTAAACACCGCGCCATTGCCGAGGGCCAGCAATGCCGCGCAGCCGAGCGCCCCGGCGGTGAAGGGAATCATCGCCGGCCATGCCATCAGCATGGCGAAAGGCGCCACCCCGAGGAATACCGCGGACAGCACGCGAGCGCCGCCGATGCGATCGGAGAGCCAGCCGCCCAGGGGTCGGAGCAATGTCGCCAACACGACGAAGCCCGCGGTGCGGAAACCAGCGTCCGCCGGCGACAGATGGAATTCGTCCTTCAGCAGCGTGGGCAGATAGATGGAGAACGCGACGAATCCGCCGAAGGTCAGAAAATAGAAGGCAGCCAGGAGCCATGCGAGCCTTTCCCGCGTGAGCACCTCGACCATCGCGCCGAAGCCCTTCCGTTGCACCTCGGGTCCCGATGGGCGTACCGAAGGAGCGTCGCGCGCGAGCAAAGCGAAAGCCGCGGCCCAGACCACCAGCAGCACCGCCACGACGTGATAGACCGCAGCCATTCCAATCTGCGCAGCCAGCACCGGGCCGAGAAACACGGCGGCGGATTGGCCTATGTTTCCGAGACCGTAGACACCCAGCGCGCTCCCCTGGCGCTCCGCCGGGGTCCATCGCGAGACGTACCCAACTCCGATTGCAAACGAAGAGCCGGCGAGCCCCAGCAGGAACGCAATCGTCAACAGACCCGAATAGGTGGTTTGCTGCGGCACCATCCAGACCGGAACCGCCACCGCGGCCATCAGGATCGAGAAGATCGCGCGGCCGCCAAAGCGGTCGGTGAGAATGCCCATCGGGATTCTCGCCAGCGATCCCAAGAGAACCGGCACCGCCACCAGCAGGGCGGTTTCCGATGCGGTCAGGTGAAAGGCCTCCCGGAAACGCGGGGCGAAGGCGCCGATCAGCCCCCACGCCGCGAAGCAGATCGTAAATGAGATGGTGCCGAGCCCGATGTGGCGTCGATTGAGCATTGGCCCTCTTCTGGTAAGTCTAACCCCGGCGGGATTCGAGGAAGGTGACTGAAGTCACGCCGCGACCCGCCGGCATTGCGCCAAGATGGAGGGATGAACATGGAGGGACGGCGGAAGTCGCTGATCTTCCCCCGCGAACACGGCGCCTGGGGAATCCTGCTGGTCCCCTTGATCACGGGAGCGTCCGTGGGCCTGCTGGCCGGAGGACGCGCATGGCCGCTCGCGCCGCTCACGATCGCCGTCCTCGCGCTATTCTGGCTGCGAACACCCGTCGAGAGCTGGATCGGAGCGACTCCCGTGAAGGCCCGCACTCCCGGCGAACTGCAGCTTGTGCGAAACGCCGCTCTTGCGTTGACTGCTGTCGCAGTTACCGCACTGATCTGGCTGTTTTGGGGTGGGCGGAATCTCGCCCTTCTTTGGATCGGAGCAGGGGCGGCCGCTGCATTCATTGCTCAGGCGATCGTCCGGAAGGCCTGGCGAAGTGGCCGGATGGCGGCACAAATCGTCGGTGCGGCGGGATTGACCGCGGTCGCCCCCGCCGCGTATTACATGGTCACCGGTCAACTGAATGGCGCCGCATGGCCCCTTTGGATGGCCAACCTGTTCTTTGCCGCCAACCAGATCCAGTTCGTGCAACTCCGCATCCGGGCAGCCCACGCCGATCGAAATGAGAAGCTCTCCATCGGCCGCGGATTCCTCGTCGGACAGATCGTTCTGATCTTGCTCCTTGGTCTCGCCTGCTTCGGCCATCTCTTCCGTTGGTGCGCGGCGATGGCGTTCCTGCCAGTATTGTTCCGCGGTTTCGCCTGGTTCGCCGCCCGGCCCGAGCCGCTCGCGATTCATACGCTCGGGAAGCGCGAACTGATGCACGCCTGCGCCTTCGGCATCCTTCTGATTATCGGGTTCCAGTTGCCGTGACGGGCCTGCGACTCAAGGTCTATGTCTCTCAAGCCTTCTTCAGAAGATCGCCCTTCCGGTCCACGGCCTTCGTCGAACCAGGCGCCAAAGGCACCCAGAAATCCGCCGCTGCGAGCTTGCACTCCTCCACCATCCGGATCCCGTATTCGCACCGCCCCAAATCGCCCGGTCCCGAGTTGTTTGTGCCGAATGTGAACTTGCACCCGCCCTGCTTCGCCATCTTGATNNTTCTGGCGCCGCGGTTCGGTCCACAGCGTCTCGTAGTCCTTCGAAATCGCATCCGGCAGATACGTCGGATTCACATAGATGTCGACCGGCTCCCGATTGAGGATCCCGACAGCCCGGTCGACCAGGGTGTCCATGAACTCCTGCGGGTCGGCGATGGTCCCTACTTCGTCCGCCAGCCAGGTCCGCATCCGCTTTCCGCGGTTGTCGGTCCACGTCATCGAGTCGGTGAAGACGTAGTCGAATTGCGCGACCGCCTGCCTCGAGAACATGCCCAGCCACTCGCGCCCTTCCGCCTGCATCGCCACAAAGACCGGCAGCCCCTTCAGGCTCTCGATCCATTTGCGCGCGCCTTCATCGTTGGTCACCGGCTGCGCCTGCCCGCAGTTCACCGCCATTCCGTACTGAATCCCGTCGCGCAGCGATTTCGCCAGCGCGTCTTCCACCGAGAGGCCGCCCTTCGGGTGAACGTGCAGATCCAGCATCGGGATACTCCGCGACCCCAAGTCCAGAATCTTCTTGAATGTGTCGTCCGCCACGGTCGTGACCCCGCCCGGCGTCGGAAGGTCGTCCGCCAGCGGACGCACCCGCACCCTGCGGAAGGCGGCCTTGGATCGGACGTCGTGGCATTGCAGCGCGAACGTCCCGTGGCTCAGGTAGCGCTCCTTCTCCATCCCGCCGGCAGGCACCACTGGCGGCGTCGGCTCGACGTAGTCCACCGTTTGCATCCCGTTCAGCCGCACCTTCACATTCTTGCCGCGCACTTGGACGTTGATCGTGAACCACTGGTCGTCCGGGACGTACTGGCGATAGATGTTCCGAATGTTGTAGAGCGAAGCTGTCTTCTTCCGCTCCCCGGGCTGGGTGTTGTTGATCTGCACTTCAAACCCGCGCCCCGGCCAACCCGTATCCTGATAGACCGTGTGGAAATATACGCCCGAGTTGCAAATTGGCTGCGCCATGGTCTCCACTTCCAGCTCGAAGTTCTTGAAGTCCGCGCCATGCACCGGGCCGTCGTAGAACAGATGGCACATCGGCCCGTTGGCCCGCAGCAACCCGTCCGATACGGTCCAGGAATCCAGCTTGCCCTGGGGCCGCCAGCCGTCCAGGTTCTTTCCGTTGAATAGCTCCACCCAACCGGTGCTATCCTGCGCCGCGAGCGGCAGTGCCGCCATCGCTCCCAGGAATGCGCGTCTCGTGGTCTCGAATCCGTTCCTCATCAGGCCCCCTAGTCAGCCGGCACGAAGGTTTCCGCCAAATTCCAACCTTCGTGGAGAGTTCCTTTCTCAGTGTAGGCGAAGTCAGGACGCAATCGAGCTGCCGGTGCATGTCCGATCGCGCGGGCTAACCAGTCCACGGCGGCAGCCTGGCCGTCAGTGCCGTTGAAAAAGCCGCCGCTGGCCTCGAATAAAACGACCAACTGAGATTTCGTGCTTAAAGAGCTATGATGAGGTTAGAGGGCATCAGACATGGCAAGAGACTCAGGGATCGACGCAGGACTTCTTAACGCTGCATTAGTCGGATATCAGGTACAGCGGGACCGGCTTGCGGCAATCATTGCCGACATCCAATCTCAATTAGGCCACCGCGGCCGTGTGAAGCCGGAGGCGATTGGTTCCGAGGAGCCTGCTCCACGCCGTCGCGGCATGAGCGCCGCCGGGAAAGCCCGGGTCGCGGCCGCACAGCGCAAGCGGTGGGCGGCGGCGAAGGCGGCGGAAGGCGTAACCGAAAAACCCAAACGAAGACTCTCGGCGGCAGGACGGGCGAGAATCATAGCGGCCACCAAAGCGAGGTGGGCGGCTTTTCGCCAAGCCAAGGCTCAGAAACCGGCATCCAAGGCAGCCCGCTAAGCTCGCTCGGAAAGTTACGAAAGCTGCTGCTGTGGCAGTGACTACAACCGGATAGTGCCTGAACCCGATTACTACGGAGTGATCTCGCATGCCCGACACCGATCCAAACCTGTCCCCGGCAGTGTCAGCCCGACGAATTCTGGCAGCGGCCAGATTCGCTGCCGAGAAGCACGTAGCCCAGAAGCGTAAGGGAAAGTTTGGGGAGCCGTACGTAAACCACCTATTGGAAGTCGCCGAATTGATTGCCGGCAGCAGCGACAGCCTGGACACCAATCTCATCGTGGCCGCCCTGCTCCACGACACTGTGGAGGATACGGCTACTACGTCTCTTGAACTCCAGGAGAAATTTGGCGAGGACGTCGCCAGCCTGGTGGCTGAAGTGACGGATGACAAATCGCTTCCCAAGGCGACCCGCAAGGCTCTGCAGATCCGCAACGCCCCGCACAAATCCGCGCGCGCGGCCACAATCAAGCTCGCGGACAAAATATCTAATCTGCGAGCGATCCTGGCCAGCCCGCCGGCGGATTGGAGTCTCGAGCGTCAGCAGGAGTATTTTGAATGGGCCAGGCGGGTGGTGGAGGGGTTGCCGGCGGCCAACGCTATCCTCAAGGCCGAGTTCGACAGAACCTACGCGAGGTTCGGTGAGCTTGGTACGAGAGGCTCAAAGTGACGCCAGAAGGCGAGACGCGCCTCGCCCCGGCCGTTTCGTCCTAAGCCCTTCCCTTTCATCGGGCTACGGCGAATTTCCACGCCTCCCTGCGATTCCATTCAACCCCGTCTCGCGCCATACAACCAACAATTTCAACGTTTTGATGGCAATCGATAGGTGTGTTTGTTATCCTTCCCTATACTTTGGTCAAGCGCGCATCTCGGTACTTCCGCAGGTCCGCGTCCCTTTGATCAAGCACCCTGAGAAGCTGGGCACCGGGAGGGAGTCAACGAAATGCACAAGCCTATTAAATACGTAGAGAAAGCTTTCACATATGCCGCTGGGGCGGCCTGGTTCGTCTTCGACAAGCTCAATCAGGTCAGCCAGAACCCCGGCTTTGTGCCGAAATGGTCGGACAAGCCCCTCCTCAAGTCGTGGGAGAAAACCAAGCCTCCCCTGGGCTGGCCGCGCGACACGGATTCCCTCTGCCCTCGCTGCATCCCCGAGATCCGCCAACAGATTCTCGACGGCAAGACCCCCCTGGAAGTCCTCTACACCGATAAGCCGGGCGAAATCAAGGCGAAGGTGATTGAGCGCGACGGCAAGATCCTGATGGTCAAGGATTGCCCCATTCACGGCCACTTCGAAGACGTGATGGCAATGGATACCGCGTTCTTCAAGCACCTGGAAGACGTTTTCCCCGGCCGCGATATCCGCGCCCACAACGATTCCAAGCTCCACAAGCATGGCTCCAGCACCATCACCCACGGACGCGGGTCGGTCCTGACAGTCGACCTCACGAACCGCTGCAACATGATGTGCGATCCCTGCTTCATGGACGCCAATCAGGTCGGCTTCGTGCACGAATTGACCTGGGAAGACATCCAGACGCTGCTCAATAACGCCATCACCATCAAGCCCAAGCGCCAGATGTCGGTGCAGTTCTCGGGCGGCGAGCCCACGATTTCGCCCTATTTCCTGGATGCCGTCCGCTACGCGCGCGAAGTCGGATATACCTCCGTGCAGGCGGCCACCAACGGCATCGAGTTCGCCAAGAGCCCCGAGTTCTGTAAGGCGGCTGCCGACGCGGGCCTTCGCTATGCCTACCTGCAGTTCGACGGCATCGGCAATGCCGCCAACGCCCACCGCAAGGTCGGCAACCTGTTCGACGTAAAACTCCGGGCCATCGAGAACCTCTACTCCAACGGTGTCGACATCATCCCGGTCATCACCATCATCAACGGCATCAATAACGAGCAAGTGGGCAATATCGTCCAGTTCGCGCTCGACAATCCCAAGAAGATTCCGTTCCTCTCCTTCCAGCCCGTGTCCTTCACTGGCCGCGACGAGGCAGTCACCGACGAGCGCCGCGCCGCCCAGCGCTATACCCTCTCGCACCTGGCGCACGACGTGAAGAATCAGACCGGTCTCGGCGAACCCGCTCGCGACTGGTTCCCGATCTCCTTCATCTCTACCTTCTCCGACTGGAGCGATCTGGTTCATGGTCCCGAAGTGGGCTGGGGCCAGTTGAGCTGCGGATGCCATCCCAACTGCGGTGTGGGCATGGCCGTGATGGTGGATAAGGAAACCAAGGAGTCGGCGCCCGTAACGGCGTTCCTGAATGCCGACCGCTGGGCCCGCGATCTGGCCCGTGTGAATGATGCCGCCCGCGGCAAGTGGCTCTCGATTATCGGGATGTCCCTGGCGGTGGCGCGCAACTACGATCCGTTCCAGTCGCCCACCCATTTCAAGCTCACCGACATGATGAAGAAGCTGGACAAGACCTTCGGCGCAACCGGCAAGAACTACGGCAAGGTCGGTAAGGACCGGACGATGGAGGATATCGAGAAGCGCCGGCGCGACCGCTGGAACTTCCTGTTCATCGCCGGCATGTGGTTCCAGGACCTGTTCAATTACGACTTCCGCCGCACCGAGCAATGCATCATTCCGTACGCCACTCAGGAAGGCGAAATCTCCTTCTGCGCCTACAATACCGGCGTGGGCTGGCGGAACATCATCGAGAAAATGCACATGACCGCCACCCTCACCAAGTGGTATGAGGAGAACGGGCGCCATGAGATTTTCGCCGGCGGCAAGGCCGTGCCGATGCAGCTCAAAGACCACTCTCTGGTCTTGCGCGCCGATGTCGTCGCCAAGGGCGAGCAGCATGACCTGGACCGTCTGGGAATTGCGAAGAATGCACGCGAGGAGAAGATCAGGGCTCGCGACGCCAAGATCAAGGATCAGGCCGAGCAGGAGCGCATGATGAAGCTCTATCGGGAGCACGTGCTGAAAGAGCAGCCCGGTCCGGCACTGGTGCAGATTGGCAGCATTCAGCCTGCGGCCCCCGTCGCGATCAAGCCGGCTCCGGTCCGCAAGCCCGTGGAAGAGCGCGAGGAAGTCGGCAGCTTCGGCGACTAAAAGTCCTTTCCATCCAAAAAGCTAAAAGCCGCCGCAGACCACTGCGGCGGCTTTTGAATTTGTGGGGGCATGCTTGAGCTTGCCCTCGGGTAAGAATTGCGCTACAGCTCGGGATGCAGGTGAAGCGTCTTCCCGGCCACGACGTAGATCTTCTGGGAGAACGGAGTGGTCGCGCCTTCCCTGATCTCCACGTTGTAGGTGCCCGGCCGCAGGTACATGGACTTGTTCTCGTGGGTGGTACCAGCGTAGGCGCCGTTGATGAACACTTGGGCGTCCTTTACCTTGGTGTCCAGTTTGATCTCACCAGCGTTAGGATGGGCATAGTAGTACGGACCCCAATACGGTCCCCAGTACGGGCGGTAGAATCCGCCATAATACGGCCCACCAACTACCACGAAGCCGCGGACAGCGGCCGAAGCGCTTATCGGCGCCAGTGTCATCAACGCAGCCGCCAGAATCAACAATCCCTTTTTCATTTTCTTTCGACCTCCGCCCTCTGATAGAGCAATTGCCTCGCCAAATCGTAAGCGGTTTGTTTTTAATTACTTTACAGAACATTTACATGGCCGCTGGCCACCAGTCTGGCCGAATTCAGCCACCACCCCTGGTGGCGACGTGGGGCAGGTCACCGACCTGCCCACCACTACGCTGGACAGGTCGGTGACACTGTTTGGTCCTGGAGTTTGGCCCTTACCGCCAGCCCAGCGGGTTTGCTGGTTAGTGCCGGATGCTGCTGGTGGGGCAGGCTGTCTGCGCCTGCCTCCCTCGCCTTGCGGGCGTTTCTTTCACGCCTTCTTCAGGGAACGGTCCCCGCCGCTAGGGCAAGTCGGTGACCTACCCCCTGTTACCACCCCAGGCCCGAGGAAGGTGCGGAATCGAACGGCACCCCCACGGCGGCCTTGTGCCCGGGCGCCTGCGTGTAGGCTACTGTCTTTTTTTCAAAGGGTTCCACTTTAATTTGAAGGGCTTCGGCACGCGCTTTAACCGCCGAGCCGTAACATTCCCGCCTTCACCTGCGCCTAGATGGTGTTACCACATGGCTGCATACCGCATTTACACCTATTTAGGGCGTCTTCTGGCCGCCTCAATCGCCGTGACCGGGCTTCTGGCTTCGGAACACCACGGGATTATCAAATCCGGCGGACTACCCGTCCCCGGCGCAACCGTAACCGCCACCATGGGCGATAAGAAGGTGGTCACCACCAGCGACGACGATGGTGTCTATACGTTCCCCGATCTGGCGGACGGCATCTGGACCCTCAACATCGAGATGCTGGGTTTCGGCAAGGTGACCAAGGAAGTGGGGGTTGCCCCCGAAGCTCCGGAAAGCCCTGTGTGGGAGTTGAAGCTGCTCTCGGCGGATGCCATGAAGGCTGCGGTAGCGGCGGCTCTCGCTCCGCCCCCGGCGGCACCGGCCACTGCGGCGCCGGCTGCTCCTGTCAACGCGGCGGGGACACCTGCCACGACACCTTCTACAACCCCGACCCCTGCGGCGGCTCCGCCCACAACCAGTGCGGCCGCCACGCCGGACAAACCTGCCACTCCGGCAGCCCCGGCCGGCGGCGCTCAGAGCGCTAACAGCCGGCCGTCCATCCGCCAGGCTTTGCAGCAGCGAGGTACCGGTTTCCAGCGCGCGAATGTCAATACTACCGGCGATGCAGGCGCGGTTGAGGCCGACCCCAGTTTGAATATGGCGAATCCGGACCTGGCGCAGAGCTCGGGCGACGCCATGATGGTGAATGGCAGCGTGAGCAGCGGTATCGATATGCCCCAGCAGAACGATTGGGGGATGGGCCGCGGCGGCATGGATGGTGGCTTCGGCGGACCCGGCGGCATGGGCCCGATGGGAATGGGTGGCCCCGGCGGACCCGGCGGCGACATGGCTGGCGGTGGAGCGGGTGGTCCCGGCGGACGCGGCGGTGGCGGACCCGGTGGTGGCGGTGGCGGCGGCGTGCGCGGCGGTGGCGGACCCGGCGGATTTGGCGGCGGCTTCCCCGGTGGTGGTGGCGGCGGACGCGGTGGCGGTGGCGCCGGCGGTCGTGGTGGCCGTGGTGGCCCTGGTGGACGTGGAAACCAGAATTCCTTCGGCAACGGGCGACGTACGCAGCGTCCGAAATATAACGCCAACCTGGGATTCATTTTGGACAATTCGGCTTTGGATGCCCGGCCCTTCTCGCTGGCCGGAGCCGATACGCCGAAACCGGCCGCGGCCAATTTCCGTGTGACCGCATCCGGCGGTGGACCTCTTAAAATTCCGCACATTATCAGCGGCGATCACACCACGTTCTTCCTCAACTATCAGTTGACCCGCGCCCGCAACGGCAGCACCCAGTCCGGTCTGGTGCCCACGGAGGCGGAGCGCGGCGGCGACTTCTCGCAAGTGCTGAGCCGCCAGACCGGGTTACCGGTGACCATTTCCCAATTCCCCGGCAACGTGATTCCGCAGAGCCAGATCAACCCAACCGCCGCGAAGCTAGTGAATTACTATCCCCTGCCCAACGTGTTCGGGAACCCCCTGTACAACTACCAGATTGGGCTGGTCGGTGTTTCCAACCAGGACAACATCAATGGGCGCATCAGCCAGACGTTCAACGCCAAGCACCAGTTGAATGGAGGCTTGGGCTACCAGCGCGCCGATGGCCAGACTCCCAGCATCTTTTCGTTTGCGAACTCTCCCGCCGGCAACGGGTTCAATACCACCAGCCATCAGAGCGCCGTCACGGCGAACACAAATTACACCTATCACATCACTACGCGCCTAATTAACACGTTGGGGTATAACTTCAGCCGCAACTCGCAGACCAGCACGCCGTTTTTCTCGAACAATCCGACGCTCGGGAACATTTCGGGGAAACTCGGCATCACCGGAAACGACCAGGAGCCGAACTTCTGGGGACCGCCCAGCCTGTCGTTCGCCAACAGCGGTTTCATTGGGCTTTCCGCCGGCAGCGCGAATCTGAACCGCGCCCAAACCAGCGCCCTGAGCGACAACCTGCTGTGGACCCGCGGAACGCATAATTTCCACTTCGGCGGAGACTTCCGGCGCATTCAGAGCAATCCGATTTCGGAATCCAACCCGCGCGGCAGTTTCCAGTTCAACGGCACCTACACGGCACCGGCCGGTGGCACCGGCTCGGATTTCGCCGACTTCCTGCTGGGTGTGCCCGACACCAACGCCCTCGCCTACGGTAACGCTGACAAGTATTTTCGGAATTCCTGGGTAGACGCATACGTGACCGACGATTGGCGGGTCAATACCCAACTGAGCCTCAACATCGGGATTCGCTGGGAATATCAGTTGCCCATCACCGAGTTGTACGGCCGTCTGGTGAACCTCAGTGTCGATCAGAACTTCACCGGCTATTCGATCTTGTGTGCGGCGGCCAACAGCACTAACATCTACAACTACAACTGCCTTGCTGGAAGTTCCAAAGGCCTCAACGATGCCTTGGTTCGCACCAATCCCCACGAATTCCAGCCCCGCATAGGCTTTGCATGGCGACCGTTCCCCAAGCACTCCACCAGGGTAAGCGGCGGATACGGCGTCTACTACAACACCTCGGTCTACCAGCAGATTTCGGGACAAATGGCGCAGCAACCGCCGATCTCCAAAACCTTCAACGAATCCAACTCGGCGACCACACCGCTCAACCTGACAACATTTGTGCCTCCGCCGGGCATCAAGCCCATCACCACCTTTGCGGTTGACCCTAACTTCCAACTCGGCTACCTTCATTACTGGCAACTTGCTGTGCAGCAGAGCCTGGCCGCCTCTTTCGTCAGCACCTTTACCTATGCCGGCAACAAGGGCACACACCAGATCCAGCAGTTCGTTCCCAATTCGGTCGCAGCCGGCGGCCCAGTTCCGTCCTGCATCACCCTTGACCTTAACAACGCCTGTCCTAGCAACCTGATCTACGAAACCTCCGGCGGTAACTCCGAGCTGCAGATGGTCTCGGCTCAACTGCAGCGCCGTTTCCGAAGCGGCATCTCGGGGAACGCGATCTACACCTTCGCGAAAGACATCGACGACGCCTCGGTGGGCGGCGGAGGTCGCGGCGGCGGGGGCGGCGGCGGCAGCGTGATCGCGCAGAACTGGCTCGACCTGAACGCGGAACGCGCGAATTCCTCCCTGGTCCGCCGGCACTCGCTGAGCATGAATGCGCAGTACTCGAGCGGTATGGGCGCACGCGGCGGCGCACTGGTGAAAGGCTTCAAGGGCGTGTTGCTGAAGGACTGGACGATGACTTCCACAATCACGATCTCCAGCGGCCCCTGGCTCACTCCCACCATCGTTTCCAAAACGCTGGGCGGGTCGTCCATCACCGGACCGCTGCGGGCCGAATATACCGGCGCACCGGTCTTTCTGGATGGGGCGCTGAACCCGGCTGCCTTCGCTAGCCCAGCCTCGGGCACCTTTGGAAACGCGGGCAGGGATACCATCACCGGCCCCATGACGTTCGGCCTGAATGGCTCGGCGAGCCGCACCTTCCGGTTGGGCGAGCGGCGCAACGTGGATATCCGGTTCGACTCCCGGAATGCGCTCAATCACGTGAATTTCGGCAGCTACAATACCACCGTTGGTGGACAACAATTCGGAGCGCTGCAATCTCCCAACGCGATGCGCTCGTTCACCGCTAATCTGAGGTTCAGGTTCTAATTATGCGATCCATCACGGCAACACTACTGGTCTGGACTTTAGTTCTGGCCGGGGCCGCCCAACAGGCGCCCCCGCGTGCACCGCAAACGGCCCCACGGCCAGACGATAAGCCCCAGGTGCTCACCGCCACCAAGGGCACCACCAAGTTCACCGCCACCGCTACCGAAGTAGTGGAAGATGTCATCCTCAAAGACAAAAGCGGCAAACCCATCGAGGGACTTACCGCGAAGGACTTCATCATCACGGAAGACGGGAAGCCGCAAGCCGTCAAGTTCTGCCAGTTCCAGACGTTGGAAGAGGCGACATCTACGCCTGCGCCAGCCGCGGCTGGACCTGCCGTGAAAGAGGAGACCATTGCAGCGCCCGCGAAGCCGGACCCCAGTGCAGTGAAATCGGTCATCGCCAACCAGATCTCCCCCGAGAAAGCGGGCGATCTCAAATACAAGGACCGGCGCCTGATGGTGATGTTCTTCGACATGACTTCCATGCCGATCCAGGACCAGATGCGCGCGCAGACCGCGGCACAGAAGTTCCTCAAGACCCAGATGACCAAGTCGGACCTGATGGCCATCATGACGTTCTCGAGCGACGTGAAAGTGGTCGAGGATTTCACCGACGACCGCGACAAGCTGAACAAGGACATCAAGGGCCTAATCATCGGTGAAGGCCAGGGCTTCGACACCTCGACCGCCGACGACAGCACCTCCGATACAGGCGCGGCTTTCACCGCGGACGATACCGAATTCAACATCTTCAACACCGACCGCCAGCTCTCCGCGTTGGAAACCGCCGTCAAGATGTTGGGCTCGCTGAATGAGAAGAAGGCCCTCGTCTACTTCGCCAGCGGCATCACCAAGTCGGCTGACAATCAGGCGCAGTTGCAGGCCACGGTCAACGCGGCCATTCGCGCCAACGTCGCGTTTTACCCCATCGACGCTCGCGGCCTGGTGGCCTCGGCGCCTCTGGGCGACGCCACCAAGGGCTCGTCGGGCGGCTCGGCAATGTACTCCGGCAGTTCGGCCCGCGCGGCCACCAGCAATTTCCAGGGTCAGCAGGAGACGCTCTACACGCTGGCTGTCGATACCGGCGGCAAGGCGCTGCTCGATAACAACGACTTGGCCATGGGAATCGTCCAGGCGCAGAAGGACATTTCCAGCTACTACATTCTCGGCTATGTGCCCAGCAACGACAAGCTGGACGGCCAGTTCCGCCGCATCAAGATCACCCTCAGGCCCGAGTTGGCGGCCAAGTATGGACAGCCTAAGGACTATCGCCAGGGCTACTTCGCCGACCGCGAATTCACCAAGTTCACCTCGGCCGACAAGGAACGGCAGCTCCAGCAGGCCCTGATGCTGGGCGATCCCGTCACCGACATTCAGGTGGCCATGGAGATCAACTACTTCCGCCTGGCTCGCGACAGGTATTTTGTTCCCATCACCGTGAAGATCCCGGGGAGCGAACTGGCATTTGCGAAGCACGGCGGCGCCGAGAGCACCCAGATCGATTTCATCGGTGAAATCAAGGACGAAAAGGGCAAAGTGGTCCAGAATGTCCGCGACTACATCCCTGTCTCGCTCAAGGGCGAGACGGCCGCGCAATTGGCTAAGAGGCCGCTGGGATACGACACGGGCTACACGCTGCCCCCCGGCAAGTACGATATCAAGTTCCTGGCGCGCGAGAATGTCAGCGGAAAAATGGGCACCTACGAAACCAAGTTCGTGGTTCCCGATCTGACCGCCGAGACGACGCGTCTGCCGATCAGCTCGGTGGTGTTGAGCAGCCAGCGAATGGACATGTCTTCGGCCGTCTTTTCGACACAGAGGGACAAGAAACTCGAGGCGGCCAATCCGTTGATTGAGGATGGGAAGAAGCTGGTTCCCAGCGTGACGCGGGTGTTTAACCGGAGCCAGGACATGTACGTCTATCTCCAGGCTTACGAACCCACGGCGGAGACTACCCAGCCGCTAGTCGCGACCGTGAGCTTCATTCGCGGCAAGGTGAAAGCGTTCGAAACCGCGCCGCTGCAGGTGACCGAGGGCCTCGATGCCAAGTCCAAAGCCCTCCCGCTGAAGTTCGACGTGCCTTTGAACAAACTGGTCCCCGGCAAGTATACCTGCCAGGTGAACGTGATTGACCCCGCCGGTCAGAAATTCGCCTTCTCGCGCAAAGAGGTCATGGTGGTGCAGTAACACGGGCATCCTTGCCTGTGTTGGTTTTCTTGATCTTCTCCGGTAGCCGGTGGTGGTCCGCAACTCGTGGATCACCACCGTTTCGTTGGTCCTCATCTTCCTCCCGATCCACTCCACCCTGTTTGCCTCTACAGCCTTGTTTTTGAGAAGATACAGTTTAAAGAGGTAGGAGTCTACTTTGTTCAAACCCATTCTTCTCGCACCGCTATTTGCTTACGCCCTCTTCGCCCAAACGCCGCCCAAACCGGCCGCCACGCCCGCGAAGAAGACGATCGATTTCGACGTCAACAACATTGACCGGTCGGCGAATCCCTGCACCGACTTCTATCAGTACGCCTGCGGCGCCTGGATCAAGAACAACCCGATTCCGCCCGATCAGTCCATCTGGGGACGTTTCAGCGAATTGGACGAACACAACAAGTACATCCTTCGCGAGATCCTGGAGGAGTCCGCCAAGCCGGACCCCAAACGGGACGCGGTAACCCAGAAGACCGGCGACTTCTACGGCGCCTGCATGGACGTGAAGGCCATCGATGCCAAGGGACTGGCCCCGCTACAGCCCTTTTTCAACCGCATCCGGAACATAAAGGACACAGCCGGGATCGCCGCGGAGATTGCCCGCCTGCATCGCGATGGCGTCAACGTGGCGTTTCAATTCAGCTCCGGTCAGGACGCTAAGGATTCCACCGCCGTGATCGCTCAGCTCGACCAGGGCGGATTGGGACTGCCCGATCGCGACTACTACCTCAAAGACGATCCGAAATCGGTCGAGCTGCGGTACAAATACGTGGCGCATGTGGCGCGTATGTTGGAACTTGCCGGAGAGAAACCCGCGTTTGCCAAGACCAATGCAGACGCCATCATGAAGCTGGAGACCGCGCTTGCCAAGGGATCGTTGGACAAGGTCTCCCGGCGCGATCCCGAAAAGGTGTATCACAAGATGAGCAAGCAGGAACTCGGTGCGCTTGCCCCCGGATTCCACTGGGATCAATACCTCACGGACTCCGGCGCTCCCGAATTCCAGAGCGTCAATGTGGCATGGCCGGATTTCTTCAAGACCCTCCAGGCGGAGTTACAGAACACCAGCCTGGACGATTGGAAGGTCTATCTCGCCTGGCATACGCTGCACGCCACCGCCGCATTCCTGCCCACCCCATTGACGGAAGAGAATTTCAACTTCTTCGGCAAGACCCTGACCGGCGCCAAGGAAATGCGGCCCCGCTGGAAGCGCTGCGTGGCTTTCACGGATGGCGACCTGGGCGAAGCTCTGGGCAAAGAGTTCGTCGACCGCACGTTCGGGGCGGAAGGCAAGCAGCGCACTCTGAAAATGGTGGATGCGCTCGAAAAAGCGTTGGGCGAAGACATCCAGGCGCTTTCGTGGATGACCCCGGCTACCAAACAGCAGGCGATGGTCAAGCTGAAGGCGATCACCAACAAGATCGGCTATCCCGACCGGTGGCGCGACTATTCGAGCGTGGTGATCCGGCCTGACGATGCCCTGGGGAACGACAACCGCGCCACCGAGTTCGAGTTCCAGCGCCAGTTAAACAAGATCGGCAAGCCGGTGGACCGCAACGAGTGGGACATGACGCCGCCTACGGTCAATGCCTATTACGACCCGCAGATGAACAATATCAACTTCCCCGCGGGCATCCTGCAGCCGCCTTTCTACGACAACAAGATGGATGACGCAGTAAACTTCGGCGGCATCGGCATGGTGATCGGCCATGAGTTGACTCACGGCTTCGACGACCAGGGCCGCCAGTTCGACGCCCACGGAAACCTGAAGGACTGGTGGACCCCGGAGGACGCCAAGGAATTCGAGCAGCGCGCCGCCTGCGTGGCCGACGAATACTCCAGCTTCTCGGTGGCCCCCGGAGCCTATGTCAACGGCAAGTTGACGCTGGGGGAAAACACCGCCGACAACGGCGGGGTTCGCGTGGCGCTGATGGCACTCATGAACACCTTGGGCAACCAGGCGCAGACGAAGATCGACGGGTTCACGCCCCAGCAACGCTTCTTCCTGTCATTCGGACAGGTCTGGTGTGAGAACGCCCGCGAAGAGGCCCTGCGTCTGCAGGTACAGACCAACGAGCATTCCCCCGCCAGATTTCGCGTGAACGGCGTTGTGGAGAACATGCCCGAATTCCAGAAGGCGTTCGCGTGCAAGGCGGGCGATAAAATGGTGGTCACGAACGCCTGTCACGTCTGGTAACACGGGCCTCCTGGCCTGTGTTGGGGTTCTGTGTTCAGTCGCGCTTAACCATTTTGGGGAATTCCTCACCGGTCAACACCGCTCCCTCACGGTCGCGGCTCGGTAACTCACGCTGAATCAGCAACGGCCGCAACCGAGCCGCGACCGTGAGGGAGCGGTTGCTGCGGTTGAACCGCGAAATCCCCAAACCCGTTAAGCTCCCGGGGTCCTGAGGTCCAGAGCCTGGACTCGCCCAAGCCGGGTTTACATACGCGCCCGGGGCCTGTAATATTTGTTGGGCGCACCGGGCGTGGGAACCTCGCTCGAGACCAACGCCCCGCTGGGATGCGCCTGGGTCAATTGTGCGGCGAGGGTGATACCGGATCCGGAGATCTGCGCATCGGCCGCGTGCGCAGACTTGAGCGGCGC
>PMTT01000226.1 GCA_003167275.1 Bryobacterales bacterium | reverse complement strand
GGCACCAGCTTCGGCTGCCTGTTCGAGCGGAACGGCGAGACTTACACCGTAGATTACGCCGCCATGGCGCGAGCGTGCGGGGCTCGGGGGATTGCGGTGAAGGCAGCCAGCGAACTCGGTCCGGCTCTCAAGGAGGCCCTTGCCTCGGATCTTCCGACCGTGATTCAGGTGCCCATGGAGAATGCACCCACTCCGACGCCCGGCCATTGGAACATCAACGACATCTACCGTATGGGTTCGTGATGCCGGTTCCCGAACGTGCTTCCGCGCCCACCGAGTCTGCTGTGCGACCTCAACCAGACCTCGCGGAAAGCCCTCCCTCCTGGCTGGCATGGTCCGTTTGGGGCGTGGCGGCGATCTTCTACCTCACGGGCTTTTATCAGCGCGTCTCGCCCGCCGTGATGACCTCGGAGTTGATGCACAGTTTCGGCATCGGCGCCAAGGATCTGGGCAACCTCTCGGCCTTTTACTTCTACGCCTACGTAGCGATGCAGATCCCGACCGGGGTGCTGGTTGACTCGTGGGGAGCGAGAAAACTTCTGATCGCCGGGTCTATCTCGGCGGCCGCCGGAACTTTTCTCTTTGGCGCGACCGGCAATTTTGCCCTGGCGTGCACAGGCAGGGCGATCGTGGGCGGCGCCACTGCCGTCGGATGGCTGGTCCTATTGAAACTCGCCACTCACTGGTTTCCTTCGAAGCGTTTCGCGATGCTCTCCGGTCTCGGTTTGTTCTTCGGAAACATCGGCGCCCTTACCGCGCAAGTGCCGCTCCGTCTGATGATCGAACATTTCGGATGGCGCGCCGTCGTCTTGGGATCCGGCGCCGTTGTATTCGGAGTTTGCCTGCTTGCATGGGCCGTGGTGCGAGACGATCCGGCAGAGAGGCAATTCCGCAGCTATGCTCCTTCGTCGTTACAGCGGAAAGACAAGCGCGATATCGCTGCTCTAGGGGCGGGTTTCCGGAAGGTCTTCGAGTATCGCAATACCTGGCTGATCTTCTTCGCACAGGGCAGCATGGTGGGTTCCATTCTGGCGTTTACGGGCCTGTGGGGAACGCCATTCCTGAGGGCCCGCTTCGGCTTGCAGCCAGCTTCCGCCGCCGCCGTCTGCTCGGTGATGATTGTGTGCTGGGCTGTGGCCAGTCCGGTCGCCGGTGCGTTGTCGGATCGGATCGGCCGGCGGAAACCGATTTATATGTCCGGGTGCCTGTTGGCGACCGTGGGCTGGACGGTCATGTTTTACACGGCCCTGCCGCTTGCCGCATTCGTCGCTGTAGCGGCATTCACCAGTGCCTCATGCGGCGCGGTGGTGCTCGGCTTTGCGTATGGCAAGGAATCCGTGCCCGTGCAGTTCCTCGGCACGATCTCGGGCACGATCAACATCGGCAATATGATCGGGCCGATGCTTCTTCAGCCCGGCATCGGGAGGATTCTGGAGCAGCGATGGTCGGGGCAACTGATCAACGGACTGCGGGTCTATGGAGTGGACGCATTCCAGACCGCATTTCTGCTGATGATCGCCTGGTTGGTATTGGCCTGCGTCCTGATCAGCCTGACTCGGGAGACTCACTGTAAGCCCACTGCGTAGGTGGCGCGGACACCCTTGAAAACACACCTTGGTGGGGCGGACCCCCTGATCCNNACCAGGGGGTCCGCCCCACGTAGTTTCAAAATACCGCCGTATTGTAGAACTCCCCGAATAACTCCTGCTCTGAGGGCTTGTCTTCGGCAATGGGGCGGCTGACCCACGTCACATTCATGTAGTGCTTGAGCGACACGTTCTCATTCGTGATGTTGCCGCCCCAGATGCCGCATCCCATGCTCGACGTCATCGGCATGCCGTTATTGAATGCGCCCGCGTTGGCTTTGGACTGTGGCTGTCGCACCATAATCCGGCTGACCGGCGCTACCAGCGCGAGGCGATGAATGTGGTCGTCGTCGAAGGAGTAGATGCCGCAGGAATGGCCTTTGCCGCCCACTTCATAGATCTGACGGACCATTTCGAGCGCATTCTCAAACCCGCTGTATTGGAAAATGGAGAGAACCGGCGAGAGCTTCTCGCTGGAAAAGAGATACTGCTTCCCGATCGAGTCTTCTTTCACAATCAGGAACTTCTTACCCGCGGGCAGCGTGATTCCCGCCAACTCCGCTATCCTGGCGGCCGGACGAGCGATCGTGTCCAACGTTCGATGCCCTTCGGAGTCCCACAGGATGGACTGCAGCCGCTCTTTTTCTTCGCCGTCCACAAGATAGCCGCCCTCCTTCCGCAGACACTCCAGAAAATCGTCATAGATCGAAGCCTCGACCAGCAGGTTGCCGTCAGCCGAGCAGCCCGAACCGTTGTCTGAGGTCTTGCTGAGCCGCGTGTTTCGAGCCGCCTCTGGAACATTCGCAGTCTCGTCGATCACCATCGTGGCATTGCCCGCTCCCACGCCGTATGCCGGCTTGCCGGAACTGTATGCCGCCCGCACCATGGCGGGGCCTCCGGTGGCGATCGTCAGATCGCAAATCGACATCAACTCCTGTGCCAGCGGGATGCTGGGCTTTTCGATGCACTGAAAAACGTCCTCCGGCACACCCTGATTCCGGAGCGCGGCCCGCATGATGCGAACCGTTTCGTTGGTAGTCTTCCGGCTCGCCGGGTGCGGTGAGAAGATGATGGCGTCTTTACATTTCAGCGCGTAGATCCCGTTCCCGGCCTCCGTCAGCGAAGCATTCGTGACGGGCACCAGCGAAGCGATAACGCCCGCCGGCTTGGCATACTTCACGATACCCTTTTCCGGGATTTCTTCGATGATGCCCATGCTCTTCTGGCGCAAGGCGTCCCGCAGGATGCCCATGATCTTGAATCGTTTGTTGGGACGCCCCTCGCGATCGCCCAAGCCGCTTTCATCCACGCTCATGTGAGACAGCCGCGTGTAAGTCTGCTCGTTGGCGACGGCCCATGCTACGGCCTGGCAGAGTCTGTCGATCCTGGCCTGATCGTAGCCTTCAATCAGGCACATGGCGCGGCGCGCGTTGGCCAGCAATTCCTGTGCATACGCTCTTTCGGCTTCGGTGATTTCTCTTGCCATTTCAAATCCTCTAAAAACCGGGGACAGACGGGACGTTCCACCGATTCTTCCTACCCGATCTCCCTCGGCGGATCGCCATCGTAAGTCACGGGAATGCGAATGCGCATCGGCCTTTCCCGCGTCAATTCCTCCGCCACTTCCGCGGTCAACCCGGCAACTCGCCCAATGATAAAGACGAGCTTGCCAAACGACGCGGGAAATCCGAGGTCGTACAGGACCGCCGCCAGAGCGCCATCGATATTGATCGGTAGCGGCTTGATTCTCTCGCGCACCTGCCGCTCTAGCGCTTCCATGAAGACAATGCCCTGGCCAGCCAGACCGGTCTCACGGGCCATGGCGAACAGAGTAGCGGTGCGAGGGTCCACGGAATGAACCCTATGTCCCAATCCTGGAAGCCGTCTCTTCCGCGCGCGCCAGTCATTGATGGTGCGCCGCACCGAATCTTCAATTGAAGTCGGCTCCTTGCATGCAAGCTCCACACCGGCGGCGATCATTTCCATGCAGGCTGACCCCGCCCCTCCGTGCTCGTCACCAATGGCGAGGATACCCGCGGCGATCGCGGCCGATGGGGACTGGCGGTTCCCCGAAGCTGCCAGGCGGGCCGCCGCGCACGATGGCGCTCCGGCGCCATGGTCGGCAACCCCGACGAGTATGGCGTCCAGAAGTCGCCTTTCTCCGTCCGATGGCAGCCGTCCCCGGTGCAATAGAAAAATCGTCTCGGTGAATCCCGCGCGCGACATCAATGCGGTGACATCGTAGCCCCGAATCCAGATGTGGGTCGCGTCCGAGGTCGCAATTGCCGATCGCCAAGCATCCATGAATCTCTTCATTATCAACCAGTTCCATTCGGCTTGAGCTCGCCCCGACGTACTTTTACGGTAGCGGAACCGTTACGCCGATTGACCTGGATCGCCGACGTGGCGCGGGCACTCGT
>PMTT01000855.1 GCA_003167275.1 Bryobacterales bacterium | reverse complement strand
GACAGCCGATTTTCAACTCTAACGTGGGCACCGGTGGCGACCACATCAACCCCGCGGCGTTTTACCTGGGCCAACCCGGCAACGTTTCGCCGTGGCCCCGGACCTACTACCGGAACCCGGTCACCAACAACTTCGACCTCTCGCTCTTCAAGAATTTCAATCTCGGGGGCGATGGAAAGAAGTTTCTGCAGTTGCGCCTGGAAGCGTTCAACGCCCTCAACCATACCCAATTCAGCGGTTACAACACATCCACAAACCTGACGACTTCCGCCGCTGCTACCGGCGCAAGCGTGCTGAACGTGGCCGACTTCAGCACGCTGGCCATCACCAACAATCTGCGGCCGGCGGGCTCGACCAAAACGCTGGGGAGCTACTTCGGCGAATACAGCGGCACCCGCGAGCAGCGGATCGTGCAGATCGCGGCGAAGCTGTACTTCTGAAATGAAGCTTCACCGGCGCATAGTTGCGATCGCAGCGTTTCTCTTAACTCTGGGAAGGGGAGCGCCGGATCCGCCCACTGGCTGGGCGGGAATCGGCTACTGCGGCCCGCTCAAGGACATCGCCGCCGCGAAAGCCGCGGGGTTCGATTACATAGAGGTGCGCACCTCGGAAGTAGCTGCGCTTTCCGATGCCGGGTACCAGCGGCTGGCAGCTCAGCTCAAGCAACTCGCGTTTCCGGTTCCGGCCGCCTATTGGTTCCTTCCTGGCGAGATTAAAGTGACCGGACCGAACATCGACAAAAACCGCCAGATGGAATACCTTCACCGGGCACTCGGTCGGGTGGCTCGCTTAGGCGTGCGCGTGATCGTGTTTGGCAGCAGCGGAGCCCGCCAGATCCCCGAGGGATTCTCCAAGGAGGAGGCTTTCCGGCAACTGGTCGACTTTGGAAAGCGCGCCGGCCGCGAGGCACAAAAGCATCGCATCACCATCGCTATCGAGCCGCAGCGGCGCGAGGAGAGCAACATCATCAACAGCACGGCCGAGGCGCTGCGATGGGTGGAAGCAGTCAACCATCCGAACATCCAACTGATGATCGATTACTATCACTTCTCGGTCGAAAAAGAAGACCCCGCTGTCATCCTGAAGATCAAAGATCACCTGTGCCATCTGCACATGGCGAATCCGAACAATCGGGTGATGCCGCTGCACTGGGAAGAGTACGATTACGCGCCGTTCTTCGCGGTTCTACGCCAGATCCGATATCGGAAGCTGATCGGCCTGGAGGCTTCCACCACCGACTTGCAGATGGACGGGCCGAAGACAATTGCACTGCTGCGTCGAGCGCTCGGCCGGTAAATTCCGAAAACGAACTTCTGAGCGATTTTCCGAAACGATTGTGAGCTGCGGGGTTTACCTTGGTGCAGCCGCAGGTTAGAATACTGCTTCACGCTGACGGAATGCCACACGGTATCGGCGAGCGGACCCGTGAGTCGGCGACTGCCACGACTCGGTCGGAAGGAGCAATGTCATGCATAGAAGGTGCTTCCTGAGGTCGCTCGCATCTGCGATACGACATCGCGACAGTCGCGGACATGGGCCAGTCCGGCAGCGGAGTGCGGCTCTCGGCGCCCGATCGCGGCATGCAGCGCGTGAAGCTCTACAGGTATCGGTAATCAACTTCCTATGAAACAAATCCTCGTTCCCCTGATTCTCTGCGCATTCGCCATCGGCGGCGGCGCTCAAACCGCGGCTTATACTCCGCCGCAGTCGCCGCGCACCAAAATGAATTTCGACCGCGATTGGAAATTCTTCCGCGAAGATGTGACCGGCGCGGAAGCGCCGGGCTTTGACGACTCGGCCTGGGCCACCGTCAGCACGCCCCACAGCTTCAACGACGTGGACTCCTTCCGTCAGATCATCTCTCACAGCGGTGGCGACCGTGGGACTTACAAAGGGCTGTCCTGGTATCGCAAGCATTTCAAACTTCCCGCCAGGCCCGCGGGCAATCGTATCTTTCTGGAATTCGAGGGCATGCGGCAGGCGGGCGATATCTTCCTGAACGGCAAGCAGGTGGGACTCTACGAAAACGGCGTGACGGCCTATGGGCTCGACCTCACCGGCGGCGTCCACTTCGGAAATGAGGACAACGTGCTGGCGGTCAAAGTCGACAACCGCACTAATTATCAGGAGCGCGCCACCAGCACAACGTTCGAATGGAACGCCAACGACTTCAATCCCGACCACGGCGGCATCAACCGGCATGTCTGGCTGCATGTCACCGGGAAGATCTACCAGACGCTGCCGCTCTATTACGGGCTGGAGAGTTCGGGTGTGTATATCCACGCCGCGAACTTCAATATCGCCGCGAAAAGCGCGGAGGTGACGGTCGACTCCGAAGTACGAAATGCATCGGGCGATCGCGCCACGGTCGAACTGTCAGCGGTGGTTGTCGATCGCGCGGGCCAGGTGCGCGCGCGCCTGGCGGGCAACTCCGTCGATATGGTGGATGGCGAAAAGACCGTCCTGAACGCGAGCGGAGCGCTGAAGGGCGCGCGCTTCTGGAGCAGCGAGGATCCCTACCTGTACGACGTCTATTCGATCCTCACGGTGGATGGCAAGGTAGTGGACGTCGACAAGGTGGTCACCGGATTTCGCAAGACCGAATTCAAAGGAGGCGCGGGCACGGGCGGCGTCTACCTGAATGACAAGTTTGTCTACCTGAAGGGATTCGCACAGCGTTCCAGCAATGAATGGGCCGGCCTCGGCCAGGCCTATCCGGACTGGATGCACGACTACCAGGCGCAGATGATCCGCGACAACCACGCCAACTACATCCGCTGGATGCACATCGCGCCGCAGCGCGTGGATTCCGACGCGGCCGACCGCTACGGCATCATCCAGATCTGCCCAGCCGGAGATAAGGAACGGGACGTGACAGGACGCCAGTGGGAGCAGCGCCTGGAAGTGATGCGCGACACCATGATTTACTTCCGCAACAGTCCCAGCATTCTGTTCTGGGAGGCGGGAAACACGGTGGTGACGGTGGAGCACATGCGGCAGATGGTGGCGTTGCGCAAGCAGTGGGACCCGGATGGCGGCCGCGTGATGGGCGCACGCGGCAACGACAACGTCGAGTTGAACACTGCCACTACGCCGATCGCAGAATTTTATGGCGTGATGATCGGGCAGGATCCGCGGACCGACCAACTCGCCGGCCCCACCGCCATGTTCCGCGGCTACAGCGCGCAGCGTCGCGACCGCGCACCTTTGATCGAGACCGAAGACTTCCGCGACGAAAGCGCGCGGCGCTTCTGGGACGATTTCTCTCCGCCCTCTTTCGGATTCAAGAAGGGCTCCAACGACACGTGGCAGTACACTTCCGAGAGCTTCGCCGTGGCAGCGGTGAAGCGCTACTGGGCCTATTGGGAAAATCGCATTTCGAACTCGGACCCGGCGCACTCCAAATGGTCGGGCTACGCGTCGATCTACTTCTCCGATTCGGACGCGGACGGCCGCCAGGATTCGAGCGAGGTCTGCCGGGTGAGCGGCAAGGTAGACGCGGTGCGTCTGCCCAAGGAGATCTATTTCACCCACCGTGTGATGCAGAACGATCAGCCCGACCTCTACATTCTGGGGCATTGGAGTTATCCGGCCGACCGGAAGACGGTGAAGACCATCTATGTGATCGCCAATACGCAGTCGGTGGAGTTGTTCGTAAACGGCAAATCGGCGGGTGTGAACTCGCGGCCGGTGAGCGGGTATATCTTCGCTTTTCCGGACGTGGAGTTTGCACCGGGGAATTTGAAGGCCGTGGGGAGGAACGGCGGCAAAGCGGCGGTCCAAGAGGAACTGACCACCGCCGGTCCGCCGACGCAAGTCAAACTCACGCCAATCATCGGTCCACAGGGCTTGGAGGCCGACGGAGAAGATGCAGCGCTCATTGATGTGGAGGTGGTGGATGCCAAAGGGCAGCGCTGCCCTACCGACGACGACAAAGTGGAGTTCACGGTGACCGGTCCCGCGGCCTGGCGTGGCGGCTACAACAGCGGCAAGGTCGATTCCACCAACAATTTGTTCCTGAATACGGAATGTGGCATCAATCGGGTTTCCGTGCGCTCCACCTTGTCGGCAGGAACGATTACCGTTAGAGCGAGCCGCCCCGGTCTGAAGTCTGCGCAGATTCAATTGGTCAGCAAGCCGGTCAGAATCGTCGCAGGTCTGGCAACATCGGCGAAATAGAATTTCGTTTTTGGGCGGTACGTTTCATATTGAACCATCGGCAGTTGACGCAAGGGCCTGAATTCGATACAGTTTGGCTCGAATGGTCTCGCGGGAATGGACGAGGGGCAGATGCTGGCCGGGCTGGCATCGACGCGAAAATGGGGCGCATACTGTGGCACTTTGAAACCAGCCAACCGCCCAAGGCCTCAACCATGACGTACTTGGTGGGCGGGCGGCAGTATTCGCAATCGCTTCGGGATCGAATGTGCTCGCATTCGCATTGCCCGAGTGAGAGAAGGGGAAGTTGATGATGTCTGACAAACGACAATCCCGCCGGCAGTTTTTCGGAGCTTCCACTGGCATCACCGCGGCGGCCGCTGCAGCGATTGCCGACCCGCCGCACGCTGCCGCGCAGTCGGCCGGAGTCAAAAAGGGCGATCTTCCCGATCTGACCATCAAGGAAGTCAAAGTTTATGTTGCGGACCTTTCCAGTTTTCGGCGGCTGAATTCCAGCGAGACCGGCGAGATCGTTTCCGTGGTGACCAACAGTGGCTATGAGGGGAACTATACCATCGGGAATCGAGGCCTGACGCCGAATTGGCTGGAATGGGCCAAGCCCGCACTGCTGGGGAAGAACGTCATCGATCTACTGCCTGCGATCACAGCCACGACGGGCACGAAGGAAATCTTCGGCTTCAGCGGGGGCCGCTCCGGAGCGCCCGGCGGCGGACGCGGCGGCGCCGGCGCTTCTGCCGGCGGCGGAGGTCGCGGTGCGGCAGGCGGCGGTGTGGGCGGAGGCAACCGCAGCGGCGGCACCTGGCCTAACTTCTACACGGCCGCGGCCGAGATCTGCATGTGGGATATCCTCGGCAAGGCCGTGAATCGCCCCATCTACAAACTTCTCGGCGGCAACAAAGACCGGGTTATGGCGTATGCCAGTTCGCAGCATCTCCCCAACGTCGAGGACTACGTCGCCGACGCGCTCAGCGCCAAGGAGCAAGGGTATAAAGGATACAAGATCCATCCCGGCGGCGGCCAGAAGAGGTCCGGCCCACCGATCCCCGCGTATTACGGCCACATCGA
>PMTT01000551.1 GCA_003167275.1 Bryobacterales bacterium | reverse complement strand
ACCGCCAAGAAGCAGCAGCTTGATCGCGACTTCGGTGAAGGTGTGGCCGCCGGCGTTCGCCTACGACTGAAACAGGCCAAGGAACGAAAGATGGACGCGATGTTCGCCAGTTGGACCGAATACGTGCAAGACACCCTGACAACCGAGGATGCAGCCTTCCTGCGGGTGGCTGCCGTGTTTCGGGGAGAGTAGCGATGCAGATGGACCTCACCGGCATCACCAATGAGAGGGAGTTCTACACCGATTACTACATCGGCTCTGAGCTCGAAGAGGCCCTCCGTCCCGTCTTTGCGCGCTGGACCGCGGCCCCAGATTCGCCCGTCGAGGCGGTCCGCCGCTGTGGCGCCGCGTGGCCCGCGATGCGCGCTGAACTGGAGGGGCTGACCGACCCGGCGACGCGGCTCGAATGCCAGCGGGCTTGGCTTCGCACCCTGCTCGACGCCCTTGGCTATCCATGGCAGCCTGCTGTCTTCGAGACCGAAGACGGCATCGCGATTCCCATGGCCGGTGAAATCACTCGCGCCGATGGCTCCCCCGAACTCTGGCTCGTCGAAGCGCTGGACGCCACCAACGAACTCGGCGATCCGCTGTCCCTGCCCTTCCTCCGCGAACAGCTTCCGTCTGGTGAGGACCTGAAATGGACCGGCGACGCCACACTCGAAGACGTCCTCAGCGAACACGTCTTCGCCAGTGAGGAGCCGCCGCGCTGGGTGCTGCTGTTCCATGCCGGCCAACTCGTCCTCATCGACCGCACCAAGTGGGCGGACCGCCGCCTGCTGCGCTTCCACTTCGACCGGATCTTCACCGGCAACGATGCCTCCCGGCTCCTGCCTGCGCTCGCCGGCGCCGAGAGTATCTGCCCGCACGACGGCAACAACCTGCTGGACCGTCTCGACGAAGGTTCTCACAAGCACGCTGCCAAAGTCTCCGAGGACCTGAAGTACAGCGCGCGCGACTGCATCGAGCGGATCGGCAATGAGGCGCTTTACTACCTCGGCGACGTGCTGAAGGAAAGGGTTCATGGCGTCCTCGCCCCTGAGGACCTCAGCCGCGAGTGCCTCCGCTACCTCTACCGGCTGCTCTTCCTTTTCTATGTGGAGGCGCGCCCGGCGCTCGGCTACGCCCCCATGGATAGCGACGAATACCGCACCGGCTACAGTCTGGAGAGCTTGCGGGAACTCGCTCTCGCTCCCCTCGATACCGAACGCAGCCGTAACGGCTACTTCATCGACGCATCAATCAAGACTCTGTTCAAGCTCATTTACAGCGGCTTCGCGCCTCAAGAACAGATGACCATGGCAGCCGCGGCGACCGGCGCCGGTGGACGCAGCCTGGTCCACACGTTTGAGATGAAGCCGCTCGAAGGCGATCTCTTCGATGACGATCGCACTCCCACCCTGCGCCGTGTCCGCCTGCGCAAACATGTGCTCCAGCAGGTGCTCGAACTGCTCGGCTACTCCCGTAAGGGGTCCGCGCTCGGGCGGGGGCGCATCAGCTACGCGCAGCTCGGCATTAACCAGCTCGGAGCGGTCTACGAAGGACTGCTCTCCTACACCGGGTTCTTCGCCAAGACCGACCTCTACGAGGTAAAGAAAGCGGAAACCAAAGAGGTCAATCTGCTCGATCAGGCCTGGTTTGTCAGCAAAGAGGACCTGAGCCAGTACGAGCCCGCGGAGATCGTCTACGACGACGAGACTGGACGCGCCAAGGTCCATCCACTGGGCACCTTCATCTACCGCCTGAATGGCCGCAGCCGTCAGAAATCGGCCTCGTACTACACGCCGGAGGTGCTGACCAAGTGCGTGGTCAAATATGCGCTGAAGGAACTACTCAAAGACAAGACGGCGGACCAGATCCTGCAACTCACGGTGTGCGAGCCGGCGCTCGGCAGCGGCGCGTTTTTGAACGAGGCCATCAACCAACTCGCCGATGCGTACCTCGAACGCAAGCAGGCCGAACTGAAGCGCCATATTCCAGAGAGCGAACTGGAACAAGAGCGCCAGAAGGTAAAGGCGTTTCTGGCGGACAACCGCGTCTTCGGAGTGGACCGGAATCCTGTGGCGGTGGAATTGGCGGAGATCTCGCTGTGGCTCAACACCATTTATCAGGGCCACACGATTCCGTGGTTCGGCGGGCAGCTTGCCACAGGCAACAGCCTGATCGGGGCGCGCCGCCAGGTGTTCCGGCGCGCGCAGTTGACGGACAAGGCGAGGCCCTGGTTGGAGGCCGTCCCGGAGCGCCTCGCGGCCGGCTCCCGCCCGGAGGATGGCGTCTATCATTTCCTGGTACCCGATAAGGACATGTCCAACTACGGGGACAAGGTAGTGAAGGCGATGTGCCCGAAGGAGATGAAGCGGATCTCCGACTGGCGGAAGACCTTTCGCGAGCAGTTCGACAGCGCGGAGGCCGGCACGCTTGTGCGGCTGAGTGAGGCCGTGGACCGACTCTGGACCCGCCACACCGATGATCTCCGGAATGCGCGCGCCCGGACCGCGCACGACTTCGCCGTCTGGGGACAGCCGGCCTGCGACGAGCGCGGCCATCGGCTGAGCACGCGGGATCGAGATGCAATCTTCAATAGCGCTATTCATCCGGACTATGGACCTTCCACTGCCTACCAGCGTCTGCGGTTCGTAACGGACTACTGGTGTGCGCTCTGGTTCTGGCCCATCGAGAAGGCCCACTTGTTGCCGACTCGGCACGAGTTTCTGCTGGAAGTTGGATCGGTGCTGGAAGGGACGGTCCGGGCCACCGAGTCGATCCGCCGTACGCAGGGCGAAATGTTTGCCCCGGAGCAGGCGAGCCTTACGGTTGCGGACGAGTACGGCTTGGTGGACGTCAAAGACTTTTGCAACGGTTCTGCGCGTCTGACGCTGGTGGGCGAGATAGCTGGAAAGCATCGGTTCCTGCACTGGGAGCTGGAATTCGCGGACATCTTCGCGGATTCTGGCGGCTTCGACCTGATCCTTGGAAACCCGCCATGGATCAGAGTGGAGTGGAACGAAGGGGCGGTGATGGGCGATTTACAGCCGCTCTACCTACTTCGTGATTTCTCAGCGCCGCAACTGGCGAAGCTGCGCGAAGAAGCGATGTCGAAGTACACTGGCCTGCGCAACCTCTATCTGGACGAGTACGCGGAGTTCGAGGGCACACAGGGGTTTCTCAACGCGATGCAGAATTATCCGCTGCTACGGGGAAGCTCCGCCAACACCTATAAGTGCTTCGTCACTAGGGCATGGGAATTAGCCAACCAACACGCCGTACAGGGTTTCCTGCACCCAGAGGGAGTGTATGACGGTCCGAGCGGCGGTAAACTCCGCAGCGCTGTGTACCGACGCCTTCGGTACCACTTCCACTGTCGCAACGAGCGAGCGCTCTTCGCCGAAGTGCATCACGACGTGAAGCCATTCAGCGTTAACGTGTACGGGCAAACTGCACCTCCTGGGTTCCTTCACATCGCGAATTTGTTCGGGCCGGCCACGATCGACGCCTGCTTCCGTCACGATGGATATGGCCCCGCACCGGGCATCAAGAATGACCGGAACGAGTGGGACGAAAGCGGTCACCGGAACCGGATACTGGAGGTGGACGAGCGAACTTTAGCCCTGTTCGCAACTCTGTATGATGAGCCCGAAACAGCATCTCTTGAGGCTCGATTGCCGGCACTCCATGCTCGTGAACTGGTTGACGTACTGAAAAAGTTCGCGCGCTATCCGACCAGGCTAGGCCACCTTTTGGAGCGGTACACACCGACGCAACACTGGAACGAAACAAACGCTGTTGCTGACAAGACAATCCGGCGCCAAACCAGCTTTCCGTCCGACGCCGGCGGCTGGGTGCTCTCCGGACCACATTTTTACGTCGCGACACCGATGTTTAAGACGCCGCGCGCGGCGTGCACTAAGAACGGCGACTACGACCTGCTGGACCTCACCGAATTGCCCGAAGGCTATCTTCCGCGGACTAACTATGTTCCGGAGTGTGATCCTGACCTCTATCTCGACCGCACCCCCGGCGTCCCGTGGGATTCGGAGAAGAAGGTCACGGACTTCTACCGGCTCGTGAACCGCGAGATGTTGAATCAAGCTGGTGAACGGACATTTCTCGCGGCCATTGTGCCAACGGGCGTTGCCCACGTACACACGGTTTTTGGGCTGGCCTTCAGAAGCGTGCTTGATTTGGTACGCTTTGCCGGCGGAGCGTTCTCACTCCCGGTTGATTTCCGCGTGAAGACCACGGGCATGGGACACGCGAACAAATCGCTGCTGGAGCAACTACCCCTCCTGTCTGGGTCCCCCAGCCTGTTCTCCCGCACCCTCATGCTTAACTGCGTGACACGCCACTATGCCGACCTCTGGCGGAGGTGCTGGAACCCTGCCGTCACTGATGACTGCTGGGCCAAGCCGGACCCACGCCTCAGCAATGAACGCTTCTCACTCCTCACCCCGGATTGGTCCTGGCACACGCCGCTTCGCACCGATTACGAGCGCCGGCAGGCGCTCGTCGAGATTGACGTGCTTGTCGCCATGGAACTCGGGCTTACGGTGGAAGAACTTTGCTCCATGTACCGGATCCAGTTCCCCGTCTTGCGCCAGTACGAACGGAACACTTACTATGCCCGCGACGGCCGCATTGTGTACCTCGATGGCGACCAGTCGTACGGACTTTCCAGCCCAGAATGGGAGAAGAAGCGCCACCAGGCCATCATCGGGCGCACCATCACGGACGACACCCTACCCGGCGGACCGCGTGAGCGCACCATCGTCTACGAAGCCCCCTTCGACCAGTGCGACCGCGAGGAAGACTATCGCACCGCGTGGGCCGAGTTCGCGCGGAGACAGGCGTGATCCCGTCCGTGATCGGCGCTCAGGTCCGACGGGGCATCGAAGAGTTCCTGAGGACCACCTTCCCGATCACCAATCCCTATTTCGCGGGCGCGCTGGACGAACTGTTGGCCCGCCCGGGCGAGGTCTTCCGCGGTCCTTACATCTCGCTCAAGCTCCCGTTTACCGCTTCCCCCGATGCCCGCCAGTATTTCCCAGGCGTGGTACCTGAGTGGTTCCGGCCATTCCGCCACCAGGAGCAAGCGTGGGAGCGCCTGGATTTCCAGGCCGGCAAGAGCACGGTGGTCGCTACGGGAACGGGGTCGGGCAAGACCGAGTGCTTCCTCTACCCGGTCCTCGACTACTGCTACCAGCACCGCAACCAGCGCGGCATTAAGGCGATCCTGATTTATCCGATGAACGCCTTAGCCACCGACCAGGCGGGGCGGATCGCGGAAGCGATTTTCCGCAGCGATGTGCTACGTGGGCGCGTCACCGCGGGGCTGTACCTCGGGGAGCAGGAGCAGACCCCCACGGTATCGATGACGGAATCGCGCGTCATCACCGACCGGGACACCATGCGGGTGACGCCGCCGGACATCCTGCTTACCAACTATAAGATGCTCGATTACTTGCTGCTGCGGCCTCGGGACCTCGGGCTGTGGCGGAAAAACGGGCCGGACTCCCTACGCTACCTAGTAGTGGATGAACTGCACACGTTCGACGGAGCACAGGGCGCGGACGTGGCCTGTCTCATCCGGCGGCTGAAGGAACGGCTGCGGACGCCGAAGGCCCACCTGATCTGCGTGGGGACGTCGGCCACACTGGGCAGCGACGCCGCGGTCTCGGCGACACAACTGGTGGAATACGCCGGCAAGGTCTTCGGTGAAACCTTCGACGCCCAGAGTGTGATCGGCGAATCGGTGCAGACGCCCGCGGAGTTTCTGGCCGGCGCCGGGGTGCGCTATGCGGGCACTCCGGGTCCGGAAGCGAAAGACGTGCTGTACCCGCTCCGCTATGGCAGTCCGAACGAATATCTGGCCGCACAACGGCGGCTCTGGTTCGGCGACGCCATTGGTTCGCCGGATTCAAAGGAATGGCAACTGGCGCTTGCGGGTCTGTTGCGGTCGCATGGGTTCCTCCGGCGGTTGCTGGCCTCCATGACGTCCACAGCCATGGAATCCACCGAGCTGGTGAAACGTCTGCAAGCCGCTTTGCCGGCTTACGGTGACCTGGGTGGCAAACCTGATCCGGAATACGTGGAACTGGTACTGGGAAGTTTCCTGGCACTGGTTTCGGCGGCACGGATTGCGGGCCCGAGTGGACCCCAGCCGATGATCCAGGTGCGGTATCAGTTCTGGATGAGGGAACTGGCGCGCGTCGTTTCGAGCGTCGGGCCCACGCCCAAATGGGCTTTCGCGGCGGACCTTAAGACCGAGGAACTGAAGCATAGCCTGCCGGTGATTCACTGCCGGGAATGTGGTTTGACCGGGTGGGCCGGCACGGTGAAGGACGCAGACGACCGGCTGAACCCGGAGCTCGACATCTTCTACCGCGCGTTCTTCGATTGGAAGCCGGAGGTGCGGTTCCTCTTCCCCGGTGACTACGGGCCGGACGCCCAAATGGAGTTGCCCCAGTTCCTCTGTCCGGAATGTCTCCATTTCGGCCACGCGGAGAGCGCGCTGGAATGCTCGTGGTGTGGCAAGGAGGCGGAGAAAATGATCCGGGTTTGGATCCCGGACACGTCGGAGAGAAGGGGCGCGGAACATGCGCGGCTGGTAGGCAAACACGATTGCCCGTCGTGCCAGGGAAAGAACAGTCTGACCATCGTCGGTTCGCGGGCAGCGAGTCTAACGGCGGTGCTGATTTCGCAGCTCTGGGCGTCGCCGTTCAACCCCGAGGAGAAGAAGCTGCTGGCGTTTTCGGACAACGTGCAGGACGCCTCTCATCGTGCCGGCTTCTTCAAGGCGCGAACGTTCCGGTTTAATCTGCGGACGGCGATCCAGAAAGTAGTGCAGGATACTCCGGGGCCGCTGCCGCTGACCGATTTGCCGCGACGGTTTCTGGAGCGCTGGGAAAAAGAGTACGAGCGTCCGGGTCGCTTTGTGGCTACGTTCCTTCCGCCCGATATGGAATGGCTGGAAGATTTCGAGGAACTTCGCCGAAAGGGCGTTCTGCCCGCGGGTTCCGATCTGTCGGAACTGGTGCGCAAGCGGCTGGATTGGGAGATCTGGAGCGAGTACACGCATAACTGCCGCATTGGGCGGTCGCTGGAGAAGACGAGCTCCTCTACCGTGCAACCGCGGCGGGAGACCTTCGAGGCGGCGGCTGCGACGGTTCTGGTCAGGCTGCAGAACGAGATCGGTGGGCTGCGGGAGATCGGGCTGGACGCGGTGCGGCGGTTCCTGCACGGGTTCCTGCTGAACCTGAAGAATCGCGGGGGCGTATGGCATCCGGAGCTGCTGCCATACCTGCAAGGCGGCGAGTATTACCTGCTCAGTCACATCGGCGGGCGGGACCGGTACATGCCACGGTTCGGAAAGCAGTCGCGGCTGCCCGAGTTTCTGGTTGTGAGTGGCGGGAGAGGCCGATTCCTCCCGCTGCTCTCCGGCAGTACCAGCACAGCGAGCTGGCACACCACCTGGCTGCGGCGAGCTTTCGGCGTTTTCGACCCGAACATTCCGCCGCTCACCGTGCCGATTTATCGCGCGGTGCTGGATGAATTACGGCGCCGCAACGTGGTGTTCGAGGTGGATGCTGGCGGGGCGCCGGTGTGGGGTGTAGCGCTGGAGGCCCTGGAGGTGACCACCGAGGTGAAGCAGCTTCGCTGTGACCGGTGCAGCCTGATGCTTTCGGTGGGGCCGGAAACGGCACAGTGGATGGCCGCGGGCCCGTGCCCGCACGCAGCGTGCAAGACCGGCACCTTGCGCGAGCGACCGCCCATCGAAGATTACTACGGCCGGCTGTACCAGGCGGGCGACGTGGCTCGCATCTTCGCTGAGGAACATACGGGACTGTTGACGCGCGAGCTTCGGGAGGCGGTGGAGATCGGTTTTGAGAAACGCGAGAAGCCGGGTGATCCGAACCTGCTCTCCTGCACGCCGACGCTGGAGATGGGCGTGGACATCGGCGACCTCTCGTCGGTGGCGATGTGCTCCGTGCCGCCGAAGTCGAGCAACTACCTGCAACGGGCTGGTCGCGCCGGCCGGAAGCACGGCAACGCCTTCATCGTTGCGATTGCCAATGCCCGGCCGCACGATCTGTTCTTCTTCCAGCAACCAGACGAGATGTTGCAGGGGAGGGTGGAGTCGCCGGGATGCTATTTGAACGCGTCGGCCGTTCTCGAACGCCAGTTCACGGCGTTCACGATGGACCGGTGGGTGGAGACCGGGCTCCCGGCGGGGGCCATCCCCGACAAACTCTCGCCGGTGCTCGATTCCGTCGATAGGGGCGGGCCGCCGGAGGCGTTTCCGTGGAATCTGCTGACGTACTTTGAGCTGAATCGGACGGCGCTGGAAGATGGATTCCTGGCGATGTTCGGCGCTGAAGTGTCCGACTGGACCCGCGAGCGGCTGCTGGCATTCTCACGAGGCGAGGAGGGACTTCGTTACGGGCTGCTGGACGGGCTGCGGGTTCGCGCCAAGGAGTTGAAGAACTGGCGCGGCCGNNCAGTTGGTCCGGACCCTGCGCGACCGGAATGTCCTGAACTTCCTGACGGATGAGGGCCTGCTGCCGAACTATGCCTTTCCGGAGCAGGGGATCACGCTGCGGTCCGTCATCTACCGGCAGCGGAAGAGCGAGTCCGACCCGGAGAAGAGATACGTTCCGCAGACGTACGAATACGTGCGCCCGGCCGCCGCGGCGATCGCCGAGCTGGCGCCGGCGAACAACTTCTACGCAGAGGGCCGGAAGGTGACGGTGGACGGCGTGATCTTCGAGCGCGAGGATCTGGTAGCGTGGCGGCTCTGTGCGAACTGCACGTGGATGGAACGGGAAGGCGAGCGCGAATCACAGCCGGCCTGCCCCAAGTGTGGGCACACGCTGTGGTCGGACGAAGGCCAGCGGCAAACCCTGTTGCGGATGCGCGAGGTGATGGCCAATACGGAGGACCGGAAAAGCCGCTCCTATGACGAAAGCGATGGGCGGGAGCCGAAGTTCTACGACAAGAACATGTTCGTCCTCAAGAACGACGAGGATGTGACGGAGGCCTGGTATCTGGACTGTGACGAGGTGCCGTTCGGCTTCGAGTTCTTCCGCAAGATCACGCTACGGGAAGTGAACTTTGGCGAGTCCAACGGCGGAGGCGCACGGATTCAGATAGCGGGCAGGGAGCGCACGGCCCGGTCGTTCGAGTTGTGCGAGGCCTGCGGCAAGGTGCGCCGCAACGGCGAATTGATTCACTCGCCATGGTGCCGCTACCGCAAGGACCCGGAGAAGGAGAAGGCGGTACGAGCATGCTACTTGTACCGGGAGTTCACGTCGGAAGCGATCCGAATGCTGCTGCCGGTGGCCGCGACTGAGATCGAGCGGAACATCGAGTCGTTTGTGGCCGCACTTCAGCTTGGGCTGCGGAAGAAGTTCCTGGGCGACCCTGGGCATCTGAACACGACCGTATATGACGAGCCCATCGAAGGCAGCGAGTCCAGGCGGCGGTACCTGGTCCTGTACGACGGCGTGCCGGGTGGTACCGGCTATCTGAGGGAACTGATGCGCCATCCGGGGCAGCTACAGGAGGTGTTCCAGAAGGCGTACGATGCTCTTTCCGTCTGCGAGTGCCGGTTGGACGAGCGCAAGGACGGCTGCTACGTGTGTCTGCTGGCCTATCGTGGCCGGCACTTCCAAGGGAAGACTTCGAGGACCGCCGCGCTCGACCTGCTCCGCCCGATTCTGGAGAACTGGGGCAAGCTGAAGACCACCGATCGGTTGGAAACGATTCGGCTGAACCGGCTGCTGGAAAGCGAATTGGAAGCGAGCTTTTTGGAGGCGCTGCGCCGGGTACGGGAGGGGGAGGCTACGCGTGGCCTGTCGCCGCAGGTGGTTAACGGCAAGCAGGGCTGGTACTTGAAGATCCCCGACCACGGCAACTGGTTGATTGAGCCGCAGGTTGAGTTGGGGCCGGAAAAGGGGATCAGCGTGCCGTCGCGCGCCGATTTCGTTCTGTACCCGGAGCGACCCTATCCTGGTGAATTTCCGATCGCGTTGTTCGCGGATGGCTACGAGTGGCATGCGGACCCGGTGAGCGGCAAGATGCGGACCGGCAAGGATTCCGCGCAGCGGCTGGCCATTGCGCGTTCGGGTAAGTACCGGGTCTGGTCGCTGACCTGGAGCGATGTGTACGAGCGGCTGGATAAGCCGCAGCCGGTGGCGTCACCGCTTGGGGGCGCTCCTGGGCCAGTCTTTGCCAACCTGCTGGCGCAATTGGACCCTGACAACTCCGCGGCGTGGTTGCGTCTGTATGCTGGATCGGCGTTCGACATGCTGCTTTACCGGCTGACGGGGGGCAGGCAGGCGGCGTGGGACCGCTTCGCGCAGGCGGTGTTACTCCATCTGCTACAGACCGAACTGCGCCAGGGAGCGGCGCCCGACGACATCCGTTCGGCGCTCCATGAAGGAACGCTTGCCGACGGCTGGACGGCGGCCGGTGCAGCGGCACAGCCTTCCGGATGGCTCTATCGCACGATTGCGCGGAAGGATTTCTGTGCGTTTGTGAGCTTGCCACTGGCGGATCTACAGGCATGGAAACTGGCGGAGATCGCGGCCACGCTCCGTCTGATGGATGACCATGCCGCCGAACTCGGTGCTACCTGGAAGGGGGCATGGCGAGAGTTTCTGCGAGTCGGCAATGTCCTCCAGTTCGCTCCCGGCGCGGTGTGGTTGACGACGCTCGGACTCCGCGAGGGAATCTACGGCGGCTTGCTCAATGAGGCTGTTGCACCTAAACGGCAGGCGCCCAGCGTCATCGACATTCTGCTTGCAGACGTGCTGGATCAGGATGCACGGGCTCTCGTGTTTGCAGTGTACGAAGCCGGCAAAACGCTGCCAGAGCCCGGATACGAAATCGCGGATGCCGCCGGTGAGATTGTTGCGTTTGCGGAACTAGCCTGGATTGGTCAAGCGGTCTGCGTGATGACGGCGGCTCAGACTGAGGGCGCTGACGCGGCGCGACAGATCGGCTGGACCGTGTTGCTTACCGAAGAATTGAAAGACGACGCACAGAAGCTCCTTGCGCTTCTGGTGGTGAAGGAAGAGTAAATGACAATCGCCCTGTCGAAGGATTTCCTGCTGGCATTCTCTAATGTGCAGAAGTCGCATCAGAAAAAGGTGCGGGAGTTCTTCGAGCGCTTTCAGGTTCACCCGGAATCGGATGGCATTAACTACGAGCCGATTCAGAGCGCTCGGGACAAGAACTTCTATTCCGTTCGGATCGACCAGGCCTACCGGGCGGTGATCGCGAAGCCGGATCCGAGTGTGTACGTCCTGATGTGGGTGGATCACCACGATGAGGCTTACCGCTGGGCGGAGAGAAAGCGACTTGAAGTGAACCCGGCAACCGGCGCCGTCCAGGTGCTCGACATGTCGGCAGTTCCCGCCGTCGCAGCAACCGCACCAATCGCAACTACACCACAACTTGGCGCCTTGTTTGCATCCGTCAAGGACAAGTACCTGCTTCAACTGGGCGTCCCCGAGGAACTGCTGCCAGTGGTGAGATCCATGAACACAGATGCCGACATGGAGCGGGCGGAATGGGCGATCCCGCAGGAGGCCTATGAGGCTCTCTTCCTGCTGGCCTCAGGCTATAGCGTGGAGCAGGTCTTCACGGAGATGCAGAAGCCACAAGAGCCAACCCCGGCAGTCGACACCTCCAATTACGACAAGGCGCTTCGCAACGAGGATTCGCAGCGCCGTTTCTTTATCGTTGAGGGGTCGCAGGAACTGGCCGAGATCCTCACCGCGCCCCTCGAACAGTGGCGGATCTTTCTACATCCAAAGCAGCGGCAGCTTGTCCGGATGCGAGCCAGTGGCCCGGTTCGCGTGCTGGGCGGAGCCGGTACGGGCAAGACGGTGGTGGCGATGCACCGCGCACGTCACCTCGCCGAGGAGGTGTTCACCGGCAAGGACGACCGAATCCTGTTCACTACCTTCACCAAGAATTTGGCGACGGACATCTCGCAAAATCTGCGCAAGCTCTGCGGGGACGAGAAGGCGTGGGCGCGTATTGAGGTCCAGCATCTCGACGGATGGGTGGCCAACTTCCTGCGGACCCAGGGCTACCGGCCGGAGGTCGTCTACAATGCCGACAACGATTGCTGGCGAAATGCACTCGATCAGGCGCCGGCGGGCTCGGGCCTGCTTGGGAGCTTCTACAGAGTGGAGTGGGAGAGCATAGTGCAGGCGCAGAATGTTACTAGCGTCGATGAATACCTGGCGGCTCCGCGGATTGGTCGAGGTACACGGCTTAGCCGAGACATGAAGAAGAAGATCTGGCCCGTCTTTCAGGAATACCGCGCGCAGTTGAATGAAGGCAGCAAGAAGGAATACGTCGATCTGATTCGGGACGCGCGCCAGTTCATCGAGAATAAGGCGCTGAGGCTACCGTACCGCGCGTTGATTGTTGATGAAGCGCAGGACCTGAGCGCAGAAGCCTTCCGCCTGCTGCGGACGATTGTCCCGGCTGGGGAGAACGATCTCTTCATCGTCGGCGACGCCCACCAGAGGATTTATCGCCATCGCGTGTCGTTGGGGAAGTGCGGTATCGACATCCGTGGCCGTGGCAAGAAACTCAAAATCAACTACCGCACCACCGACGAAATCCGCCGTTTCGCTGTCCGTCTCTTGGAGGGCCGCCCAATAGACGACCTGGACGGAGGCCAAGACGATCAGAAGGGCTACATGTCCCTGACGCACGGCACGGCGCCCACAGCCATGATCTTCGCTTCCGCCGCAGAAGAGGCGGCGTATCTTAAACAGCACATCCAGGAGCTGGTCGCCCAAGGATCGCCGGTGGAATCGGTTTGCATCGTGGCCCGCACTAAGAAGCTGGTCGAGAACTACGCGACCCACCTACGGGGCGCTGGGATCGAAACCTACGAGGTAAAGCGTGACACAGCGGAACAACGAGACCGGCCCGGCATTCGGGTCGCCACGATGCACCGCGTCAAGGGATTGGAGTTTGAACACATCATCGTGGCAGGCGCCAACCGCGGGATCGTACCGTTGGACATGGCTCTCGCCGCCGGCGACGACGCGATTACCCAACGGAACCTGGAGACCGGCGAGCGGGCGCTCCTGTACGTCGCGTTGACCCGCGCCAAGCGTTCGGCACTCATCACGGCATACGGCGAGGCGAGCCCCTACCTGAGCGCGACAACGCCGACAAATGCCGGGTCCCAGCCATGACTATTCTTGAGGAGATTGTGGATGCGGTCAGCATGGAGGCACGGGTGAACGCCAAACCAATTGACTGCGAGGTCCTGCGTACACGGCAGGTAGGCGCGCTCTGGGAGGTCTGGCTTGCGCCTCTCCAAATGAGGGAGCATCTCGACGAGTCGCTGGAAGGAGCGACCCTGTGGTGGCCAGGTCCGCCGAAGGGCTCGGCCGACATTTTGTCGGTCGTGCCCGATGAATGGCAGATCAACTTGCGATTTGCTTCGTCTCCTCCGCCTCCGCCCGGGGGTAGGCTCAAAATCTACTCGCCTCAATTTCTCGAAAGCCTTGAGATGCTTTGGCAGGATGCCCGCTGGGTTAAGCAATGTCTGCGGGTTCAGAATGCGCTTGGAGGGTTTGAGAACAATTGTGTAGGCTCCGAACCACATTCGCCAAGGTTTCCGTGGCTTCGCACGGCTCAACAAAGAACGTTCGGACTGACGAAATTCGAGCATGGGTTCCTGTGGGGCCCGCCTGGCACCGGGAAGACGACCACACTTGGCGCGCTCGTCGCTTCCTATCTGGTGCAGTTCCCCAGGAGCCGCATACTCCTTCTCTCGACGACCAACGTCGCAGTCGATCAGGCGTTGCTCGCCGTGGATGATGCTCTTCAGAAGATCCCGCAACTGCCGCAGGACATCAGGAAAACGTGTCAGCGAATAGGCAGTCATTTTCGGGCAGCCTTGTACAAAGATCGGAGACACCTCCTTCCCGTCGTCGATGAAGCGGCTTTGCAGCGATTGGTTCAACTTGAAGCGAGCCGCCCAGACCCTGCCGACACGCGGGCATACGACAAATGGAAAACGGCCGTGGAACAGGCGCGGAAGGCGCTACGGGCGAAGGCGAAAGATATCCTCCAGAATGCTTGAGTGTCTTCGACACTCCTGAACTCTACACACTCTTAGTCGGCCCCCACGAACTAGGAGTGGTCCACGAACTCAGCTTCCGCCGCGAGAGCGCGATAGTCCTCCTCGGGGGCCGATCCTGGCGAGTCACCACCGTCGATCACAAGCACCGGATCGCGCAAGTCGAACCCGCCGAAGATCTCCCTTTCGGCAGCCAGCGATCGAGCAGCACTCGCTCATCCTCAACCTGGAGCGTTGCGGCCACGAGCGCCTGGATACTGCCCTTTCCTTTTCGTGTGTGCCTGGCGGCATCGCGCAACATCCCGAAGCCATAGGTGCCACACACGTAAAGCTGGCCTCCAGCGGTGACCATACAGGTTCTTCGCCATTCCTCGGGGTCGTTACCCGCAAACCCCGGTTCGTTCTCCCTTTTCCAGCGGCAACGCCTCTGGCCCGAACTGCTGCTGAATCGCCTGTCGCGTTTGGACGTCCTGTTGATCGACGAGTTCGGATATTTAAATCTCAAGCCGGAACAGGCCAACACGTTTTTCAAGCTGATGGAGGAACGGTATCATCGGCATTCCACCGTGATCACTACGAATCTGGGGTATGACGAGTGGCACAACTTTCTGGGGAACAAAGCGATGGTGGGCGCGCTGCTGAGTCGTGTGCGGCACTACTGCCACACGGTGGCCATCAACGGTCCATCACTGCGGGAGTTGCAAGGCTGAGGTACAACGATGGAAGACCAGCCCATAGAAGAGAAGGCCATCAGCCGGGAAGAATACATCCAAAAGGTCCTCCGGGCTTACCGGCAGACTCCGGGGACCACGGGGACGGTACACCGTCCCGACCGCGTGTTAGCGGCCCAGTTACAGGAACGCGGCGTACCTCTGGAGGCCGTGGAAAACGCCTTGGTTCTGGCGGCGGTGCGGCGGATGGTGCGTCCCGATGGGGCTCCCCCTCTGGCCACGGTCCGCTCGTTAGCCTATTTTTCGCCCGTGATTGAAGAAGTGCTCCACTCCCCGGTCAGCCCCGGGTATTTCCAGTATCTCCGCCAGAAGATCCAGCGCCTCACCGGAACCGGCCGCTAACCCACACCGCTACCCACCAACCCGCCTGCGGCGGGGATGATGGAAAACCACCCCGCCCGCCTCCGGCGGGGATGATACCGCCGGTATATCTACCCCTGAACACACACGCCTTCGGCGTGGATGATCCACGGCCTCCGTTTCGAATCCTGTTCCTAGTCCTGACCATTTCCAACAAGCGCTACTGGTACATTTCTGCCAAGCGCCGAAGCCCGAAACCCAAAGCTCCGCAACAACGCCACCGCGACCTTCTGATTCACCAGGTTGTCTTCCGCCACCAGAACCGGCAGCTCCGAATGCACCTGGATTTCGCGGTTTTGCGATTCCGAGACTGCCGTGAACCCGGCCGCGATGGGTAAAAAAGCGAAAACCAGAACCGGCTTCCGGCGCCCGGCATGCTTTCCACCTGTAGAAGCCCGCCCATCAACTCGACCAGGCTTGCACAGATGCTCAACCCGAGTCCCGTGCCGCCAAAACGCCGCGTCGTGGAGGTATCGGCCTGCGTGAACGGTTCAAAGATCCGGGACTTCAGTTGCGGACCAATTCCAATGCCGGTATCGCTCACTGAGAAGGCTAGCATTGCGCTCTCTCCGTCATCCATGCTCTGGCCCTCAATGGTGACATCGCCTCTTGAGGTGAATTTGATGGCGTTACTCACCAGGTTCGTGAGTGCCTGCCGCAGCCGCAACGGGTCGCCCATCACGACCTTCGGCAGCGCCTTGCAATTCAGCACGAGCCTGAGTCCTTTCTCCGCTGCCGTCGCCGAGAACGCCAGCCGCACCTGCTCCAGAAGGTGGACTGGAGAAAAAGCTACGCTCTCCAGAACCAACTTTCCGGATTCGATCTTCGCCGTATCGAGCAGATCGTTGAGGATGGCGAGTTGCAGATCGGCCGATTGGCGAATCGTGTCCGCGTAATCGTGCTGTTCCGGCGTAAGCGGTGTGGTCAATAGCAGATCTGCCATTGCGATCACCCCGTTCATTGGGGTACGGACATCATGGCTCACGTTCGCCAGGAACTCGCTCTTGGCCCGGTTCGCCCGCTCGGCGGCTCGCACCGCGCGCCGGGCCTGTCGGTACATGCAGACCAGCAACCCGAGGAAGAGGACCACAATTCCGAGCGCGATGTGCGTGTACACGTTGTTGCGCTCCGGCCGCTGAAGATTGGCCAGTGAATTTGCCTCGATGTTGGAGAACACAAACCAGCGATCTACCAGTCTGGAGAACCGCCCGTCCTGGAACATGATCTCAATCTGGCGGCGCAGCAGGTCCGTCTCGGGCCGAAATTCCGAGCTCGATGCAATTGCCATTGGCACGGACAATTCATCCGCCACCTGCACCCGCAGATCGACCGGCTCGCACCCGGCGGGCCTCCGCAGCAGCATGGCCTCCAGGAGACGCACTTCGAGGAAAACTCCGTCTGCCTGGCCGGAGCAGAGGTGCTGCAGAGCGGTTGTGCGGTCAGGTGTAAAATCGCCCCGGAAACCGGGAAAGAGCTGTTGCGCGAGTTGTTTCGCCAGCGGCAAATTGGCGATGGCGATGGTTCGCCCGCGCCATTCCGGCGGGGCATCATGCGCGCCGGTGCCATCTGCGCGCCATGCCACCGCATACTGATTGTTCAGCCAGGGCTTCGAAGTATATACACGCGATTGGCCCGCCGCCCTGGTGGCCCATAGCGGCCAAAGGTCTACCGTGTGTTCCGCGAATGCCTGCCTGGGACCTCCGGGCGGAACTCCCATTGCAGTTCAATATTGCCTCTCAGCGCAGCCTCGCTAAGGACGTCCACACTGAAGCCTACGGGGCCGCGGCCCGGACTCCAGCTCTGGTAAGGGGCCCTGGTCGACTCCGATTCGCACGCGCCTGTGCGGCACGCGTCCGTTGTTGTGGCCGACAAACCACCAGATAGGAACGGCAATCGCTGCAAGTCCGCAAGCGGCTATCAACGCAACGGCGAGGCCGGATCTTCGACTCTCCATCTCACTCATGTTATCGACCATGCCTGACATACCCTGGAGCCGTCTTGGATAGCGCTTCCGCACGCTTGGGGGCCTGGACCATCCGCTCTGCCCATCAATCCGGACTTTCCGGTCGGCGGATCGCCGCTGCTACGAACTTGAGCGCCAAGCCGCGTGCAACAGTCTCGCATTCAGCGCTGCACGGACATGCTGTTTCAAGGGGACGGCAGGTGTGTCGCCCGGGTCTCGGTTCACGAGCGACCGGCCGGCGATGCCGAGAACCAGAAAGACGAGGGGGGGCAGGAATCGTCCCTGCATAGGAAAGTCGATCAGAGAGTGGAGGAAGACGATGGGTACGCCCAAGGCCCACGGCACTTTCCGCACCAGGAATATCGAGGCACCAAAGACCAGAAACAGGCACGCGAGCACGGGGATGCCGCCCTCGGCCCCCCACTGCAACCAGTCGTTGTGGGCGGCGTTGATGAATACNNCCAAAGTCTTTCGAGGCATAGGCTGGATACACGTTCGTCCAGGTGCCTAGGCCGAAGCCTTTCCAGGGGTTCGCTTCGAACATCTGAACCGTCGCCGAGGCCACTTCGCGGCGGCCATCGTAAGGGTCCGGAATGCGGAGGCGTTCGTAGAGAGTTTGCCACCCCACTACAAAGCCGAAGGCAACCATCAGGGCGCCGATGGCCAACACCGTTCTGCCAGAGAACTTCAGGATTGCGAACAACACCAGCACTTCCAGGGTCAGAAGCACAAAGCCGGCGCGCGAAGCGCCTGCGATCACCGAAGCATACAGAACCGCCATGGTGAGAGCGAAGAACCAGCGCTGGCGTGGATGGCGCGACATCTCGACGGCGGCTGCGGGAAGCGCCAAGGCGATAAAGGAAGCGTAATGATCCCGATTCAGGAAGGGGCCCAGCCCGGCAGGCTCCTCCGTCGTAAAGAGCCAATAGATTTTGCCGTTACCTAGGAAGTATTGCAGGACGGAGACTACCGCTAATACTAGGGCGTAGATCGTGAAGATTCTTCGGAACGATCCTGCGCGCCCGTTCTCTCCGAACAGTTGATAGGCCAGGAAGAAGATCAAGAAGTAAGCGCCCCAGCGGATGGTATCCGCCTCGGTGGCGAAGGCGTAGACGGACCACCCCATATGCAACTGGAAGCCGCCCCAACCGACGATGGCAAGGAGAGGAAGGAACAGCCACGACCAACGTGCCTCAAGTTTTCCCATGGACCAAGCGGCCGTCCATAGAATGAAGAGGCTGAAAACAAGCGCCTCGAACAGATACCACGCGAAGCGTTGCGGCGTCCAGGCCATCAACAGGCCCGCGCCACAGAAAGTCAGCAGAGAGTAGGAAAGGCCCCGGTTCAGCATGGAATGCGATCCGACTATGGCAGGAGGTTCAGTTGCACAGACTGAATCCAGAGCGTTCCCTCTATTCTAGTCGTACCTGGCAGTCTCGCATAGGAGAGGAGAATCCTCATTGGGCCCTGCAGGGGCGGGGTCTCGAAGGGGAAGGATTGTTCCACAAATGTTTCAGAAGACAGATTCATCAGTCCTACCATCAAAGGCTTGCCAGAGGGCACCGGTAGAACGGACCATTGCAGGCCGCTTTCGGAAGAGGTGGGGTGGAGACGGTAGTGAACGTTGAGCTGGTATCGCCGATTGGGCAATAACGGAACGAACTGGCTGATCAGGTCGCCGGTTTCGGGTTGGCTGCCGGAGAACTCCAGGCAAAGGCTACGATCGGGTACCGATCGAGAAGCGGAAACGACCGAAGGGATCGAGCTCTTCCAGTCAAATCCAAGCCCCAGCAGCTCTCCCGAAACGGAGTCATTGCCGAGCGATTTTCCCAACAAGGGATCTAAAGGAGAGAGCGCGATCCAGCGGGCCTGGATGGCCCCGTTCCACAGGGCTACGGCCTGGTCGGTTTTGCCAGCGATAAACAGAGATTCGCAGGTCTCCAAGACACTGCTCCGGTTTGCTTCCGAGCCGACTCGGAGAAGTTGTGCAGCGAAGGCATATTCCTGCTCGACTTTGCCTTGCTGGAGTAAGAGATGGAGATAGGAGTCAACCCGCTCGGGAACTTCGGGTAGGAGATCGTCGAGTATTTGGTTGGATGAGATGCTCAGTCTCTGGGCCATTTGGTATAGAGATTCTGGCCCGCCATAGCCGACAGATAACGCCGATCTGGCCCATCTGGTGAATTCGGCTTTGTTTCCCTGGCGATAGTAGAAGGCGGCGAGGCTCCAACGAGGCGTATAGTACCGGCTGACTATGTTGGCCTGGCGGAGGCTCTTTTCAGCTCCGGCGACGTCCCCGTGCTCTTCCTGGGAGACCGACAGCATGATCCACCAGGACGGATCTCTCGGATTCAGTGTGAGGGCGACGACCAGTTCATCGTCCTGGGAGGGGTCCAACGTCGCGATGCGCGTGTGGTAATCGGCGTTGCCTGGAGTCATCCGGAGTGCGGCCTGTAGTGCCTCGACAGTGTCCCCGCGGGAAAGCCGTTCCGCACGGGCGAATCTAACTGCTTCCACGGCGGCATAGCTTGCTATCAGGACCGCGGGGATGGTTAGAGCCAACCGCAGGATAGGCCGCATTTTAGGTCGAGACCACGCCTACTGCTGCTCAATCGGCCGCGCCGGTCGAACGGTAACAGGGCTCGCCAGATTCCACGAGTTCTTCATTCTCATTTCCACGCCATACAGGAAGACTCGCCGGGCCTCGCCGGGCGTCGGCTTTTGGGAAGTGATGAATCGCTGGAGGTCCTCCGCCGTTACGGATTGTGCTGGGGAACTCTTGACCGGTTGGGTGCGGACCGATGCGTCGTGGCTGAACCAGTATTCGCCTGCCGGAAGGGTAAGGGGCGAGGCAAGTTGGTAGGTCAGCCGATAAATCGGCTTCGGTGCATCCGTTGCCTGGCTCGAAACCAGCCTTACTCCGGTATCGGCAAAGCTGAATGATCCGGCGGTCGTATCGCTCGAGAACACATCGCCCACGAAGTTTCCGGTGGTCTTGGGCAGAGGTCCGGTCGTGTTTGACCAGATATTCATCCGGTACTGCAAGTAGGGGTTGTTCGGGTCAAACGGCAAAGCCAGCAGGCCCAGAGCGTCGAAGTATCCGATCATAGTCGTGATGGTCGCCGATTGTGCCAGGCGGACATGTCCCGCGAAGATGAGAGGAAAGTAGTTCGACATCGAGAACAGATCGGACAAGCCCGGCTTTTGCGAATTCGCCTGGCCATTGGCATTGTTGTAGAAGGTTCCGTACGTGTTGTTCTCGATCCCGTTGTTGTCGTAGACGATTGAGTTGCCGTTCAGAAGACTCACAGCAAGCCCTGAAACCGCAGAGTACTGGCTGCCGAGGCCCGTGTTATTCGTCCACGCATCCAAGCCCGTGCTTCCCCATGTCACGACATCCGATTGCTGGTAGGCTAACGCGCTAGTCGGCCCGGAAACCCCGTTCATCGTATCCCCTGGAATCGCCTTACCCCCAAGCAGGGAGTAGTAAAAGCCAAGCTGGCGATACGGTATCGTCACGTTCGCCGGGCTCGATACGCCCCCAATTGTAACCTGTACGTTCAATGGACCCGTGATTACGGCAAACGGCGATTCCACATTGACCTGATAAAGTCCCGTGGAACCCGGACTTAAACCGGCAAATACGACATTGGAGGGAATGCCATTAACCGTAGCGGAGGTCGGCTCGGTCAAAATAGAGGGCTGCGAGCCAGGGGTCGAACCCGATGCTGGATCGCCGGCCACCGGGTTACCCGTAGTAGCACCCATGCTGTTCATCCAGAGAACGATCGTCTGGCCGGGACCAGCCGGGTTCGCTGCTGTGAGCATCCTGTAGTCGGTGGTCGTGACGATCCCCGGTCCCTGCCCCGAAAGATCGAATGTAAAGATCCTCGGCGCGCGTGCAGAGACTGTAATCGTGTCGAGGCCACTATTGCCGCCCGCCGTCACCACCCTGACTTGCACCTGCCCGACCGGCAGCTCAAAGGGCAACTGCGCATTGATCTGCGTCGGCGAGGCGTACCAGAGCGGAAGGGCTTGTCCGTTGATGGCCAGTTGAACCGAAGTGCCGCCCAGGGAGGTTGGGAGTGGAAGTGCCGCTGCCTGCTGGGTAGATGAAGCCAGGTTTGCACCGAATATCGAGATCAGAGCCCCTGGAGCGAAGTTCCTCGAATAATCCGCGCTGTTGACCGTTCCCGCAGGCGCAATGTTCGGACTCTGCGCATTGGCCAAACCGACTGTGAAGCTCATTGCCATGATGCCAACCCGCAAAAGGCATCGCCGTCTTTTGTTCGTGTCTGCTCTCAAACTAGGATGTGACTGAAACATAAGAACACCTCATTGAAATCATCGAGAAAGCCCGACGTTCAGGCCGGGGAGGAAGGTAGAATCACCCTCGGGGCGACTACCTGCATTTGCCGGGTACCGGTGCGCTCCATATGCGCCAGCGGCATTAAACAAGGGGATTTGATTGCATATTGCGGCAAGACGGTACGCGGTTTTCAGTAATGGTTAGGGGGCACCAATCGTGCGCGAGCCAGCCTCTCCGACCCGCTGGGCCGACCGGGGCTGCCGAAATCCAGAGGGGAATCAGACTCAGCGATCGGAGTAAACGCTCAGGACACTAGCTGCCTGAAGCGCTGAACTGCCCGGTCGTCACGGGCGAAGGCGGTGGTGGCTGGGTGCCGCCGGGCAAAGTGCCGTTCGTCACCCCTTTGTTAATCGCGTCCTGGACCCCGGCTTGCACAGCGCTAGCAGTCTGCTGCGGCGTCAGCGGAATAGCCGACCCGGGCGGAGTGAACGTCGTGCCAGTCGCGCCCCCCCCAACGGTGGCCCCAATCAGCGGTCCGGAGGTGACCGTCACAACGGCGGTGCCCCCACCCGGAAGAGTGATCGTCTGCTGCATGCTCGCAACCACGTAAGTAGTGGCGCCAGTATTAGGATCGACCACGGCTGTAAGGTTTATCGTCAATCCATTGGGGCCGGTGATCTGCGACCCGGCGCCAGTTCCTGCCGTAGACCCGCCGGCAGTGAAGCCGCCGACGAAACTAGCCGCCGGCGGCGCGACTACTCCAGGTTTCCCTGCCACGCCTCTGTACATAAAGCCAGCAGTTGCCGGGGTTCCGGAACTGCCGCCGCGGTTGGTAGCGGGATCTACCCAAGATACGCTGGCCGGCACCCCCACCATCGGCTTGCTCACGCCATTCCCTACGCGACCCGAGGAAGAGGAAGTCCGGGCCACATCATAGATCGCAGACCCGCGGACCACTACGGCAGACGGCCCCGAAGGTGACCCTTCGATCCGGAGTTTGGAGTGGGGCTGTAGCGTAACTGCGCCTCCATCGGGAAATTGAACTACCGCCGAAGCTCCCTCCGTGGTAATCTCGTTGCCCACCGTTAACGGCACGAAATTCCGGGCTGGCCCAATAATGCCATCGACGTTCACCGGTCCGGTGCTGATCACCCTGGCCACCGGAGCCGCAGCGAACGATACGAGCGCGGCCGCGACACCAAGGCATAGGATCTTAAAGCGGATCTGCATGGTCCCAGTATGGAGCCTATCAGTTACTTTGTAAAGAGATATGATCATCTAGTTATCCTGTCTTACAAAGCGTCTTAAAATACGGTGAACGTCTTACAGTTCTAGTGTGCCTGGTACGACAAGTCCCCGGGGGTCTTACGGAAGCCCATACAGGAGGACTACGGCGAAGAACACGCGCACTCCATGTCTTCGGTGTCTTGTGAAGTCTGGCAATTCCAGCCAGACTTGAACTGTACCAGGCGTGAATTGCCAGGCGCCGGCAAACAAAGGAGTTCAATGAGACAGACATTTCCACGGCTCATCGCCACTTTCATCGCGACTTGCGGATTACTTGCAGTTGCCCAAGTGCAACCGATCCACACCGGACAGTTCTCGACTGGACCCGTACCGGCTACGCTTGTGCTTTTGAATCAGTCGCGCTTGTCTGATTCAACCGTTGGCGAAGTCGCCAATTCTCTTACCGGCAAGACAGCAGGGGTAGTGTTGGCTACCCGGCTATCCGGCATCGGCGTATGCGGCCAGGGGGAATGGTGCCTGGCTATCACTGACCAGATGGTGGGCGGCGGGTCAGACGCCGCGGCTGGGGCGGCGGTTGGATCCGAGGTTGCAAAGGAGATCCTTCACAAGATGCTGTCTACGCTTTCCTTCTAAGGTAGACAGTGGTTTCGGCCTAGTGGAGGTTGCGGAATGGAACTGGGAAGGACCCAGAGCAGTTCCTGGTCGTCGGTGTCGGTTCCGGCATTGTAGGTACTCTCATCGACTTCGGCGTTGACTTTCGGCCCCCTGGCGCCGGGTGTGGCGATCAGATTGGCGATGACCTGGTAGCCGATGAGCGGCTTTCTCCGCCACTGTTGGTTGACAAAGCTGAAGAGGCGATGTTCGATCCTATTCCACTTGCTCGCTCCCGGCGGAAAATGGCAGACGGCGATGCTCAAACCAGTCTCATCGGCCAATTCCTGCAGCTCCGCCTTCCATAGCCAGACACGCGGCGCATTACTTCCTCCGGCCCCCGCCGTGATCAGCAGTCGATGGGCGTGTGGATAGACCCACTGCCCTACGGATTGCCACCAGTGCCGGATACTGTCCACAGCAAACGCGGCGGTGTCATGATCCATACCCGCAATCGTTCGGCCCGTGTTCTGCTCCAGATCATCGACCCCGTACGGTGTGTCGCGACCCAGCTCGCGAATCAGAAAATCCTGCGCACGGGCCGTGTCAGGCTGCCCTCTAGGACGCAATTGCCGCCCGTCGCTCTTGCAGTCTCGTACCAGCCCCCTCTCCTTCGTGTCGACGGAGATCACCGGTTGCTCGTCAGCCAGAAACCGTTTGACGGTGCGGTTGATCAGTTCGAATTGCGAATTCCGGCCAGGTTCACGGTCGCCTTCACTGGTCCAAGTCCACGGGGCTTGCAGACTGTAACCCAACTCCTTTTAACAGTTCCGTGACGATTGGATGACTAATCGCGTGCCCTTGCCGGTTCAACTCTTCGGTCAAATCTGGTACGCTCTTCGAGATCCAGCGCAGCGGAGACTCCGGGTCTTCGCGCGTGACTGGTTCCACCCAGCTCTCCAGGTCACAGACAATCGCGACCTTCAGGCAGTCCGCTTTGGCGACCAGCGGCGCAATTCGGCGTTGCAGACGGTGGTTAGGGCGGTCGACCTGCACCCAATAGCGGAAGCGGTTCTTCAGCCGGGGCGGGATGGAGCACAGGAGCGCGAGGGAAAATCCAGCGAGGAGGATGCCCCAGGAGCGATTTCGCGAGTCGTTGATCGACAGTGCAAACAGGGTGCCCGCGACTACCGCGAACAAGTAATAAAAGATATCCGGCCTCCAAACCCGAAAGCCGCTGCCCGATCGTAACTGCTCGCTGAGGGCAGCCACCTGGGCACGCAGCGCGGACAACCGTGAACCATCTGCCGGCGCTTCCTCAGCAGTGGGGCGGTTGGGCGAGCGGGCCACGTGCCCGACGCGTGTGGAAGAGAAACGCACCCGGAAGCTGCCGGTCGACCGTAATTGCTGACGGAGGGCAGCCACCTGGGCGCGGAGCGTGGACAACTGTGAATCTGTCGGCGCCTCCTCCGTGCGAAGGGAGGGTGAAACATGTTCTACGCTATCAGAAGAGAAATCCGCCGAGGCCGTCTCAGCAGACACTAAAGCCCCCAAGTTTTCTGTATCGTCAGTACTGCCGATGGCATGTTCGTTTCTAAAGAAAGGCATCTTGGTAGTGCGTCCTAGCTCAGCGTTGCGCCGCGGTAACAGGACCGGGTTAGGTGGTAGATCGTGAAGGCCGCGAGAATGGCGAGTGCATCGTCACGCACGTCCCACCACTCCATGGCATTGTGGTAGATGAGGTGCTGGAGGTATTCCAGGGACAATCCCAGGAGGAATACGGCGAGGGCTCCCCGGACTTCCTGGCGCCGGTTCCGGGAGAGGGCGCACAGGAGGAACGCCGCCCCCAAAGGCCAGCCAGTGTACTCCGCGATGTAGACCAAGCCCCGCCGTCCCCACGATCAGCCCTGGCCTGGCGGGCTGCAGGGACCCCACGATCAGGACCAGGAACCACGCCTGTGCGATGCGGAGTATCTGTTCGCGTTTCATTGTGCTTTTGATGGCGATTCTCCCGGGGGCAGGGCTCAGCTTAAGATTCCTACGTACTGGAGGCCGGCACGAGTGAGCCGCGGCCGATCGAGAAACTGGCGGCCGTCCAGGACCAGGGGGTGGCGCATATCCCGTGCAAGATCTTCCCAAGGCAGGTCGCGGTACTGCGGCCACTCAGTGACCAGCACGAGGGCGTCGGCGCCATTGGCCAGTTCCACCGGATCTTCACAGAAGGTAATGTCGGAATCCGCATATTCCCGGCGGGCACGCGGGAGAGCGACCGGATCGTGGGCTCTGACCTTGGCGCCGCGTTCGGTGAGCTGCCGGGCGATTTCGACAGCCGGCGCATCCCGGAGGTCATCGGTCTGGGGCTTGAAGGCGAGTCCGAGGAGGCCGACGGTGCGGCCTTTGAGGATCTTCAGCTCAGCGAGCAGCTTTTCGATGACGTGCGCACGCTGGCAGTTGTTGATCTCGCGGGCAGCCTGAACGATGGGCATGACAAGCCCATATTCGGCGGCCGTGGAGATGAGTGCCGCGGTGTCCTTCCCGAAGCAGGATCCTCCCCAGCCAATGCCGGGCTGAAGGAATCGCGTGCCGATGCGCTTATCGAGGCCGATACCGTTGGCCACTTGGGTGATATCAGCACCGACCCTTTCCGCAAGCCGGCCGATCTCGTTGATGTAACTGATCTTCAACGCGAGGAAGGCATTGGCGGCGTATTTGATCAACTCGGCGGAGGCCAATTGGGTGGAGATCAACGGCACAGCACCCAGGCCCTCCGGCCGCGGCAAGAAGGTTGGCGCCGGGAAGGTCTGATCCAGGACCGGACGGTAGAGGGTGTAGAGGAGTTCGAGCGCCCGGGGTTCATCGGCGCCGATGACCACGCGATCGGGATAGAGGCTATCGTTGAGCGCCGAACCCTCCCGCAGGAATTCGGGGTTGGACGCAACCGCGAAATGGCCGCCGGATTGATGGCGATGATGCTGCTCGTAGGATTCGCGGAGGATCGACTCTACCCAGTTTCCGCTGCCGATGGGCACGGTGGACTTATTCACAACAACGGTGAAGCCGCCGTTCAGATGTTTCCCAATACCCTGGGCCGCCGATAGCAGGTAAGTGAGATCCGGGCTACCGCTCGCGAGGGGCGGGGTCCCGACGGCAATGAAGACCACGTCGGCTTCGGGGATTGACTGGGCGTAGCTGGTGCTGAAGCAGAGGTTCGGCTGGGCGAGGGCGAGCAGGTCCTCCAGCCAGGGCTCGTAAATCGGGGTGTGGCCCGACTGCAGGGTTTCGATCTTCGCCTCATCCGAATCCAGGCAAGTTACCTTGTGGCCGAGGAATCCGAGGCAGACGCCGGTAGTAAGGCCGACGTATCCGGTACCGATGATGGAGACTTTCATAGAGATGGTGAAGAGTCTTTGGCAGGCGAAAGCGCCTGCACCGCTAAGGCTTTCTCGAAGTACTCAACCGTCCGCGTCAATCCCTCGTTCAGAGGCACGGCGGGTTGCCAACCGAGCGCTTTCACTGCCAGGGAGATATCCGGCTGGCGGTGAACGGGATCGTCCTGGGGCAGCGGGCGCCGAACGATCTCGGACCGAGATGCGGTCAGTGAAATGACCTTCTCCGCTAATTCCAGAATGGTGAACTCGTTGGGATTGCCGATATTGATGGGGCCGGTCAGCCCTTCGGTGTTCATCAGCCGCCAGATGCCGTCGATCAGGTCCGAAACGTAACAGAAGGAACGCGTTTGCGTTCCATCGCCATAGATCGTGATCGGCTGGTTGCGAAGCGCCTGCACGATGAAGTTGCTCACCACGCGGCCGTCGTCGATAGCCATCCGCGGACCATAGGTGTTGAAGATGCGGACGATTCGGATGTCGACGCCGTTCTGGCGATGGTAGTCCATCATCAGCGTTTCAGCCAGCCGCTTGCCTTCGTCGTAGCAACTGCGCGGGCCGATTGGATTCACGTGTCCCCAGTAGGACTCCTTCTGCGGATGCTCCCTGGCGTCGCCGTACACTTCCGACGTGGAGGCCTGGAGGATGCGCGCCCCGACGCGTTTCGCCAATCCCAGCATGTTAATGGCGCCCATCACACTCGTCTTGACCGTTTTGACTGGATTGTGTTGATAGTGAACCGGCGAGGCGGGACACGCAAAATTGTAGATCTGGTCTACTTCGAGCAGGACGGGGGTTACTACGTCGTGCCGTACGATCTCGAAGTGGGGGTTGGAAAGAAGATGGCCGATGTTGTTCTTGGATCCGGTGAAGAAGTTGTCCAGGCAGATCACATCCGCGCCGGTCTCCAGCAACCGGTCGCACAGATGGCTTCCCAGAAACCCCGCTCCCCCGGTCACCACGATTCGTTTACTTCGCATCGAAATCCTTTTCAATACGCGCCGCGCGGCATGACGACGGTCTTGACCGTGCGCGCCAGGATGTATGCATCGAACCAAGGCGACCAGTTCCGGATATAGTACGTGTCCAGATTCTCCTGGAGCTTAAGATCCGCATCGCTGCGCTCGGAAACCTGCCAGAACCCGGTCAGACCCGGCGGTACGCTCTGCCGCAATTCCCGAAAC
>PMTT01000754.1 GCA_003167275.1 Bryobacterales bacterium | reverse complement strand
GGGCGGACCCCCCGGTCCGCAGGCGACCCCCTGGTCGCCTTTCTGGCGCTCGACCACCTCTATTCCCTTGCTCGCGGCAACGTGCCGACCAGGGGGTCGGCTGCGGACCAGGGGGTCCGCCCCACCACAGGTAGACTTGCAGGCCCGCTTGCGGGGGCAAACTCGCCAGCAAGGCAAGCATTGACCCGTCTGACTCCGACGGGTCCGTGCTTGTAGTATCAACAACTTACAAGGATTTCCGTCGGACTCCGACGGAACTGCCGGTCTGAGTCCCGTAAGAACGCCCCCAGACTACCCGCCCCACAACATTCGAGGCAGCCGGTCGCCGAGAGCCTTTACCGCAAGCGGATTCCGCAGCGCCCACAGCAGCCCCCAAAACACCGCGGACGTACAGACCAGTGAGCCCGCGCCCGCAATCGCCTCCGGAGAAGCCGCCCGGGCGGGAAGGGCCTCGGTGAAAAGCTCCGATACAGCACACGCAGCAGCAGGATCCATCGGCCCTCTTCCCACGCGTCCAGTGTCTGCTGGTGGAACGCCTCGCTCATGTCGGCGCCAAAGGCCTCGATCAGCGCCGCCGGGTAGCAGCGGAGCGAGAAGTCATACGCGCGCCAGCAGAGTCTGAGGAGAGTATGCATAGCGGTTAATGCGCCGTTCTCGCCGCGAGCGAGGAACCCTGGGCGCGGCGAAGGAGCTTGCGCATGCGCTCCAACTCCTGCTCCATTTGCGCTCTCCCCTGGCGAGTGAGGCGGTAGTTCCGCCTGCGCGCGTCCTGTTCTCCGGAGCCGCCGGACACTTCTTTGATCAGGCCGGCGGCCAACAACCGCTGGATATTCGTGTACAGCGTCGCCGGGCCCATGCGGAATTCGCCCTCCGACAGCTTGACCGTCTCCTGCATGATGGCGTACCCGTGCCTGTCGCCGTCCGCCAGGGCAAAGAGAATGTAGAAGACCGCCGGTGTCAGCGGGATCATACGGCCAGAAGGGGCCTCGTCGGAATCCGCGCGTTTCATATATTAGGGATAGATATATCACTGCCTGATACTTTCGTCAAGCGCCGGCGCGAAAAGGCTTGACGTGTCTATCCGTGAATGATATATCTTTTAGTGATATAAACGGCCCGTGGATAATCCAGCCGCGCCAGGCCAAGACGAAGGCGACGAAACCACCGGACTCGAAACGACCATGCGCTATCCATCTATGCTCCCGTTCTTATTGGCCGCCTCCGCCGCGGCGCAGCCGGCCATCACCACGGCGCAATACGACAATTACCGCACCGGCGCCAACTTGCACGAGACCCTCCTCACGCCGCGAAATGTGAATTCCGCCCACTTCGGAAAGCTGTTTGCGATGCCGGTGGATGGCGATGTGTTCGCACAGCCGCTCTACGTGCCCAGGCTCGAGATACCGGGCAAGGGCCTCCACGACGTGGTGTTTCTGGCCACCGAACGCGACAGCGTCTATGCCTTCGACGCCGCCACGCCGTCCGTACCGCTTTGGCACGTGAGCTTCCTCCGTCCGGCGGCAGGCGTCAATGCGGTCTCTTGGAGCGCGGTCCATTGCTCCTTCATCGGGCCTGACATCGGCATCACCCCCACTCCGGTGATCGACCTGTCCAGCCGGACGATCTACGTGATCGTCCGCACCATGGAGCGTTCACCCGAAGGCCAGGATCTCTTCTTCCAGCGCCTGCACGCGCTGGACCTAGGTAACGGGGCCGAGAAACCCGGCAGCCCGGTGGTCATACGGGCATCCGTCACCGGATCGGCCTTCTTCGGTCTGATAGGGCGCGAGGTGCGATTCAACGCCGCGCTCGAAAACCCGCGGGCCGCGCTGCTTCTCTCCAATGGGACCGTGTACATCGCCTGGGGTTCTTCCTGCGACGTGGGGTCGTACTATGGCTGGGTGCTGGCGTACGACGCTCGCACGCTGAAACAGACCGGTGTGTTCAATACCGCCCCGGACGCCGGCGAAAGCGGCATCTGGCAGTCGGATGCCGGCTTGGCCGCGGATGCCGAGGGCAATGTCTACGGCGTGACGGGCAATGGCAAGTTCACTGCGTCCAGCGCCGGCGGTCGCGATTTCGGCGACTCGGTGCTCAAACTCGGTCTACAGAACGGAACGCTGGCAGTCCGCGACTATTTCACGCCATTCAACGAGTCGAGCCTGAACCGCAAGGATGACGATTTCGGCTCGTGCGGACCGGTCCTGCTGCCCGATCAGCCCGGACCGCATCCGCATCTGATGGTCGCGGCGGGAAAGGCCGGGGTGCTGTATCTGATCGACCGGGACCGGATGGGCAAGTTCCACGCCGGTTCCGACAGCCACGCGTTGCAGACCCTCAACGTGGCAAGCGCGCCGATTTACGGCGCTCCGGCCTATGGGAACGGCCATCTCTATCTCTTCGCCACTGACGACGTCCTGAAGGATTATCCGATCGCCGGGGATCGGTTGGCCCCCGCTCCGGCTCATCGCGGCAGCTACAAGTTCAAGAACCCCGGCGCCATCCCCGTCCTCTCAGCCAACGGATCGAAGGACGGCATGGTTTGGGTAGTGCTGACGAAGGGCTACTGGGAGAAGACCGTCTCCGCCAACTTGCAAGCTTACGATGCGGAGGACGTAAGCCGGCTGCTCTATACCACCGAACACGACCCGCACAACAGCCCGGGAACGGCGGTGCGCTTCACCATGCCGACCGTCGCCAACGGGCGGGTCTACGTGGGGTCGAGAGATGCCGTCTACGTCTATGGCTTGCTCGATTCCAAGGAAGCGAAGCACTGAGGGCGCCGTCTCGGAATCCCCGGGGCTGGCCGAAAGCCCAAAGGCGAATCAATACGCTTTCCTGCAAAAATCGCAATCGCAGTGCGCCACATCGCCACCACTTGCAATCGAACCGGACCTACACTGGACGGAACCAGAGTGCGCGTTCTGGTTACCGGACCGGCACTGGGAGCAGTCCGAAAAGAAATCTCGCGCCGGGGCTTCCGGGAGTGAACTCATAAATTCAGCCTCGATCGCGCGTTGGCTTTCGAGATCGTCCAATTGAGAAAATGATTTGCCGGTATTCTTGAGTGCCTTCTTGACAACCTTGATGTCTGGCGCGAGGGGCAGGGTTTCGGGGGCTACTCCAGTCTCTTGGACTATCATTCGACGGACTCCCGCGCCTACATCATGGGCTACGTGTTCCAATTCGGCCTGACCGTATACGCCACCTCGCTTGATTCTACCTTCGGTAAGGCTCAACCGAAACAGGTTGGCAGCCAACTCATCGCGACCCATGAAGTCGAAAAGCGGACGATTCAAATCGGGCGAGCACTTGAGCTTTTTCAGGTCAGCTAGGCTCATGTTATACATGCCCCGATACCCGGCATTTTGAAATCGCGGATGCGATTCAACGCCAGCTTCGCTCGCTGCCTTGCTAAGCGTCACCTCCCTTGCGGAGATCTCGCCACGGATAATAAGGCGATCCATATTAGCCGGATCGACCACTACAAGTTCTTGCAACACCTGGTCAAGCGCCGCGAAATAGAGCTGTGCTCTCGCAATCGCCGGGTTCTTGGAGTCCCCGTTCATGGCCACCAAACAACACGCAAGACGGGTCATTTGAAAATCGTCCACTTCGCGCGAGTCGATTTTCCGCCTGACCTGGATGAAATGCTCGATGACTGGGATTCCACCCGTTGTGCAAACACCGATGGCTTTATTAATCACATTCTTAAACGTCGACCAGGAATCATACCCAAGCACAGCCATGACATCGCGGGCAAACCAGTAGCGTGTGCCGTTCTCCAAGGACAAGCTCTCGAAGTACTCGCCAGACTCATCGAAGAGTTGAAGCGATCCCTGTGGATTCAAATTGTCACTATTACTCATTTTTCGCCGGCCTCTCTCATTTCGAATCGGCTCTTTGCCCCCCATCGCCCCTGGACAGATCGCTGGACTGGCTTCTTCCGCATGTGCTGGGCAGAGCCGGGCGTTCAGGCTAGCCGTTCCCCTCAATCCGCCCGTCCGGCAATCCGAGCAACGCGCCTCCCTGTCCATACAAAACTATTCCCCGACTAGAACACGCCGACGGGTGGTCGTGATTTATCCACAGGACCTCCACCAGGCGGGTCCGTAACCATCTGATGGCAAACGGGCGAAATAATATTAAGAATTGCCTGTGGATGTTGTGGATTAAACATGACCCTAGCCGAATGCTTGGAAGTCTGATCAGCATGAACGATTGTACCTATCCCCGTCCCCCGCCGGATATTTGCGGACGAGCGCTATCGCTAGGCGGATGCGGAATTTCCATCAACGCACTTTCCGGGCACTACCAATCCCCAGGGACCGCGTCTCGGCGGTTAAACTGTAATGATGACGGAGCAGCACATCTCCCCGCCCAGCCCGAACGACTTGCAGGAGCGGCTCAAGCAGGCTGCCGTCCGCGATCGCGACCTTGACCTGGAAATTGCCAACGACTGGTCTGCTGTGGATCAAGAACAATGCCAACGACTCGAAGACCAGGAACGACCGCGGCCAACTCGCGACGCAGGGTGAAGCCATTCGCGCCGCTTTCGCCTTGCCATCATCTCCGTTAATCCGCTACACCAACTCCGGCACACCCACGTTGCAGCCCTGTCTGGCCTCCGCCCTCAGCCGCCGCATCTCGGCTTGCTGGTCGAAGGGCACCGAAAACTCCTTCTCGATGCGCTCGCGGTAGACCGGGCCGGAATTGTAGGCGCAGAAGGGATAGATCAGGCCGTTGGGGGCGGCGTAGTGGATCACGCAGCGCTTCACCCGCTCCACGTCGTAGTTGTACGAATCCATGAAATGCATGCCGGCCAGCATGAGGGTGCGGTAGGTGAAGCCCTGGCGCTCGCTGTCGCCCCGGCCGTAGCGCTTGTCGGTCATCCCCTGGAGCGTCTGCAGGAACTTGGTGAAGGTCAAGCCGGCGGGCGCCTTCTCCTGATGAAAGAACTTCCGCAGGCTGTTCCAGGCCGACAATTTGGTGAAGAACTGGATGCGGCGCTTGCCGGCCTTGTGCGCCAGGATGTCCATTTCGCGCAGCATCGGCCCGATCTCGACGAACTGGGTCACCGGTACGGCATGGCGGTTCGGGTCGACGAACAGATAGGTCCCGAGCGAGCAGTGCGGGTGGCAGCTCAGGGTGGTGGTCTCCTCGCCGCGGAGGGCGCCGATGAGCTTCGAAAATGGCGTGACGCAGGAGAGCGGGAACCAGTCCTGGTAGGGGTCGGCGATGCCGGTCTGTTGATGCACCGCGTGGGCGAAATCGGAGAGTGTGAAGCGCTTGGACTCCAACTCGTGGCGCGCGATCCGCCCGGTGAAGGCCACCGGCTGGAAGCTGATGCCGCTGGTGCAGTCGATGTATTCCAGCGCCAGGCGGAGGATATCGCCGATCTGGTGGTCGTTCAGGCCCTTCACGATGGTCGGCACGAACACGATTTTCAAGCCGGCCTTCTTGACGTTTTCAATGCACCGCAGCTTCTTCTCCCAGAGCGATTCGCCGCGCGTGCGGCGGTAAACGTCGTCGCAGACGCCGTCGAACTGGAGGTAGAGAGTGTGCAGCCCCGCCTCTTTGCACTGCTCGGCGAACTCCAGGCTGGTGAACTTGATGCCGTTGGTGGCTACCTGGGTGTGGGAAAAGCCCATCTCGCCGGCCATCCGCAGGACGTCCAGGAAACGCGGGTAGATGGTCGGCTCGCCGCCCGAAAACTGAACGATCCGGCCGGCCACGGGACGTTGGTTGCGCAGGGCCTGCAACATCTTGCGGACGGTTTCGAGGTCCGGTTCGTAGAGGTATCCGGCGGCGTTGGCATTGGCAAAGCAGACCGGACAGGTCAGGTTGCAGCGGTTGGTCAGGTCGACATTGGCCAGCCCGGTGTGGCTGGTGTGCAGATTGCAGAGGCCGCAATCGTCCGGGCAGCGGGTGGCTGTCGTGACCGCCGGATTTTCCAGGCCGCGGTTGTCGCCGAAGGTCCACTCCTCCATCTTCAGGTAGAGTTTGGCGTCGGAGTATACGATGTCGCGGAACTCGCCGTGCTCGGGGCAGCGCTTTTCCATCACCACCTTGCCCCCGTCTTCCAGAATCGTGGCATCAATCAGTTGGGTGCATTCGGGGCATAGGGACTGGGTGCTCTTGGGGAGACCCTTCTTGAGTTGGCCGATGGGCGAGCCAGTATAGGTAGTTTCGGGTTGTATTACCTGGAATTGTGCCATGATCCGCCATTCTAGGAGCGCGGTGCGTCCCAAGCTATAATCGGACACTAAAATGGGAAATAGCCGGGTCGTATGGCGGCTTCGCGGGGGCGAATGGGGAGCGCTCAGACCGGGCTAAAGGCGGCGGCGCCGAGAAGACTGCCCTGCCGCCGTCTAATACTTGAGATCTATTTCCGTCCCGGATACTAAACTATTCAGACAGTTAAGTCGATAGAGTGTTTTAGGGCGCGTTTGGCCGATACCGAAGAGCAAATCTGTGAATACCGTTGCAGTGTGTGATACCGAACCGATTGCCATTGAGGGCCTTCGATCCCTGTTGGAATCGGCAGATGAGCTGCGCGTCGTCGCCGCCGAGAGTTCGCTGGCCGACGGCATGGATGCGGTACGGGCGCTGGCGCCGTCCCTGCTGATGTTGGACAAGGCCTTCGGCATTTACGCCGTGATGGATTTCCTCAGGGTCTTGAGGACCATGGGCAGCCCGGTGCCGGTGATTGTGTGGAGCCTCTCGTTCTCGGAGGCTGAGGCCTTGCGGTTTCTCCAGGCTGGCGCCGCTGGCGTGGTCCGCAAGACTGCCTCGTTGATCACCCTGATGAGCTGTATCCGCGCGGTGGTATCGGGGAGCACCTGGTTGGAGGAGGAAATGGTCCGTGAGGTGGACCGTCCCATACGTTACGGCCGTTCCCCCCTCACAGCGCGCGAACTTCAAGTAATGGAACTGGTCGAGAGGGGGTGGAAGAACAAGGATATCGGCGCCTCCCTGGGGATCCGCACCGGCACGGTCAAAATTCATCTCAAGCACATCTTCGAGAAGACGGGGATCCGGGGCCGTTACGGCCTGGCGCTTTCGGGCCTCAAAGAGAAGGGGCTCCTGGCTCTTTCTGAAATGGAAATTGCGTCGTGATGCGGGACAGACCTCCGGTCTGTCCCGCCGGCTTTAGTCGAGGCGGGGTCCGTGGCGCCGCGGATGGCGCCTCGGGGCCCGCCCAATTCAACTTCCCGGCCAATCCTTCCACCGGGCGAGAGTCGATGGATTGGTGGTCAGGCGCACGCCTCCTCACCCGCTGTATGGCTTGGCCGGTCGCCATTTCTGCTCCCAAAGGCCTTAATTTACCGTCGTTTCCGGACAGTGCCGTACTGGAATGGGGCAGCCGCCTTGGGATCCTGTCAGATTGGACAATTCTCTTTGACTTCCGGTCCGCAATATGGTGTACACTGAGACTGACGTAAATTGCGCTTGTCTATCATTTGCACCATTCCGATTCTCGACCAGAGAATTTCCCCGGGCGCCCGGCCCGTTTTCGCTTGCCTCCGCAACCCTGAACCAGACGCTTAACCCCAAATGTATCCAGGCAGAAACTTTCCTCCTCGCAGGCAGAATCGCAGAGAGAACGTGAATGAATCGATCCGTGCACGAGAAGTGCGCGCCGTCTTTCCCGATGGCACCACCGAGGTGATGCCAACTTCGGCGGCACTGCGCAAGGCCCAGGAATTAGGCCTCGATCTCGTGCTGGTTGCGCCCACTGCCGTTCCTCCGGTTGCCAAGGCCGTTGATTTCGGTCATTACCAGTATGAGCAAAAGAAGAAGCAGCACGACGCCAAAAAGAAGCAGCACGTGGTGCAGGTGAAGGAACTGAAGTTCCGGCCCAACACCGACGATCACGACTATGATTTCAAGAAAAACCACGCCATACGCTTCCTGCAGGAAGGGAACCGCGTCAAGGCTGTGGTCCAGTTCCGCGGACGGGAGATCGCGCACGCCGATCTCGGCAAGAAACTGCTGATGCGCTTTGCCGCCGACCTCACCGCCTATGGCAGCGTGGAGGCCCAACCGCGTCTGGAAGGGCGCAACGCCCACATCCTGATCAGCCCGGTCAAGGCTGCCGTGAAGACACCGGGTGAAAAGCCGCAGCCGTAAGATGCGCTAAAACACGCCAAGTAGTGTCTCTGCCAGTACTTACCAGTACTAGCGTGAGTTGGCCGGGGTTCCAGCCCCGTGATAAGATGCGAGGAGCCTCCCGAGTCGTCGCCGACTATGTACAACGCCTTCTTCGGTTTTTCACAAAACCCGTTCAACATGAGTCCGGATCCCTCGTTCCTGTTCCGGAGTCCGCAGCACGAAGAGGCGCTGGCGAACCTGATCTATGGAGTTCAGAGCCGCAAGGGGTTCATTGTGCTGACGGGTGAGGTCGGCACCGGCAAGACCACTATGCTGGAATGCCTGCGCGATTTCCTCAACGCCCAGCAGATCGCGTTTGCGTCTCTCTTTAACTCGCGTCTTTCGGTCGAGCAGTTCTTCGAGATGTTGGCCTACGATCTGGATCTTCGATGCAACCGCCTCTCCAAGACCGAGGTGCTCCTTTCGTTGAACAATATGCTGCTCGAAAGGGCGGCAGCCGGCCGCACCACCGTGTTGATCGTGGATGAAGCCCACAATCTGGAATGGGACGTTTTGGAGGAGATTCGTCTCCTGGGGAATCTGGAGAACCGGCGAGGCAAGATGCTCCAGATTATCCTGGCTGGCCAGCAGGAATTGGACCGTAAGATGGAGGCGCCGGAGTTTCGGCAGCTCAAGCAGCGGATTGCCCTGCGCTGCACGTTGCGCGGCTTCAATCTTCAAGAGGCCGAGGCTTACATCAATTCACGCATGTCACGCGCCGGCCTCAAAGATCAGACCATCTTCACCCCGGAACTCATGGAAGAGATCCATTTCCGGTCGCAGGGAATTCCCCGTCTCATCAATGCGATTTGCGACAACCTGTTGCTGACCGCGTTTGCGATGGAGACCCAGACCACCACGTTGACCATGCTCGATGAGGTCACCGCGGACATGCGCCTGGACTACCCCGGCGAGCGCCCCTACCGCTCCGCTCCGGGATATGCCGAGAGCGCAGTTCGGCAGTCTCAGGTGCCGTTCCGAGTCGAATAACTCCTCACCTCGGTTTTTTACCCGATACCCAAACCGACCATTCGTACGCCAGAGTACTGGGTGTTACCGTACAGTACCACGCATTAGATAACTGGTTACGATACACTGCGTGGTGTAGTGCTTAGGTAAGGGTCGTGGTACGGCTTTTTACACGATAAAGATGAGAGTATGGCGCCAATCCGGCCACTCCAGTCTTTTGGGCCCCGGGAACGGGCAAATTCACGTTACAAGGAAAATGGTCAAAAAGATGATCCACAAAGTTCTAGGAAACAAGTTCGCATTTGCCGCCACTGTGCTCGCGTTTGCATCAGCCCATGGCTGGAATGCTGAGCAGGACGGGTTACGGATACCCGGCCATAATCTATTGGTAGCGCAGCCCGTCGTGGTGGCGCATGGCGGCACCATTCCGCC
>PMTT01000107.1 GCA_003167275.1 Bryobacterales bacterium | reverse complement strand
TGCATTTCAGGTGGAATCTGAGTCTCCCAAGTAAGCCCCTCAAAAGGCCCAAACCGGAGATCTTGGGTTCGAACCCATTGCACCCTGTCGTTGAGAGACACAGGGTGACTCAGGGGGCCGGTCAACGGCTCAAACTCATCTGGGGCGGTCGGTACGTGAGGTCGGATATCCTTCTGGGAGGGAGGATAATCCTTCAATCGTCCGGCCGCCGCAACGTCCTCATTTTGACTTCTGCCTTACACCCGTAGTGTCTCTTCTTTCTGGCCTGAGCCTCAGCCATCAACTATGCCATAATAACCACGGCGTTGCTATGTCGTCCAAACTGATCTTCATCTCCCACTCCGGCAAAGATGATGTAGTAGTTGCGGAGTTTCGCAAGACTTTGGAACTACTGGGGTTGGAAGTCTGGACCGACTCCCAACGCCTCGTCCCGGGCGACAAACTCAAACCCACCATCCAAAAGGAAATTGAACGCGCCTCGCATTTCCTCGCCATTCTCAGCCCCCATTCCATCAACTCCGCCTGGGTATTCAAGGAAATCAAACACGCCCTGGAAGTGCAAAAGAAGCGCGGGGAGGACTACAAGGTAATCCCGGTGATGCTCCCCGGCATCGAACCGCCAGCCTTGCGCCTGTGGTTCGGCGAAGAACCCGTTGCTGTGCAGTTCGCAGTGGGCCCCGGTGGTCTGACCGCAGCCCTCCCCGCCATCCTGGCAGCCATTGGCGAGCAACTCCCCGTCGACCCGACTCCGCCGGTGGAGGCTCCCCAAACGCCCATCGCCGACCTGGTCCTCGAGCTGACCGATCCCTCTCTCGACACCTCTGAAGGGAAGCGCCGTGCCACCGCGACCGCGACTCTGACCTTCTATCCGCCCGATGGAGGCCGCGCCGTCGAGAGCCAGCGCTACCGCTTCACCGCCCCACTAGGGCCGATCGAAGCCGACGAACTGTCCTGGTATCTGGAGCGCTACATCAACTGGCCGAGCGGCGTGTTTCGTGAGCGCGCGCAACGTGTAGAAGCCACCCTCCCAATCTGGGGCCGCCTCCTCTACGACACGCTGACCGTCGAGACCGCCCGCCCCGCCTTCGAAGCCTGGAGGCTGTCACCGCTTTCAGCCGCCAAGGTGGAACAGGCTTCAACCGGCAAAGTGGAACAGGCTTCAGCCTGTCAACTCGGCGAAGCCGAGCGCCGCTTCACCATCAAAGTCGACAAATCCCTAGTCGCCGGCTCCCCAGCCACCCAGCAACTCGAAGCCGACGAGTCCGCCACGCTCCTGCTCTCCCTCCCCTGGGAGCTAATCCACGATGGCAAGGGATTCCTCTTCCAAGGAGCCCACGGTGTCCGCCTCCGCCGAACCCTCCCGAACCGCGACCAGCAGCCGGCGATGGCCACCAAGCCCCCAATCCGGGTCCTCTTAGTCAGCCCTCGCCCCGATGACCAGAGCTACATCGACCACCGCATCAGCGCCCGTCCGCTGGTGGAAGCCCTCTCGAAGCTCGGTGACCTGGCAGACTTCCACCTCCTCACCCCGCCCACGTTCCAAGCCCTNNTGGGCGCCCTCTGCTTCGAAGATCCCGCCGACCACAAGCGCACCGAACTCGTGAATGCGGACGACATCGCCGCCGTGGTCCACGGCCACCGCGTCCCGCTGTTCTTCCTGGACGCGTGCCAGACCGCTATGGCCGCCAAAGACCCGTCCACCTCGGTAGCCGGCAAGCTGCTCGAAAGCGGAGTGGCTTCCATCGTGGCCATGAGCCACTCGGTGCTCGTCGAGACCGCGAGCCGCTTCGTCACGAAGTTCTACGAAGAACTGATGAGCGGCAAGTTGGTAGGCCAAGCCATGCTCGCCGGACAGCAGAAGCTCAAGAGCGACAACTTCCGCGGCAAGGTATTCACCGTCGACTTGCGCCTGGAGGACTGGTTTGTCCCCGTCCTCTTCCAGGAGGAGCAGGACGCACAGCTCATCCGTGCAGTCCCCTCCGAACAACTCCAGGCCCTCATCGCCGACCAGCGGGAACTGTCTTTTGGCAAGGTACCGCCGGAGCCCTTGCACAAGTTCGTTGGCCGCAGCCGTGAGATGTTGGCCGCCGAGCGGATTCTGTCTACCCAACACCATGTAGTCTTCCAAGGCGATGGCGGTGAAGGCAAAACGACACTGGCCGCCGAGTTAGCCCGCTGGCTGGTCTTGACGCGACGATTCCAGCGTGCCGCGTTCGTCAGTCTCGAACTACTCGCCGACCCGCGCGCCGTGCTCTACGCCATTGGCGATCAGCTCGTCGCGAACTACCAATCCCGCGCCGCACAAAACGAGGCTGCCCCTCTCCAGCTTGTCGAGCGCGCGCTGGCGGAACAGCCGACCGTGATCGTGCTGGACAACATGGAGACCATCCTGCCGCCGGCTGCCGATTCCGAAGCGCACGACACATTCGAACCAGAGATGCTCGCTGGAGTCCTGAACCACTGCCAGACCCTCAGTAAGACTGGCCACACGCGCCTGATCTTCACCAGCCGCGAGCCCCTGCCCGAGCCGTTCGCCCGCAACGTCGTCCGGATCGGCCGCCTCGATCGCCCGGACGCGATCCGCCTGGTAGTCCGCGTCTTGGGCGAAGGCAACCTCATGCCCCAATCAGCAACCGGCGACGAGAGCGAACAGGAGATCGCGAACCTCGTAGACGCCGTCGGCTGTCACGCCCGGAGCCTCGTCCTGCTGGCAGGAGAAGTAGCCGCCTCCGGCATTCGCCGCGCCACCGAGAGCATCCACGAACTGATGGCTTCGCTAGAATCCAAGCACCCCGGCGAACGGGAGCGATCGCTCTTTGCGAGCGTCGAGTTGTCCCTCCGTCGCCTGCCCGCCGAAACCCGCCGCAAGATCCGCCCGCTCGGCGTGTTCCAAGGCGGCGGGCATCTGGCTGCGATCGCCATGGCGCTGAAGCTGGATACGAAACAAGACGAAGAAGTTGCCCTCGTTCGCGATCTCGTGGGCGTCGGTCTGGCCGAGGTACTCCAGTTCGGCTATGTCCGCCTCGACCCAGCCCTTCCTCCGGCACTGATGGCCAGCATGACCGCCGACGAGAAGGAAACGGGTGTGGCTCTCATACTGGACATAGACAGTCAAGCCGCGCGGACGGGCCTACGTAGC
>PMTT01000461.1 GCA_003167275.1 Bryobacterales bacterium | reverse complement strand
TCGTGTGCATTCGTGTTCATTCGTGGCCTTATGTTTTTTGCGGTCTACCAGAAGTACACTTCTGCAATGCTCGGTGGCCCGGAATTCCCGTTAATCACCTTGGTGGCGATGACCACTTGCATGTTCTTGTGCTGCCAGTTCGAGGGCGCCTGTTTGGCAAGCTGATCCAGGTATTTCGAATTCGTCAGGAACTCCCCCGCCGCGATGGTGCCGTATTGCATGATTCCCGCGGCGACTACGACCATGCGCTCCGTGGCAGGATCCAGGACCCGCGTAATGATCGCGAAGTCATCGGTCAGCTTTAGATTCGGTGTCCTGCTGTCCACCACCCAGTCGCGCTTGGACGGGTTCTGCCGGTCCTCGATCCATTCCACTCTGGTTGCCGGATCGCGAGCCAGACTGTAGCGGAGTTGGCTCAGGAGGCGCATGGTCCATCCGTTGTTGAATCCGCCCACCAGGACCACGGGGCCATTGCGCATATCGGCAAACGTGGTCGCCGCTCCGATCCGCATGGAATACGGCTTGCCTTTGGCCTGGAAGAGGCCGGCCAGCCGGGAAAGCGTCTGAGCATCCGAAAAGGCCACGTATTCGCGTTTGATTTGGTCGGTGACGGTGATCGTCTGGCTATTCGGCGGTGGGGTGGCCGCTACTTCCTCGGCGATCCCGGTGCCCCCAATGCACAGGAGAACGGAGCCGTTGGAGTCCAGAAACGGCCGCCAGAACCGGTCCACCGGGGTTGCGGAGAACAGCCAGACCACCAGCCAGACTAGGGGCGGCAATGCGAGGACCGCGAGGTACGCCGGCTTCAGCGGCCGCGCCTTGGGAACCGGCGGAGGGTCGATTATGGGCAGTATTTCGACCGGGGACGGCGCCAGCCGCTCCGATTGCGGGGGCCGATGAAATTCCGGCACGTAGGATCCGCAGGGCAGATCGATCCGCACCTCGTTATCGCGTCCCGGCTCGTGATAATACTGGGCAATCCGCTTGCGGATCTCGCCCGCGGTAATGCGCACTACCGGGTCGGTATTGGTGTCGTAATCCGGGTGGCGGCCGAACACCTCCACACCCAGCGTGCGTTCCTTCAGTTGCCCGGAGCGGCCCTCCAGGGCGCGCTCCACCACCCACCGCAGAAGCAAGGGATAGCGCTTGCTGTGGGTGAATAGCGGATGTGCCAGTATCCGCTCCAACTGCTCCCGAACCCGATCCCGCTCCACTTCCGTCTCCGGCAAACCGCGAACCACCGGAGCCAACTCCTGTTCCAATACTCGCCTCTGCGACATGGCAGCCCCCCTGACCTGGGGACACAAAGGTACCTATGGGTTGGACCGTTTCGTCATGCCAGTTGAGCCCCGTCCCGTATCTCTGCTGCCCAGATCGGGTTTGATTGTATCATCAAGGCCTTCCGTTGCATATGCAAATTTTTCGGGGGTTAAATACGGTAACAATGAGCGCTTTTGGGGCGTATGATACGTGGGTTTCTGTAAGCGTTGTAAGTTATTGAAAATAATTGCTAATTACCGTATAGCCCTTGCAATTTTGGACCATAACGTATTAGCTTCACTCGACAATCCGAATTTCCACCGAGTTGTGCGCCTGCCGTGCATTCAGTTAACCAACGTAACGGTTTCGGGTGTGGGCTGGGTGGGTTTGGGCCGATCTAAAGGGGCTTTTCGGGCAGTAAAAGAACGCTTAGGTGAGGAGAAAAAGGGATGCACTGTAGAAAAACGTTAGTGGTATTATGTGCTCTCGCGCTGCTATGCGTGGGGGCGTTTGCACAGACGGTTGCCAGTTCTGTGGTGGGAGTGGTAGAAGATCCGGCCAATGCTGTGGTTCCCAGTGCTGCGGTTACGCTGACCGATACGGCTACCGGGGATGTCCACACGGCAACTACCGATGGCACGGGGACGTTCCGCTTTTTGAACATCGTTCCCGGCACGTATACGGTTTCGGTCAAGGTTTCGGGCTTCAAGACCTTGAGCCAGACGGAAATCATTGTAGACGCCAACGAAACCCGCGACTTGGGCAAGTTGAGCCTCCAACTCGGCAACACGACGGATACCGTTTCGGTGACGGCGGAAGCCGCGTCTATCCAGTTGGCGAGCTCGGAAAAAGCCGCCGCGATCGAGGGCCAACAACTCAGCAATGTGACCCTCAGAGGGCGCGACATGTTCGGCTACATGAAGCTGATCCCCGGTGTAGTGGACGTCAGCTACAACGGAACCAACGGGGGCAATCGCGACGTAACCTCGCCCAACGCCATCCGTGGCATCACGATCAACGGCAACACGTCGGCGCTCAATTTCACCGTAGACGGAATCACGGACATCGACACCGGTTCCAACAGCACGTTGCATTTCGAGCCGAACGCCGATTCGATTCAGGAGATGAAGGTTCTGGTGTCCAACTACCAGGCGGAATTCGGACGCAACTCCGGCGGCGCGATCACCGTGGTCACTAAGAGCGGCACCCAGACTTTCCACGGATCTATGGTCTGGAACCACAGGAATGAGGGTTTTAACGCGAATCAGTGGGAGAACAACCGGAACGGTCGAAATCCGTTGACCGACGTCCCCAACTCTCCGATCTCGAAGTACCGCTTCAACGTCGAGACTTACACGATTGGCGGCCCGATTTTCGTTCCGAAGCATTTCAACACAAACAAGAAGAAGCTCTTCTTCTTCTGGTCGCAGGAGTATACCGGCCAGTATGTAAGCGGCGGAAGCCAAACGAAGTACACACCGACGGCCCTGGAGCGTCAGGGCAACTTCTCCCAAACGCTGAACAACAACGGGTCTCTGTTCCCAATCATCGATCCCACCACGGGCGCGCAGTTCCCCGGCAATATCATTCCCGCCGCGCGTATCACGCCGCTGGGCCAGGCGATGCTTAACTTCTTCCCCCTGCCGAACTTCGCGGGCAGCGGATCGCAAGCCAACATTGTGAACTATTTTGAATCTGCCAGCGCCACCCACCCGCGGCGTAACGATGTGCTTCGTGTCGATACCTATCTCACGTCGAAGCTCAGCGGCTATTTCCGCTACATCAACGACCATGACGACATGCTTGCCCTCTACCAGGGCGTCCAGTTCTCGCAAGACCAAGGCGGCCTTCTGGGCGCTACGGGTATCGCTCCGATCGACCACCCGAACCCAGGCCATGGCTATTCCGGCACCGCCACCTACCAGTTCTCTCCTACGCTGATCAACGAGTTCACCGTCGGTAAGAGCTGGAATACCTGGTCGTATTACACTGCCGACGGCGGCAAGAGCCAGGACCGCTCGTTGCTCCCCGGCCCGATACCGGCACTGTTTCCGATCCCCACCACCGCTCCGGCAGGTGCTTCTGCCACTAACGGATACTTCAACCTCCTGCCCGAGTTCCAATTCGGAGCCGTCCAGTCGGGCGCTTCGGCTATGAACTTCACGCGCGTCGGGACTTCGGCCGGGAACTACGAGAATTTCAATACCATCTGGAGCTATCAGGACAATATCAGCAAGGTGCTCGGGAAGCACACCTTCAAAGCCGGCGTGTACCTGGAAAACAACCATAAAATCCAACCGTCGACTCCAGCGTATGAAGGGAATTTCAACTTCAGCCCGGACACGAACAACGGCTTGGGCAACACTACCAACGGTTACGCCAACGCGCTGCTGGGAAATGTTGATTCCTACAGCCAGACCACCGCTCGGGCGGTTTTCAATGTGGCCTACTGGAACGCGGAGTTCTACATCCAGGACAACTGGCGGGTTACCCCCAGGCTGACGCTCGACTATGGAATCCGCTTCTACCACCAGACGCCGCAGGTGGATATCAACGACACGTTCTCCAATTTTGTGCCGAGCCTGTATACCAAGTCTTCGGCGCCCCGCATCTATATCCCAGGAACCAGTGGCGGCAAACGCGTGGCAATCGATCCCGGCACGGGCACAGTGGCTCCGGTCGCCTACATTGGGCTGTACGTCCCGAACAGCGGCAATCCGGCCGATGGTTTGCACCTGCTCGGCGTCAACGGCGTTCCGGCGGCGCCGTACAATCAGTCGCCTCTGGCGGCCGCGCCTCGAGTAGGCTTTGCCTTAGATCTCACCGGTGATGGAAAGACCGCGTTGCGCGGCGGATTCGGAGTCTTCTACAACCGTCTGGACGGCAATCAGGTGTATAATCTCTCGGGCCAGGCTCCTTATTCGTACTCGCCCCAGGTGAACTACACCACGTTCGCGCAGATCGCGGCCAGCGGCAATAGCCTGGTGTTCGGTCCCTCCACTCTTTACATGTGGCCAGCCGCGCAAGTCCCGTGGGATCGCGCTCAAAACGCCAGCATCAATATCCAGCGGACCGTCGCCAGAACGATGGTGCTCGATGTCGGCTACACCGGCAACTGGGGCTACAATCAACAACTGTCGTACGACATCAACCCCATTCCGATCGGAACCCGGGCACCCTTCAACACGGCGAATGCCGACCCGACCAACGGCAACAAGACGCTGCCGGATATTCTTCTGCGCACGATTTACCCCGGGTTCAATACCATCAATGGCTACAACCACCTGGGGCACACCAACTACAACGCGCTGACCGCTTCACTGCAACAGCGGTTCTCTCACGGCCTGTCGTTCGGTATCGCCTACACGTACTCGCACGCATTGGGCACGACCTCGTTCAACCCGGTAGTGGCCAACAACGAGGCGTATAACTACGGACGCCTGACTTTTGACCGGCGGCAGAACTTCCAGATGAGCTACAGCTACGAGTTCCCGAACCTCGGCAAGCGGGCTGGATCCAAGATCCTCTCGGCCTTTATCGACCGGTGGACGCTCTCGGGAATCGTCTCGGTTCAGAGCGGCCCCGTGTTCGGTCCGGGCTGCAGCCTTATCGGAACTACGCCGGATTACACGGGCACTCCCGATGTCGGCGCGCGCTGTAACGTAGTGGCCAATCCCATGGCGAACGTGCCTGCCGGCCTGTACTACAATCCGGCAGCCTTTGCACCTGCGGCCCCCGGAACCACCATCACCACGCCGGCTCTCGGCAACCTCGGCGGCGGAGCGGGGATCATGTCGTTGCCGAATATCGTCAACCTGGATGCCACCATGTCCAAGTTCATACCGTTCCACGAACGGATCGGTCTGCGACTTCAGGCTCAGGCCTACAACCTGTTCAACCACCCCCAATACGTCGGCATCGGTACCGGGAGCACGTTCGATCCCGCAACCGGCAACCAGACCAGTCTCACGGCCGGTGTTTTCAATAGCACCGCACCGGCCCGCGTTATGGCGTTTTCAGCGCGTTTCGAATTCTAGATTTGAAAGGTGCTTTAATTGTGGGGCAGGCCATCGAAGTTGATGGCCTGCCCCTATTCTCTTTTAAGGGGCTTGGAATATGGCATTACGTAGTTTTGGCCGGCCTGGTTTTACCCGGCGGCACTTCTTCTACGGAGCACTGCTGGCGGGCGCTGTCCCATCCGGCGGTTTCGGCAGCACCCCCTCGCTGAAAGCTCTTGGCTACAAATCTCCCAACGAAAAGCTGAATATTGCCGGTATCGGCGCGGGCGGTCAGCCGTTCAGCGACCTGCGCGACTCCGAAGCCGGCGTGGAGAACATCGTCGCGCTCGCGGATGTCGATTGGAAACGCGGTGCGCAGGGCTTCACGCAGTGGCCCAAGGCCGAGAAGTACAAGGATTTCCGGCAGATGCTCGACAAACAGGGCAAGGGCATCGACGCCGTGGTCATCGGCACCCCCGACCACATGCACGCCACCTGCGCCCTGGCCTGCATGCAACTGGGCAAGCACGTGTACGTAGAGAAACCGCTGACCCGGACTCCCTGGGAAGCCCGCCTCCTCACGCAGGCCGCCGAGAAGTACAAGGTCGCCACCCAGATGGGCAACCAGGGCTACTCGCACGACGCCACACGCGTGGCCTGCGAGATCTTCTGGTCGGGTGAAATCGGTGATGTGAAAGAGGTCCACGCCTGGCATGGCAATCCGGGATGGCCACAGGGCATGCAGAAGATTCCGCCTCAGACTTCGGTTCCGGACACGCTGGATTGGGACCTCTGGCTGGGCGGCGCGGCAGCGCGTCCCTACACGGAAGGCGACGACGACTACAAGGCATTCGCAACGGCCGCGATGGGCGGGCGCGGCGGGGCGCCGGAGTTCGGCTTTTACATGCCCTTCAACTGGCGCGGCTTCTTCGATTTCGGCAGCGGTCTGTTCGGGGATTGGGGTGTCCACATCCTGGGTCCGGCCAACTGGGCGCTGCAATTGAGCCCCGAGAGCCTCATCAGCGTCGAGGCCCTCAAGCGGGAGGGGACCAGTCCCTTCACCTATCCGGTGAAGAACGCGGTGCGGTACGAGTTTGGAGCGCGCGGGAGCCTGCCGCCGGTCACAGTGTATTGGAATGACAGCATTCAAGGGGATGCGTATCTTCCGCCCGGCATGACGGCTGAGGAGGCGCGCAAGATTCCCGGCGCGGGTCCGCAAGTCGGTCCGGCTGGAAGGGGTGGCCGCGGGGGCGGTCCGGGCGGTCCGGGTGGTCCGCCTCCAGGCGCTCCCGGCGGGGCTGGCCCACAAGCCGGACGTGGTGGCGGGGGTGGTGGACGTGGCGGCGGACCGCAAGGCAGCGGATACAACCTCATCTTCGTCGGCTCAAAGGGCTACCTGGGCACCAGTGGCCGCGGGGAGGGAGTGGGACTGCTTCCGGGCTCGAAATGGGCGGAATATAAGCTCCCCAACGCCTATCTGCAGCGATCCCCCGGCGCCAGTTTCGGCGATAATCATTCGGCCCATTGCCGCGACTGGGTCCGCGCCTGCAAGGGTGGAACGCCGGCCTGCTCCAACTTCGGCATCGCCGGCCCCTACACCGAGTGGCTGGTGCTGGGCGCCGTGGCGACACATTACGAAGGCAAATTGCTGTGGGACTCCGCTAAGATGGAGATCACCAACAACAAGGAGGCCAACAAATGGGTCAAGCCCCTGTTCCGCAAGGGCTGGGACATTAAGTTGTAGGGCTTCGTGGGGTATGCTTAGCTTGCCGTGGAGTTAGAAGGGTACTGGGCAAGCTAAAGCATACCCTACGGCAATCCGTTCCGGTCCCGCCTATCGTAGGATATTCTATGGGGCGCGTCCTGTGGCGTTAAGACGGACACAACTCGAAGAGCGCTACGAGCTCCGGCAGATCCTCGGGGAAGGAGGCATGGGAGTCGTTTACGCGGCCCTCGACCGCCTCATGCAGCGCGAGGTGGCCCTCAAAACCATCCTCGACATCGATTCCGAAACCATGGCCATGTTCTACAACGAGTGGAACCTGCTGGCCAACATGGTGCACCCGAACGTCATCAGTATCTATGACATCGGAGAATTTGAGGCGGAGGGAACCAAGAAGCCGTTCTTCGTCATGCCGCTGCTGCCCGGCGTCACGCTGGACCGCCTCATTCGCGACGGCAGCCCCCGGCTGAGCGTCCCCGGAGTCATCGCCATCATCGAGCAGGCCTGCCGCGGTCTCCACGCCGCGCACCAGCAGGGATTGATCCACCGCGACGTCAAACCCAGCAATATTTTCGTGATGGAGGATAACTCCGTCAAGGTCATCGACTTTGGACTGGCCCGCCCGGCCTCTGCCACAGACACCAGCTCTTTGCGGGGCACCTACCCCTACATGGCCCCCGAGCAGTTTCTCCGGAAGCCGCCCACTCCCCTTTCGGATCTGTTCTCGCTAGGCGTCGTCACCTATCAGGCGCTCACCAGGCGTCGTCCCTTTCAGGGCACGGAGGACGAGACCATCGAGGCCATCCAGCGGTTCAACCCTCCGCCGATCTCCGGGCTGAACCGCGACGTGAACTATGGCATCAGCATGGTAGTGGCCAAGGCGCTGGCCAAACAGCCCCGCCATCGCTTCCTGAACATGCTGGAGTTCGCCGAGGCGCTGCAGAAAGCCTGGCGCAACGAGCCGCTGGAGTGGTTCGATGGCAGCAAGGTCAAATCCCGCCTGGAGCGGGCCGCCCGCAGCTTTGAACAGGGCGATTATGTCTTTGCCACCGAGGTCCTCTCCGAACTGGAGGGTGAAGGCCACCTGGACGATGAGATTGCCCTGCTGCGAGGGCGAGTGGATAGCGCGGTGCGGCAGAACCGCATCCGCCAACTGCTGGAGAGTGCCAAGCGCTTCTTCGAAGCCACCGAATATCCTCTGGCGCTGCTCAAGATCCAGGAGGCCCTGGAGCTGGATCCGAACGATCCGGACACCATCCTGCTCCAAGCCCAGATCGAGAAAAAGCGCCGGGAAAACAAGATCTCCGAGTGGCTCGTCCTGGCCCGGCAGCACCTCGATAACCAGGCCTTCCTACAGGCCCGCGAGGCTCTGGATAACCTGCTGCAACTCCGTCCCAATGACACCGCGGCGCTGGGACTGCTGGCCGAGGTGGGACGGCGGGAACAACAGCTCGCCAGGGTACGGGAGGAGAAGGCTCGCGTGTACCAGTCCGCGAAGCAGGCGTGGGAAAAAGGCGAAGTCACCGGCGCCTTGAGCCGCCTGGAGATTCTCATCGGGATGGACCGGGACAATCCCGACACCGATACCGGCCGCAGCGCCACCTATCAAAATTTCTACAACCTGGTACACTCCGAACACAATTCCTTGAGGAGCGCGTATGAGGAGGCTCGCCGGAACCTGGAAGCGGACGGTTTCGAAGCGGCCATGGCGGTCTCCCGGCAGTACCTGGCCAAGTACCCCAACCACGCCCTGTTCCAGGCGCTCCTGTTCGATGTGGAAAACCGGCAGAGGCAGAAGCTCTCCGCCTTCATCGCCGAGACCGACCGGCGGGTGCAGGCGGAGCGCGATCTCGACCGCCGCATGGGCATTCTGGTGGAAGCCCTCAAGCTCTACCCCGATGAGCCTCACTTCGAAGGCGCCGTGCGCTCCGTCCGCGACAAGCGCGACCTGGTGAATTCGATTGTGGCCAAAGCTCGTTTCTTCGAAGAGCGTGGTCAGTTCAACGAAGCTCTCGACCATTGGCAAATCCTGAAGTCGATTCACAGCGAGCATCCCGAGTTGGCCTTCGAAATCCCGCGTCTCATCAAGCGCCGCGACCAGCAGGCCCGTGAGAGTTCTCGCGCCCGCCTGGTGGAGCAGATCACCAAGTACCTGGAAGACGGTGACGACGACCGCGCCATGCTGACCGCGGAAAATGCTTTGGTGGAGTTTCCCGGGGAGCCCGGTTTTCTGGAGTTGCAGACACTCGTCCGCCAGAATCAGGATCGCGGCCGGAAGGCGCTCGAGTTGTTGGCCAGCGCTCAGGAGGCCGCCGAGGCAGGCTCGCTCGATCGGAGCATCGACCTGTTGCGGGAAGCCCATCGGACCGATTCGCGCAGCACTATTATTCGGACGGTACTGGTCAATTCGCTCCTCGACCGGGGCCGCCGCGTGGTGGATTCCGACTGGAAGGCCGCCGACGATTTGCTGCGGGAAGTCCTGCAACTGGAGCCCAACTGCGCCTCCGCCGAGAGCCTGGCGAGCCGCATCGCGGAACGTAAGCCCAAGCTGCCCCAGTCCGGCGATCCGGCCGCAGTCGCCGGGGAGGTTACGGGCAACCTTGGGGACCACCGCTTGCAGAGCGCCCTCACGATTGCGACTCCGCCATCATCTCCCTCGACCCCTTCCGCGAAGCGGGCCACTTCCGCCGTATTTTCGTCGACCCCTTCGGCGAAGCGGACCGCTGCCGAGCCTCCCCCGATGCCTTCCGCGAGGCGGGCGGCCCCCGGTTCTTACCCGACCCCCTCTGCCAAGCGGTCCGCCGCCGATTCTCCCCCGACGCCCTCCGCCGGGCTGGCCGGGGCGCCACCGGTCTCGCCCGGCGGCGAGGAGCCGGACGCGTCTGGCGAAGTTCCCGATCCAGGCCTCCCCCTGGGCGCCTTGCCACCGCCTGTCCAGCGGACGCCAAAGCTGCCGGGCATATGGCCGCCATCGCCCGCCATGCTCCGGAAGATTCTGTATGGCCTGATTGGGGCTGCGGCCGTCCTGATCGTGATGTCCGTGGTGACCCTGGCGACCCGTGCTTCCAGGCCGAAGGTTCGTCCCGTGCCTACGACATACCGGGTAAGCCTGCTCTCCTCGCGGCTGGGGGCGGAAATCAAACTCGACGGAAAAGTCTGTGGCCGTTCCTTGTGCGAACTCACATTGGGCCCCGGCACCTACCGGGCCGAAGCTCAACTGGCCGGCTTCGTGCCCGCTGTCACGATCTTCAGCGTCAGCGCAGAGAAACCCGTGCCACCCTCAATTGAGCTGATGCTGGTGGCCGCTCCGCCCCTGATCACCATCTCCAGCGATCTGCCGGATGGCTCGGTGCTGGTGGACGGTGCGCCGGTAGGGCAAGTCCAGGATGGCGGCGCGGAGATTCCCACGCTGCTTCCTGGCAACCACGAAATTTCCGTGCAGAGCGGGGAGCTGCGCGCGGCCTTCATCCTGGAGGTTGCTGATGGAGCCGTGCCCAAGATCTCCGCGCCCATTCAGGTGAGAGGTCTGCGGGCTTTCGTGATCGTGGAGTCGGGTGCGGAAGCCACGTGGTATGGTAGCGAGACCGACATTAAGATCGCGCTCGACGGGCACCCGTTGGGAGATCTGGTAAAGGAAGGCATCCAAATGAAAGACCTCACCTCGGGGACCCACGAACTGATTTTCACCGGGCCCGCTGCGCAACAGGACAAGCTGGTATTCGAGGCCAAGTCGTCCACCGCCATCTACCTGCGGATCAGCCGGAAAAAGTGACCCGTCCCGTACGGTATGCTTTAGCTTGCCCCGGAAAGCGGAAATCAATCGGATTTGTTTTTTTGGCTGCGCAAGCTAAAGCATACGGTACGGTACGGATCGCTCCAAGCTAAAGCACCACCGACCCACGTCGACACTACGTCTATCTGGGACGCTTGCGGATCGAAGCGGAACTGGACCAGGTCGGCGCGCTCCCCTGGGACCAGGCCAAGCGCGCGGCCTGGCACTCCACCCGCCCGCGCTGCATTCGTCGTGGCCATGCGCACCGCATCGTCGAGCGAAACTCCCGCCAGCCGCATCACGTTGCCGATGGCACGATCCATACTCAGGGCGCTGCCCGCCAGCCGGTCCTGCCCCGCCAGCACCACGCGGCCATCCGTTGTGAGGTCGACTTCCTGCTCCCCCAAGCGGTACCGGCCGGGCAGAGCGCCGGCGGGCGGAGCGGCGTCGGTGACCAGGACCGACCGCGCAATGCCTTTGGCACGCAGCGCCACCTTCAGGAAGCTGGCGTCCAGATGGATGCCGTCCACGATGAAATCGGCCATCAGCCGGTCCTCGGCGAGCTGCTCCCAGATGTAGTTGGGGTGGCGCCGAAGGACACCGTGAGCGCCGTTGCCGAGGTGCGTAGAGAGGGTTGCGCCCGCGGCGACGGCATCGGCGATCTGCCGCGCGGTGGCATGGGTATGGCCGACGGCGGCCACGACGCCTTCGGCGGTCACCTTCTCGATGTAGTCCAGCGCCTCCGGCCACTCGGGGGAGATCGTCACAACGCGGATGCGGTTCCCGGTGGCCTCCTGCCAGCGGCGGAACTCCTTGATGTCGGGCTTTCTCACCCAATGCCGAGGGTGGGCGCCGCGCGGTCCATCTTCAGCGCTGATGTGCGGCCCTTCCACGTGGAAGCCGTCGATGGCATCGCCCTCGGGCAGCCCATCCTTGGCGCGCGCGAGGTTGCGCAGCGCTCCTTCCATGTCTTGCGGGGAACCGGTGATCACGGTGGGGTAGAAGCGCGTGACACCGGTTGCGAAAAGGGCGTGGATGGATCGGGCGATCTCCTCGTGCGGCGTTTCCGGGTGGTTGTAATCCACGCCGGCGAAACCGTTCACCTGGATATCGATCCACCCTGGGGCGATGTAAAATTCCACGGGCGAGGGAGCCGGCGTCACACTAAGGATCGAATCGGAGAACTCGACTTCGACCGCGCGTCCGGTGGCCACGTCGTTGCCGGAGATCTTCATGCCGGAACACTTCCTGGGCTGGATGGTTTATGCACAAGTTTGCCACACACTTCCGATTGTAAGTCTAAGGACCGATTGAGCCAGAAACTTGTTGAAAAGGGGTAGCGGGGCTGAGATCGGGGTGGATTTCGAGCGGCACTCGCGCTACAAAGGGAGAGTCCATCAGGTGGCTGCGCAGCCGGTGTGGCAAATCTCGGGGGAGGTAGTCATCCGGTTGCGCAGGCCTCCTTGTTCACCATTTTGGTGGGGCGGACGCCCTCGTCCGCGCGCGACCCCCCTGGTCGCGCTCTTGGACCGCCCATCAATTCTTCGCTGTCAGGCACAAACCCCTCAAAACCCGTGGCACAGAGGCCGTCCTAAATGCCCGTGTTACACTTTCGCGGCCACGTGAACGTGCGAGAGCCAGCCGTGCGTATCGGGACGCGTTCCATTAATGGTCCCGAAGAACGCCTTTTGGAGCGCTTCGGCGATGGGACCGCGGCGGCCCTTACCGATCGTGATGCGGTCGATGGAGCGGATCGGGGTGATCTCGGCCGCCGTGCCGGAGAAGAATACTTCATCGGCAATGTACAGCATCTCCCGCGGAACGAGGGACTCGACCACCTGGATCTCCAGTTCGCGTGCCAGCGTCAGAATGCTGTCCCGCGTGATGCCCGGCAGCACCGAAGCGCCCAGCGGCGGGGTGTGAATTTTTCCATCACGCACCACAAAGATGTTCTCGCCCGAGCCTTCGCTGACGTAACCGGCGGTATCTAGCGCAATGCCTTCGCTATACCCGTTGGTGAGCGCTTCCATCTTGATCAGTTGCGAGTTCATGTAGTTCCCGCCGGCTTTGGCGAGCGAGGGGAGCGTGTTGGGGGCCAGGCGCGTCCAACTGGAAACGCACACATCCACACCCTCGGCGAGGGCTTCTTCACCCAGATACTTGCCCCAGGTCCAGCATCCCATGTAGATCTCGATCGGGTTCTTGAGCGGGTTCACTCCGATATCCCCATAACCACGGAAGGCGATGGGGCGGATGTAGCAGGCGTCCATCTTGTTGACGCGTACCAGCTCCAGCATGGCTTCGGCGAGTTCATCGGCGGAGAAGCCAAGGTTCTCCATGCGGTAGATCTTGGCCGAATCGACCATGCGGCGAACGTGTTCCCGGAGGCGGAAGATGGCCGGGCCGTCGGGTGTGGAATAGCAGCGGATTCCCTCAAATACCGAACTGCCGTAGTTCACCACGTGCGAGAGAACATGAATGGTCGCGTCTTCCCATCGGATGAAGCGGCCGTTGTGCCAGATTTTTTCGGTGGGCGTCAACATGCGTCAATTATAAACCGGACAGGGTGGGGTATGCTTTAGCTTGCCCGCCTGATGTGCCGGTGGGCAAGCTGAAGCATACCCCACACGTGGTAAGTTAGAAACTAATTACAGGGAGTGGGAGTCTAATTTGTATGCGCTATTGGGCGTACTTTGCGGCGAAGCTGGTGGCTGCCGGAGCTTTGCTCTACGGATTGCTATTATCGCTGAGCTGGATGTGGCCACCGGCGCCTCCCGTATTCACGTACATACCGCCGCGGTTCGGATACGACTTGGGATTCACCTTGGCTGTCCTGGTGTGGTTTCTGTTGTGTTCCGGGACCCTCTACCTGATCGTCTGGGACCAACGCTACCGTTGCCGGGTGTGCCTGCGCCGCTTGCGGATGCCCGTCGAGACCGGTTCGTGGAGCCGTATGCTCCAATTCGGTCTGCCGCGCATCGAGTACATCTGCACGTACGGCCACGGCACCTTGCGAGAGGACGAGTTCCAGATCTCCGGATTGGCCAACGCCGAATGGACCCCACATTCCGACGATATGTGGGAAGAGCTCTGCGCCTCCAGCAAGGATCCCGGCGAGCCGACGTGAACGGTGTCGCCCGCTGGCGCATCGCGGCGGCTGTCGTCATCCTAGCGGGTCTCGTCTTCTTGCTGGCGATGTTTGCGCCCTACTATCTCCGTAATTTGGAGCTGCAGAATTTCGTGTCGGAAATTACACGCCGTGTGGAAAACCAGACAAAGGCCGATAACGTGCTCCGAACCTGGGTAGTCGATAAGGCCCACCAACTGGACCTTCCCATCGCGGAGGATGAAGTGCATGTTACGCATCCGCTGGACGGAGTGCGCATCGACATCCGCTACTTCGTGAAGGTAGATCTGCCGGGGTACACCGTGAACCTCCACTTCTACCCGGGAGCCGGCAGCCGGTGACGTGGTGGGGCGGACCCCCTGGTCCCCGCGGGTCCCCCCGGACCCGCCTTCGGCATCGGAATCGACATTCCGCCTGATGTCAACAGGCGACCAGGGGGTTGCCCGCGGACCAGGGGGTCCGCCCCACCACGTCCGGGAACTCTGTCCCACTATGCGAGAATTAGATCAAGTGCCACGAGCAGCGATCAAGCAAAAGCGGGAAATGAAGGTCCGCGTGCCGAACACCTCGGGCGCGGCTCGTTTCTTTCTCGGGACTGGCGGCCGGATCCTGGTGGTGGGGCTTGCCCTGATGCTCATTTTGGGCCTCGGCGCCTTCACCTATTTCTATTACGTCTACGCTCGCGTGATCGACGAGAAACTCCGCGCCGGGCCGTTTGCCAATACCGCCAAACTATTCGCCGCGCCCGAATCGGTCTCCGTTGGAGATCTCACCACACCCACGGAAATTGCCGCTGAACTGCGCCGCAGCGGATACAACGAATCCCGATCTAACCCAGTTGGCTCCTATCAGATGCAGTTCAATTCCATCTCCATCTTTCCGGGGAAGGATTCGTACTTTGAGCAGGAACCGGGAGTCATCAAGTTCTCCGGCGACCATATCTCGCAGATCATCTCCCTCCACGACAACACCGCCCGGGACCAGTACCAACTGGAGCCCCAGCTCATCACCAACCTGAGCGGCGCCAGCCGCGAAAAACGGCGCATGGTGAAGTTCCACGATATTCCCGAGGTGCTGATCCAGGCCGTCACCTCGGCGGAGGACAAACGCTTCTTTCAGCACGGCGGTTTCGACCCCATCCGCATCGTCAGGTCGGCCTACATCGATCTGAGGGAAGGCCGCATGGCACAGGGCTCCTCCACCCTCAGCATGCAGCTTGCCCGCATGTTCTTCCTGAGCCAGGACAAGCGCTGGAAGCGCAAGCTCGCCGAGGTGATGATCACCCTGCAACTGGAGCAGAAACTTTCCAAAGAGGAGATTTTCGAAGACTACGCCAATCAGATCGACCTGGGCTGGCGCGGCACCTTCAATATTCGAGGGTTTGGCCAGGCGGCCGAGGCGTACCTGGGCAAGGACGTCAGCCAGGTCACGCTCCCGGAAGCCGCCGAACTGGCGGGCATCCCCCGATCCCCGGCCAACTTCGACCCCTTCCGCCATCCCGACCGCCTGCGCGAGCGGCGCAACGTCGTCCTCGGCCTGATGCGGACCAATGGGTTCATCGGGGACCGGGATTACGCCCTGGCCACCGAAGCGCCCATCACCGTAGCGAAGGGTGCGACGCAATCGGTGGAAGCTCCGTATTTCGTGGACATGGTCAACGAGATGCTGCAGAGCAAGTTCCAGGACGAGAACTTCCAGTCCAATGCCTTTCGGGTCTATACCACGCTCGACCTGCACCTGCAGCGCGCCGCCACCGAGGCTGTCCGGCTCGGTATGCAGAAGGTGGATGAGCAACTCCGCAAACAGAAGCGGTTCAAGGGGCAGACGCCGCCCGAGCCGCAGGTCGCCCTGGTGGCCATCGACCCCCATACCGGCGCGGTCAAGGCGCTGGTGGGCGGCCGAAGCTACGGCCAGAGCCAGCTCAACCATATCCTGGCAAAGCGGCAGCCTGGGTCGATCTTCAAGCCGTTTGTATACGCCGCGGCCATGGAAACGGGTGTGGTGGGCGCATCGCACATCCTGACCCCCAGCACGATTGTGACCGACGAGCCGACCACTTTCTGGTTCGACGGTAAGGCTTATGAGCCCGGCGATTTCGAAAAGTCGTACCGCGGCGATGTGACCCTGCGTGAAGCCCTGGCGCACTCCCTGAACATCCCCACCGTGAAGGTGGCGGAAATGGTGGGGTACGGCCGGGTCGTAGAAATGGCCAATCGCGCCGGCCTCACGGGGATCCACGCGACTCCCGCGGTGGCCCTGGGGTCTTATGACATCACGCCGCTCGACGCCGTCGGCGCTTACACCATGTTTGCCAACCAGGGCACCATCGTCAAGCCCAACTTCCTCACGCTGGTGCGGTCGCAGGACGGCAAGGTGCCCTACAAAGACAAGCTGGAACAGAAGCACGTGTTGGACTCGCGGGTGTCCTACATCGTAACCAGCCTGATGGAGGAGGTCATGCGCAGCGGCACTGCCGGGGGGGTGCGCGCCCGTTACGGCTTCAACGTCCCGGCGGCCGGCAAGACCGGTACCTCTTCTAATTTGCGCGACGGATGGTTCGCGGGATTCACGTCCGAGTTGCTGTGCGTGGTCTGGGTGGGATTCGACGACAATCTGGATCTCGGTCTGCAGGGCGCGGATTCGGGGGCGCCCATCTGGATGGAGTTCATGAAGCGCGCCTTGCAGTATCGCGAATATCGCGACACAAAGCCCTTCGCCGCTCCCGATGGCATCGTCTCGATCCAGATCGATCCTCTTTCAGGCATGCCATCGAACCCGGCCTGCCCCAATCCGCGGAGGGAAGTCTACATCGCAGGCACGGAGCCCGTGGGCACCTGCCCGCTGCACGGATCCGGGCGTCCGGGGACCACCATTGTGACCCCCTGGGATACCTCGACGCAGGAGAAGCCTCAAACTCAGCCTCCGGCGAAAAATTCTATTCGGATCACCGGGTCGTCCGGGGATGGCACGGTGACGCCTGGATCCGGGAACCGCCGCGCCCGGCAGGATCCGGATGCCGGGGCAACTGCGCAACCACAGACTCCGGACCAACCCCAGCAAGAGGAGAAGAAAGGCATCTTGAACCGTCTGGGCAACGGGATCAAGGGGATCTTCCAGGGAAAGAAGAAGCAGTAAGGGGAAACGTGCTCCAACAGTCAACCTCCGCATTGGTCCCCGTAGAAGAGTACCTGAAACACCAGTTATCCGGACGGTGACCGGGAATATCTCGACGGTCTGGTGGTGGCGAGGAATGTGGGAACACCCGGCCATAGCGCCTTGCAGAAGATCCTGATTGTTCACCTGGCTCAATTCGAGAAGGCGATGCAGATTGCGGTCCGGCCGGAGTGCCGAACCCGCATAGAAGAAGCGCGGTACCGGGTGCCGGACGTGTTGGTCATGGCGCGGCCTTTCCGGCAGAGCGACCGCGTGGTGCTCGATCCCCCGCTGCTGATCGTCGAGATTCTTTCGCCCGACGACCGAATGCGCGAGACCATCCAGCGCTTCCGTGAGTACGAGAAGTTGGGAGTCCGCCACGTCGTTCAAATGGACCCAGAGGACCGCACCACGTTCGTTTTTGCCGGCGGCGACCTGGTGCGCCGCGATCTGTCGAGTTTTGAAGTGCCGGGACGGGGCCCACTTCCATTTGACAGCCGGGAGTTATAGGCACGCCTCGACGAGGAGTGAAGCAGTCAAGGGGCCGCAATACTAACCTTTGATAGCATTGCATTACTCACTGGCATGAGGAAGAATCCTTATGACACCACCAAGTGGTGTTCCAGACCAGAACGCAACGTCATTTGAGATTGGGCGGGATCGTTGATTCCGCCCATCTGCTTCCCGACCCCCCGCTCAGACCAGCAAATCCTCGTGTATCCCTCGTTGGCGCCGAGAACGAACCTTGTGCCTCCTAGAATACGATCCGATCCTTCCTCGCCTCCAGTTTCACCGCGTCCACCCCAGGAATCTGCTTCAGTTCGTCGATCGTCCGGAAGTTGCCCTTCTCCGTTCGACGCTTCACGATGTCCCGCGCGGTGGCCTCGCTGACCGCCAGGACGGGCGCAATCTCCGCGGCTGTCGCGGTATTTACGTTTACGTTCGTGAGATTCTGCCGAAGATAGCGGCGCACTGCCTCGAACTGTTCGTCGGTGCCCTTCGCGCCGGCCTTGACCATCACTTCGATGGTCTCCTTCCACTCGGATTCCGAGCGCAGGTCACTGGCCATGCTCACGGGGTGACACGAGCCGCAGACAGCCTCGAAGGCCGCCCGATCCGCCGCGTCGTCGCCGGACGCCTTCTGTGACAGCGCCACGCCCGCGCACAGAATCAGCACGGCAATCAACCATCGGGCCTTCCGCATTACCACCTCGCCCGGATCCTTACCGGTTACCGCTTGCGGCCGTCATCGCCGCCGCAGGCCCGAGTCCGTTCCCGAACTGATTGGCCACCCGAGTCAGTCTCCCGTTGGTAAACACCATGTCGAGAAGCTTCTCGCTATACATCGTCCGGCCGTATTCGTCCTTGAGCGACCCGACGATCTTGCGTGTCTTCATGTCGATGACGTCTCCCGAGGAGACGTAGGCCAGGTTTCCATCCAGCCCCACCGTGATCCAATAAGGACCCGCTGTGGTCTTGATGCTCTCCATCTGTTTCGGCGGCATCCTGGTGTTATCGAAGATATGAATGTAATTGTTGATGCCGTCTGCGAGCCAGATCTCCTTCTCATCGTTCGTCAGGGCGATGCCGTGACTCGGACAACCGTGCGGAATTCTCGGCCGCGGAGTGACGTTCCACTTCTCGGGCCACCCGAAGCCCTGTACCTCCACCTTGTGCACAATCTGGCCGGTTTTCACATCCGCGATTACGAAACCCAACAGGTTATTGGTGTTCGAATAAATCAGCGACGCACCGTGATTCACCACGAACACACGGATGTTGTCGGGGAATGCGATCGTCTTCATGAGCTTGTGGGTGGTGGTATCGGCGATGCCCATCACCTTGCCGTTGGGCGACATGAAGGCGAGCTTGCCGTCCAGGCTGAGATTCAGGTTGTGCGCACCCGGACTGAGTGGCGACTGTACCTTGGTGATCAACTCGCCGGTCTTGGGGTTCACCACGTACCAGAAGTCCTTGAGATCGCTCCCCACGTAGAGGAACGAACCATCCGGGGCGATCTGCGGCCGCTCGCAGCACTGGCCGTCATAAGCGTTCTCCCATACCTTCTTCTCCGTGGTCAGATCAAAGGCGCCCAGCCGCCCGCGCGTGGCGACGTAGATCATTTGAGTCACCGGGCTCGCTGTGACCCCCGCGACCTGCTCGGGATACCGGCTCGCCGGAACATCCCAGGTGGGAATTCGCTTGATGAAATTGTAGTTATTCTTCGCGTCGAGGACCACGATCCCGTTCCCGTTCTGGTCCCAGGACCCCTCCAGGGTGCCGGGAAGGGTGACATAGATCAGCTCCTTCTCCCTCGGGGCCTGGAGACCTCCCGCGCCCCCCTGGCTNNAATCACGGCGAGACCATACGCGGCGTAGCGGATCAGCCTGTTTGCGTTCATGGGTGACCTCTTCAGGTTCCGGGCGGTTCAAGACCGGTTCCTGCGATCCGATTGTACTGCTTTGCCAATGTCAACGGTGGGAGGGCGGGGCGCGCCTGATGGACCAAGAATGGACATTCTCTTTGAACCGCGCCACATCGCGGTGCGCTGTGGTACCATGCTTATCCAATCGTGCCGCCTGGATTTAGGAGCAGCGCCCATCTCTCCGATCACTTTAAGAGGCACGGGGCAGAACTCGGGATGTCGACAGAATCTCAATGCTCGAAGGCGGCAATATCGTTTCTTTGCCATCCAAAACGTGCCACAACGATTGAGCATAAAAGATCGAAAGGAGATACCGTGAGGTTTGATCCAGCAACGGACGAATTCGGCATCGTGGCGGCGGATGGCGCCATCCGAACATATTACAAGTTAATCGTAGGAACCAGCCACCCGGAACCAACGAATATGGACTACTTCAATGCCACATGTCTCAAACACTGAGTTTTATCGGTGTCCGGTCTGCGCCTATGGCCTGAACGAACCGCCCGAGAACTATTATATTTGCCCATGTTGCGGCACTGAATTTGAGAATGACGATTATAAGACTTCTCATTCTGAATTACGGGCCCGATGGATCGCACGCGGTACCCCTTGGTTCAGCGACGCGACACACCCGCCAGACAGTTGGGACCCAATCGCTCAACTGGAGGCATTGGCGCATAGCGCCCGCCCTTTTGAACCTCCCGTAAGTGCCGCCACGGGCAGTGATTCTCTTGTGGAATCTTCCCTTAACGGAGACATTAAAATCATCTCATCAGCGGAAAACAGCCGGATCGCCAGAAAGTCTTATATCACGGCGTCTGTTGCTCATCTGGCGTGGAAGCAGGTTGCCTGATCACCGTAAATGGAGTCCGGCACAGTTCCAGGTCATCCAGAAGTAGGCAAATATAATAAGTGCCAAGGAGGCTCTTCCCTTGAAGGGACAGGTCGATAATGATAGTAGCGCCTCCGGGACCGTCACCAATCTTCGGCTTTAATTCGGTTTGTAGCGATCCTGGTATGTCGTCTACCTTTCCCGACGGCCCGATGATTTGTCCTTTTGCGATGTGCCCGTTTCCGTCGGGCCATCCTTTGATGATTGCGACAGCTCCGAGCCGTACAGCATCGATCAAAGGTTCCGGGTGCGGCTGTGGGAGCACGAGAAGATCGATCAAACGCACTGCCGTTGGGGCATCATCCTTTTCCGTTAACACCCGTTCGCAAACAATGATGCAAGCGGATATTATATTCTCAGGAAAAGTTGCGTTCATGGCCACCCGTCCATCATACCCGTCCAAACCTGTTTTTGCCATTCTTCGTGGCGGCTTCTTCTTGCCGGTCTTGGCCGGTGCTTTGGCCGGTGCTTGGCGCTGGACCTGACAGCCCTGATACAATACCCCTAGGTTTGCGCCATGTCCGCGCGGCTATTGGCCCTGTTGTGCCTATTGAACCTCGGTGTTCCCGTTAGCTTGGCCGACTCTACCAGTCCGCCATCCCAGGAACTAGTGGTGTATCTGAAATCGGATGCCAAACAGCCGGCTGGACCGCTGGAGTGGATGAAGCGCGAACTGACCCCGCTCATGGCCTCGGCAGGCTATCGCGTCGAGTGGCGCGATCCCCAAACCGCGAATGCTCCCGCCGTCGGCGCGCTGGTGGTGGTGGAACTGCATGGTGCGTGCGGTGTTCCATCGGGCGGTTTCACGGCGGAATCCCCAACCGACAGCGTGAACAGCCTCGCCTCCACCTCCGTGTCCGAAGGACGAGTGCTCCCCTTCGCCACCGTGAACTGCCCGAACCTGAATCGCACGCTGGCTCCCGCTCTCGCCCCGGAAGCAGGCGCCAGGCGCGACTTCCTCTACGGCCGGGCCATGGCGCGCGTCCTGGCACACGAGTTGTACCACATGATCGTAAGCACGCGCGGCCACACAGGGGACGGGGTTTCCAAGCCCTGTTTCACAACGGGCGATCTACTCACCGAACGATTCGAATTCGAACCCGCAGTCCTGGCAAAGTTCCGCCAGAGCGTCCTGGATCGTGCCACTGAAGCCACCACCGATGTGTCGGGCGACTCACCGGCGACGGGCAGGTAAGCAGGTCACAAACTCACCGCGGAGACGCAGAGTCGCGGAGATAAACGCGGAGAACACTCTCTCCCGTTCTCTTCTCCGCGCTGATCTCTGCGTCTCCGCGTCTCTGCGGTGAGCTGTTACGGCTGGTTCGGGCTGAACCTCCACACATTGTGCTCGCTCAGGTTCGAAAGCCACACCGAATCGTGGCCGATCCGGATGGAATCCCCTCCCGGACCTACCCACTGCTTGATCACCTGATTCTTCTCCGGGTCGATCTCCGATAGCGGGATCTGGAAGACCGTCGCCCAGACGTGCCCCGCACCGAACGCGATCTCGCCGCCGCCGCCGGGCACTCCGACTTCGATACTCGCCAGCACCTTTCCGCTCCTCCCATCCACCCGCGTCACCGTGCCGTCTCCCTGATTCAACGTCCAGATGGAGCCCGCACCCGCCGTCAGGAACCGCGGCTGCGGGCCGACTTCGATCGAGTGTGTCACCTGGTTGGTCTTGGGGTCCACGCGCGTCAACATGTTCTTTTCCGGGGTGGTGACCCAGATCGCGCCCTCGCCAAACAGGCACGACGCTGAATTCGGGGGCACGGCGATCTCGGCCGACACTTTATTGGTCGCCGGATCGATCCGCGAAAGCGTGCCCTTGGGATCGGTCAGCATCCACACGCTGTCCGGGCTGGCCGCGATGCCGCCTTCGCTCTGCGCCGGGCCAAACGGCAAGGTCGCCGTCACCTGGTTGGTCTTCATATCCACCCGCGAAAGCGTCTTGTCTCCGCAGTTTGGCACCCAGATACTGCCGAAACCCGCCGCCAGGCCGGAGCACGGTTTGCGCCCCACCCCGACCGTCGCCACCACCTTATTGGTCTGCGGATCCAGCCGGTGGATGGTATTCTTCGGACCGTTGGAAACCCACACGGCATCCTCGGTGACCACCTGCCAGTCGGGCGTGCCTTCCACCGGAAAAACGGCATCCGGCGTGATCGTCGACATCTCCCGCTTCACGCCTGGCGTGGCCACACCCGGCCGCGGTGGCCTTCTCGGGCCCTTCTGGGGGGCTCCGGGTGCTGGAGGCGCCACCGCGCCGCTTTGACCCCACGAAAGCGCCCACGTGCCGCAGAGGCACACGAGGAGGGGGGAATACGCAAGCTTCATCAGTTTAGTCTCCATGGTCCGTTTCCGGGTTATTCCGCCAGGGTCGCGGCAATGCGCTTCGGATCCAGCCGCCAAAAGGTCTTTTCCTTGAGGTTCGTGAGCCAGACCGAGTTCAGTCCAAACTGGATGGCGCCGCCGCCGTCGCCATAAAACTGCTGCACCACTTTGTCGGTTCCCGGGTCGATGCGCGTGATCGGGAAGCCCGCCAGCGTTACCCAGACCGATCCCTGGCCGATCGCGATGCCGCCTTCGGCGCCCGGCACTTCGAGCGGGATGCTCTTCGAGACCTTGAACGTCTTGGGATCGATCCGCTCCACCTTGCCTTCCTTCTGGCACAGCACCCAAATCGAGCTTTCCCCGATGGCGAGGGCTCGCGGCTGCGCCGAGACTTCGATCCGTTTGTCGACCAGGTTGGCCAGCGGATCTACTCGCAGCACACGATCCTCGGTGGGACAGGTCACCCAAAGCGCGCTCTCCCCGAAAGTCAGCGAATTGCACCCGGCCGGCAGCCGCAACTCCGCCACCACCTGATTCTGCTGAGGGTCGATGCGCGAGAGAGTCGTCTTGTCGTCGCTCAGGACCCAGACACTGTCGGCGCTGGCGGCCACCGAAGGGAGCGCTCTGCCCACACCCGAGGCAACCGTGGCGGTAATTTTCCCAGTCTTCGGATCCACGCGCGCCACAGTCCCATCGCCGCAGTTCGGAACCCACAGACTGCCGAAAGCGCTCACTGCGCCGCCGCAGGGCTTGTGGAGTCCGCCGATGGGGTCGCCCGGCTTGTTGGTCTTAGCGTTGATGCGCTCTAGAGCGTCCTTTGCCAGATCAGGCGCCAGGACGGAATCGGTGAAGGCCACCCAGGCAGGAGCCATCGCGAGCTCCGCTTCAGCTTTGATTTCCGAGAACGGAACCCGCACTCCCGGGGTCGTGACCCCGAGTCTCGAGGCCGCCGTGGGACGCTTAGATTCCCTTCGGGGTTTCTCACTGCCTTCCGGCCGGTCGCTCTTCGACTGGGCATAAGCTGCCGCCGAGGATACCGTCAGCCACACGCAAACAACAGCCAGCGCACGCATCGTCATGCTTCACCTTTTGGTTTCGATTTCCGAGATTCGCTGCCAACCCGGACGTGGGGTGATCGGACGGGGACGATCGGCCTCTTGGCCGGTGTTTGCATTAGTGTATCGCGAAATCGGGCCATGGTGGGGCGGACCCCCTGGTCCGCGGGCGACCCCCCGGTCGCCCATTTTGGCACCGCCACGCAATTCCGATCCAAGACAAAGACCCGCCTGGACCCACCACTACTTCGCGCTATCGGGGCTCTGATTTTCGAACCGCTTGCGCTTGCGGAGTTCCTGACGGAGGTCCTCCACCGTCTTCTCCAGCTTTTTTGTGCGTCCCCGCAGTTCCTTGGTCGCATCCTCGCGCTGCTTTTGGATTTCCGGGTCCACCGGCGGCGGTGCACGGTCGGGAAGCTTGCCCAGATACGTGGAGACTTCCCGCAGCGTCTGGCCGGCCGGCCCGTGAAGCGTCAGAGCCACGTCCACCCGTTCGCTCTGGCGGCCGTAGGTAAAAGAGCCCGTCCGCAGATGTGTCGAATTCAACTGAACGGCTTGTGGCAAGGCGCCGCCGTCTTCAATCACCAGACTTGCTTCCTCGGCGTTGCGGACGGCTGGTGAGTCGCGATCCCAGCGGATTTGCAACTGCCCGTCGGCATCCAGCGTGGTGAGACCAATGTAGGGTGGCTTGGCTGTGGGCGGCTCCGTCTGGCCCCATGACATGACGTGCGGAAGCCAGATGTGCCGCGTCTGGTAGGCCGCCGCGCCAAACGCCAGACCGATTCCCAGCGCGAGGAGAATTCCCAAACCGCCCCATGATCGCTGGGACTCGGCCTGCGTGAAGGCAGGGGGCGGCACGTCGATCTTTTCGGGCTCCGGCTCCGGTTGCGCCTCGGGAGGGGCAATCACTTCCGGTGTTGGAACGGCCGCTTCCATCCGCTGAACGATGGAGCGTGTTTCCGGCTGCGGTTTGGCCGGCATGGCGACCACGGTATCGTCCGGTTCCGGCTGAAAGCGGCGTGGCGGAACCGGCGTGGGGCCTGGGGCGGCGGGCGCCTCCGGTAGTGGCCGCACCCCTAACGGTTCAAGCACGAACTCCTGGTAGCTGGCCGTGGCGCGAATGGAATCGTCAGCCTCGCGGAAGAAAAAACCTGCCCGCGAAGGCTGGAAGGTGTGGGGTTTCACCACCAGAGCAACCTGCCACGGCTCGGGGAAATAGCGTCTGTGGATTTGCAGGTCGGCAGCAGAAAGATGGATGTCGCTGCGAGTATGGGAATGGTACCAGCCGACCGGCAGGGTGCCGCGCGGATTACCGCGTGCCGAGGCCAGCATCTCCGCCAGCTTGGTGTGGTCCTTGGGGGAAAGCACAAACGACGGCCCCGTGGCGTGCTCGCAATCGAGAGGCGCGTAACCCGTGATCGTCACCCGCCTGCCTTCATTTCTGCCCAGCAGAATGCCGCCGATCTCGGCGCCGCCCCTGGGCAGAGAAAAGAAGGCATCCACCACGGCCAGGCGGATGTCGTCAATCACTCGGAGCGAGTACTCGATCGTGAAAGCGCACTCGTCCACAGTCCAAGTGGCCAGTACGTTCTCCGTGTGGCTTTCCGGCATTCGATCCGTCCCCGCAAGTCTAATTGTAGGCGATTTCACAGGGAGCTTTCAGCGATCGGCGATCAGCAGTCAGCCTGAGACTCAGCCAGTACGGGTAAAGCTGAGCGCTGACCGCTGATGGGTCTGACAGCTATAATATATGTCGTGCCGAAAGCCAAAGACCTCGAATTGCGCCTGCAAAGGACCGAGCAGCAGTTGCGTCTCTTCCAGAAAATCAGCCGATTCATGGTTCGGGAAATGAGCCTCCAGGAAGTACTGAAAGGCGTGGTTTCCCTGGTAGTGGAATACACCGAGTGCGATGCCTGCCTGGTGTATCTGCTGGACGGCACGGAACTGGTGCTGTGCGCGTCCAACACGCCACATCCCTCCACCATTGGGAAACTGCGGATGCGATCGAGCGAGGGCCTGACCGGCTGGGTGGCCCGCGAACGGCGACTGTTGGCCCTACCCCGCGAGGCATACAAGGACTCTCGGTTCAAGAAGTTCGGCGAGTTGGAAGAGGACTCGTTCGAGGCCTTCCTTTCAGCCCCGGTGATCGCGCGGAACCGGGTCGTGGGGGTCATCAACGTCCAGCACCGCATGCCCCATCAACACACCGGCAGCGAGATGGAAGTCTTGACCACGGTGGGGGAGCAGGTGGGCTGCGTCCTGGTCCTCGCTCGTATGCCGCCGAGCGCCCTGGAATCGGTCAATCATGTGGAACTGGTGCTTTCCTCCGGACCCATTCCAATGAAAGAATAGAGACAACGTGATCTCTTTATTCGTTCGACCGGTCTGCGCGCTGTTCGCTCTCACGGCGTGGGTGACGCCTGTGCTTGCCCAGCGTTGGCAGATGCAGTATTTCTACGACAAGAACAAGTCCACGCTGGTCATCCGCGACCTGCAGTTTCCGTCGGCGAGCCGCGGCATCGCCGTCGGGTACATTCAGGAAGGCAAGAATCACAAGCCCGTGTCGGTGGTGACTTCCGATGGCGGCGCTCACTGGCAGCTCATGAATCTCAAAGAGCCGCCGGTTTCCCTGTTCTTCCTCCATGAAAACCTGGGGTGGATGGTCACCACCCGTGGATTGTGGCAGACCACCGAAGTCGGCAAGAGTTGGCGCAAGATCCCTGGTTTGCCCGCGGACGTGCTTCGCGTCTACTTCCTGGACGAGAATAGCGGCTTCGCGGTGGGCGCCAAGAAGAAAGTGGAAGAGACGCACGATGGCGGCGCTCACTGGAAGCCCCTGACCGCCGCTGCCGAGCCGCCCGGCGTGGCCAATTACAGCGTCTACAACTGGATCGCGTTTGCGACCCCCAAAGTCGGGCTGATCAGCGGTTGGAATCTGCCGCCGCGGCGCTTTCCCCAGCGCCTGCCGGACTGGATGGACCCGGAGGAGGCCATGAACCAGCGCGCTACTCCGCACCTGTCGTACTCCCTGGTGACCAACGACGGCGGCAAGACCTGGGAGCCCCACTCCTCCTCGCTGTTCGGCGACATCTCGCGCATCCGCTTTGGACCAATGGGCAAGGGCCTGGGGCTGATCGAGTATTCGAATAACTTTCGCTACCCCGCCGAAGCCTACCAGATCGATTGGAAGACGGGCACGAGCACGACCGTGTATCGAGACCCAAAGTTCGCCATCAGCGATATCTGGCTCACCCGTGACGGAACGGCCTATCTCGCCGGCACCGTGGTGGCCGGCGCAGTCCGCAATGTCGTACCCGGAAAGGTCCGGGTGCTCGAGAGCCGAGACTACAAAGCGTGGGCCGAACTGCAGGTGGACTACCGCGCCACAGCCTACCGTGCCACCCTGGCAGTGGTCGATGAGGAGCACATGTGGATGGCCACGGATAACGGGATGATTCTGAAGCTCGTGAAGTAAGAACAGGGGGGGCCGCCTCCGTTTTATTCACAGCCGATTCACCGCAACTCTCTGTAACTCATTCGAAATAAAGCCCAAACATTTTGAGGAAAACTCT
>PMTT01000593.1 GCA_003167275.1 Bryobacterales bacterium | reverse complement strand
TGCTGGAGCCACGCTTCGGCGGTCCGCTGGTAGTGCGTGCCGTCCAATACCCAGTGCTCGCGAATCCGGAAATGGTCCTGAAAGTAGAGCAGCAGATCGTCGCTTGGCATCAGGCCTCCGGTGAAGAAGTGTTGGGCCATCCAATCGGTCGAATCGCGAACCTCGAAGGGGTAGGCGAAGCGGCTGTGCGCGAACACATGCACGAACAGCAAGCCGCCGGGGCGGGTCCAGGAGGAGACCTTCTCCAGGAGCCTGGCGTAGTTGCGCATGTGCTCGAACATCTCCACCGAGACCACACGGTCGAAGCGCCGGTCCGTCTCGAATGCGTTCACGTCCGCGGTAACGATCTCCAGATTGCGCAGGCCCCGGCGGGCCTTTTCGGCATCGATGAAGGCCTTCTGCGTGCGGGAGTTGGAGACGCCCAGGATGCGGCATCCAGGGAACCGCTCGGCGGCATACAGCGAGAACGATCCCCAGCCGCAACCCAGCTCCAGAACGCTCTGCCCATCCTCCAGACGGGCGCGCTTCGCGGTTAGACCTAGCATGGCCTCTTCGGATTCCGCGAGAGTCGATACGCCCTGGGGCCACCAGCAGGAGCTGTATTTCAGGTGCGGACCGAGGATGCACTGAAAGAACTCCGCGGGCACCTCGTAGTGCTGTTGGTTGGCTGCGCGGGTCTCGATGGCGATCGGGCTGGTCCGCAGGCGTTCGACAAACGCAGCGAGGCGTGCGGCCTGCGACTCGATGCCGCCGCGGCTCTCTTCCCGCAGGCGATCGCGGAGCAGGCGGCGGATGCCGAGACGGATCAGGCGGTCGGGCACCAGGTCCTTCTCCAGCCAGTGGTTGTACCAGGCCGGGGGTGCCTCCGCGGTTTCTAGCTGTTCCAAAGTCTGGGGGGACACGTTTATCTCCTGGAGGCCGCTTTCTTGGGAAACCATGGCACAAAGGCGTTGGTGGTTTCCTGATAGCGGCGGTAGTCGTCGCCCCTGCTGCGGAGCGCCTGGGCTTCGGTGGCGGGAATGCCCGTCACCTTGAAAAGGAAAAACAGAATGAGGGCGGGCGAAATCAGCCCCAGGTAGCCGTAGGGTGACGCCAGGGCGAAGAGGGCAAACGCCATCCAGATCAGCCACTCGAAGAAGTAGTTCGGATGGCGTGAGAAATTCCACAGGCCGGCGCGGCAGGTCTTCCCTTTGTTCCGCGGGTCGGCCTTGAAACGGCTCAGTTGTACGTCCGATGCGATCTCTCCCAGAATCGCGACCATCCAGAGCGCGGTGCCCGCGTACTCCAGCACGGAGAGTTCGGGCTCGGGGTTCACGGCCGCCAGAAGAAACGGCGCCGACAGCACTACACATAATAAAGCTTGAAACTCGAAGAAGAAGAAGAACTTGAGAGGGATGTGCGTGACCCATTCGCGGCGGATCTGCACATAACGGCCTTCCTCGGGATGTCCCAGCACGCGGGTGAAAAGCAGGTAGAGCGCGAGCCGAAGTCCCCAAACCGCCGCCATCACGGCGACCATGGTTTTGCGCGTGGACCAGCCATCGCCGGTCACGCCATACAGAACGCCCAGCAGCGCCAGGCCGCCGGCCCATCCGGCATCCACGATGGCGGCGTTCTTGAGCGGCAGGTGGATCAGCCAGAGGATCAGCATGAGCCCGCCGACAGCCAGGGCCCCGGTCCAGATCATGGTCACCATCAGGCGGCCACCTCCGGCGTAGTCCGCACGCGGAGCCACAGCCTGCGTAGCAGCGGTACTAAGAGAAGGTAGAGCAGTCCGGTTGCTATGCATCCGAAGGTGAGCCAGGCGACCAGGGCGTGCAAGGTCGCGGTCCAGAGGGTCGCGATGGCGTGCCAGACATTGGCGCGGATCAGGTTAAAGAGGTAAGGCACCGAGACGGCGGGCGGGGCCACGCGGAACATCCACGCTCCCAGACGCAGGAAGGGAACGATCATGGTGAGCTGTAGAGGGTAAACCAGGCCGTTGACGAGTTGAATCGCCGGGAGATTGAGGTGGAGTGCGAGGGCCGCCAGAGTACACAGGATGCTCGTGGAGCCCAGGACGGGCGTGACGCCCAGCGTGATCCCCAGAGCGATGGTGAGGGCGATGCGCTCGGGGGTGATCCCCTGCCGCAGGAGTTCGATGAAGGGCTGAATGACCTTCCGCCGGAGGAACGTTGCGACCCGGGCTCCCATCAGGCGCGCCTCCACAGGATCTTCTCCGCGGGTTCGTCGGGAGCGAGGCGGAAGAGCTGGATCAATACGTAAACCGACATCGCTATATTCCCCAGCGCCATGATGAGAAGAAACCACAGGATACACGACCCGACGCGCCGCTCCTTATAGACTACCCAGACGAAGAAGGTGATGAAGCCGCAGTAGGCGTCGTAGAGCGTGGCCATGGCCCACGGGTTGGCGGCGTAAGCGGGCATGGCCGCCCAGAGGCTCACCATTAAGCTGGTGCGAATGGTGGCCACGGTCATCCACAGGAAAATGGCGCTAAAGAGAAGTTTCAAGAACAGCTTCATGGGTTTCCTCTCCGGTTTGCCAGACGCTCGCGCAAATGTGGACGTTTCGCCCCTCCGGCCCGCGAATGGTGACAGCCTACGCTGTCCACGCGGCGCAAAGGCGGCGCCTTGGGACAGCGAAGGCAGCCACCATTCGCTACAGTAGCCACCATTCCCTAAAGGCAGCCACCATCCGCTATACGACCCTCCACTACGGGCCGGATTGTGTTTTCTGTGTAAGACGATGTATTTTCTTGGACACATCCGGTCTCGCCAGTTTATCGTAGATCAATGCAGGAGGTGAGTTTGCGGACATATCGTTTTGGCACGGTCGTCCCGTTCGTCCTGATTCACCTGGGAGCGGCTGCCGTCTTCTTCACGCCGTTTTCCTGGCGGCTGGTGGGACTGGCGGCATTGACGCTTTGGGTGAGGATGTTTGGGGTCACGGCCGGGTATCACCGCTATTTCGCCCACCGCAGCTATAAGCTGGGGCGGGTGGCGCAGTTCCTGCTCGCCTGCCTGGCCCAGAGCTCGGGGCAAAAGGGCGTCCTGTGGTGGGCGGCGCTGCACCGGGACCACCATAAGTATTCGGATCGAGAAGAGGATATCCATTCCCCGTGGCAGCGCGGCTTCTGGTGGTCGCACGCCGGCTGGGTGCTGTCCAATGAGCACGACACCTACGACCAGAAGCGCATCGCGGACTTCGCCCGGTACCCGGAATTGCGCTGGCTGGACCGGAACCACTGGATCCCTACGACCGTTCTGGCGGCCGCGCTTCTGGCGTTCGGAGGGCTGGGGGCCTTTGTGTGGGGCTATCTGCTTTCCACCGTGCTGCTGTACCATTTCACCTTCGCCATCAATTCCCTGGCNNTGGCACAACAATCATCACTTCTCGATGACCAGTTGCCGGCAAGGCTATCGCTGGTGGGAAGTCGATATCACCTATGCCGTTCTCAAAGTGCTGAGCCTGCTGGGGATCGCCCGCGACCTTCGTCCCTTCCGCGACCCCGGCCGACCCGTTCGCGAGGCTGCATAGTGCGGATTGCCGTCATAGGCAGCGGCATCTCCGGTCTGGCGGCCGGGTATTACCTGAGCCGCAAACACGAGGTGTCGCTGTTTGAAAAAGAGGCCCGGCTGGGCGGACACACTAACACCGTGACCGTCGACAGCAGCCGCGGGCCGCTTCCCGTCGACACCGGCTTCATCGTCCATAATGACCGGACGTATCCCAACCTGGTGCGGCTGCTGGCGGAACTGGGCGTGGAGACCCAGCCCAGCGATATGTCCTTCGCGGTTTGCTGCCACCGGACCGGGTTCGAGTACTCCAGCCGCGGGTTGAACGGGTTCTTCGCCCAGCGTTCCAACGTCTTTCGGCCGGCGCAGTACCGCCTGTTACGCGAAATCCTGCGCTTCAACCGCACCGCGCCGGCGTTGCTCAACCAGCCGGGCGCCGAGACGGCCACTCTGGGAGATTTTCTGGACGAAGGCAAGTACCAAACCGAGTTCACCGAGCGCTACCTNNTTTCCCGCGCTGACGCTGATTCGATTCTTCGATAACCACGGCATGCTGGGAATCAACACGCATCCCAAATGGAAGGCGATCCGAGGAGGCAGCCGCCAGTACATTGCCCCGATGACGGCGCCTTACCGCGACCGGATCCACCGGGATTCGAACATCGCCTCCGTGGCCCGCGGCGAGTCGGGAGTCATGCTGCATTTCGGGGCGGGGCCATCCGGGACCGAGGCGCCCATGACCTTCGACCAGGTGGTCTTCGCGTGCCATGGCGACCAGATTCTGCCGCTTCTGGAAGCGCCCAGCGAGCGGGAGCGGGAGGTACTGGGAAATTTCGCCACGAGTTTGAACGCCACGTGCCTGCACACGGACACGCGCCTGCTGCCGCGGCGGGGGCGCTCGCGGGCATCGTGGAACTATAATCTGGGATTGGATGCGCCGGACGCCGTCACGGTGACCTATCACATGAACCGGCTGCAATCGCTCGATACGGCGGAGGATTACTGCGTGACGCTGAATGCGGATGGGGCCGTCGATCCTACGAAGATCATCCAGCAGATGTTCTATGAGCACCCGCTCTACACCAGGGCGGCGCTCGGGGCGCAGGCACGCTGGGGGGAGATCAGCGGACAGAATCGCACGCATTTCTGCGGGGCGTATTGGTTCTATGGATTTCACGAAGATGGATTGAACTCCGCGCTGCGCGTGGCGCGGGTATTGGGGGTGGAGTGCTAGAGGCTCGACCGCAAGATTCGTGGCGATTATGGCACCGCTTGCTCACGCGCGCGGCTCGGTTCCGAGCCACGACCGTNNAAATCATCACACGGTCAGAGACCTGGGGCGGTCCAGGGAACCAGTAGCGGGCACGCGGCGGCTTCGAATGGCGCACCGGGGGCGAGATTTGGGGGCCACCCGAAAAATCTCGACACGAGTGTC
>PMTT01000590.1 GCA_003167275.1 Bryobacterales bacterium | reverse complement strand
CGCCACCTCGACCGCATGGATCAATTAACACAGCCGAAAACGAAGACAAGCAGAAGACGACGCGGCCCAAACCGCGAACGTGACAAAGGAGAAACGAAATGAAAATCAAAGTGACTAGCGTATACGTGGACGACCAGGACAAGGCCCTGCGCTTCTATACGGAGGTACTGGGCTTTGCCAAGAAGACCGATTTCAGTCAGGGCCCATTTCGCTGGCTGACCGTGGCCTCGCCCGAGGAGCCGGACGGCACTGAGCTGCAGTTGGCGCTGAACAACAACCCCGCAGCCAAAGCGTATCAGCAGGCGATCTTTCAACAGCGCCAGCCCGCGGCCATGTTTTTCACCGACGACGTCAAGGGCGACTATGAGCGGATCAAGGCCCACGGCGCCGAGTTCACCATGCCGCCCACCGACGTGACCGGCTCGACCATTACGATGCTGAACGACACCTGTGGCAACCTCATTCAGCTCACCCAGTTGGCACGCTATTCACACTAAGGATATGAAAATGACCGATCGCGAGCAGTACGCACCGGGTCGCGCCAGTGGGGCGCAGATACGAAAGGACGGAGAGAAGTGGACGCTCATTCTAGTCAGAGAACTGCGCCACTCGCCGGAAAAAGTCTGGCAGGCGCTTACCGACCCGGCACATCTGCGCGAGTGGGCGCCCTTTGTGACCGATGGGAACCTGGGTACGGTTGGAACGGTGAAACTCACCTGGGTGGGAGCGCCCACGCCGCTCGAAACAAGAGTGACGCGAGCCGACGCTACCAAGGTGCTTGAGTACGGCGATCTCCGGTGGGAACTCCAAGCCCTCGGTGGCGGCACGCGCCTGACGCTGTGGCACAACATCGATCGCCGCTTCATCTCAATGGGTGCTGCCGGGTGGCACATTTGTTTCGATGTTCTGGATCGCCTTCTCAGCGGAACTCCCATCGGCCGCATCGTTGGTGGCGAGGCGATGAAGTTCGGCGGCTGGCAGCGATTGAACGCCGAGTACGCCAAGCAATTCGGTATGGAACCGCCCAACTGGCCGCCGAAGGCGGTTCGAGAGGCGTGAATCGAGGTGGATGAAGCGCGCACGGGCTCTCCCTTCGGCGTGCGCCATGCGCGCGAGAACAATCTCATGTCTTACACGTGGGCGGCCATGGTCTCGAGAGTGTCGTCACCTGGACTCTCAACCCTTCGAGCACGGGGACCCCACCTGCCGATGGAGCAGTCGGGCTTCCGGCCGGATCAGCAGCAGGCCCGCCAGGGCGCCAACTACGGCTGTCAGAGGTTCTTTGCGCCCTGGAGCAGGTCTTGGCGTGGGTAGGCTGAAATCTGCCGGCACAATTCAAAGCCAGGCCAGAGTAAATGACGCGGTATCGCCGATAAATGGAGGACAAATCAATCATGAAAGATGCTACCAAACGTTCGATTCTTCGCTGGACTCACATCGTCTTTAGCATTCCGATACTGGGTTACATTTATAGGCCGGACCAATTGCCTCAATCCTGCCCACCGCCTATGAAAGCAACGCGGCGGCCTCGCCGTACTCTTTGCGGAGCATGCACTCTAAGGCAAGGTTGTTCAGCAGGCTAGTTGTGAGCACCCCATCGGTGTCCTGAACACGTTCACGGACGTTCGTCAGGGGCGTTGTAACTGGAGGGACTTGCCCAGGATTCACACCATCGGAAAGGGGACGATCGTCCGTCCCGCCACGATCCACTCAGCCCTCTGTTGCCGCGTCCACTTCCATCACTGCGGCAACGTAGGCCGGGCCTTCCGCCTTGCTCGTCGAGAAGACGAAACGTCCGGTGGCGGCGGCGGCGGCCAGGGCGAGGGCGGCCATCATGAATGCCGTGGGGTATCCGAACTTCGTGGCCACCGCGCCCGCGGCTAGCGAGCTGACTCCTACGAATAAGTCGAAGAACGCTGTGAGGACACCTAACGCGGAACCGCGATCTCCCGCCGGAGTATTGCGTACTACCGTCGATGCCACGGACGACCACGGAAAGGAGAGTCCCAATCCCAGGATCGCTCCTGCACTCACGGCGACTGCCGGCGAGGGGCCGGTCCCGAGCACCACCAGGCCGATTGCCATGCAGACCAGACCGCCATAGAAGGTGATGCTGGGGCGGATCCGGTCGGGCAGGCCTCCCAGGAAGAAACGGGAGATCAGGATTAAGAGCGCGTAGGCCGAAAACGCCGCCGGGCCGGAATTGCCGTGGTGCGCGAGGTGCAGGATCAGGAATCCCGCGATTACCGGGTAGTGCACGTTGACGAATCCTACGGCTAATCCGGAGGCTACCAACTTCCCTGAGAGCCAGCGCCGTCCGACAGTGCGGGGCGCGGGGTGGTACTCCTCGGAGACGCGCGCCAGAATCGCAATGGCGAGCAGCGCGGTGACCACCTGCATCAGCGCGGCGCGCTCAAATGATCCGAGCCATGCGCCCACTACCGGGCCGGCCGCGGTGCCACCCCAAATGCCGCAACTGATATAGCCCAGCGCCTGCCCGCTGCGTCGGATTCCGGCCACTTCCACGGCCCAGGCGGCGGCGCCGGTATAGAGGAAGGCTTCGCCGAATCCCTGCAGCACGCGGCCGAGATAAATGGCTGCCAAGCCTAGGGGTAGGAGGCAGACGGAGCCCGCCAGGGCACAACTCAGCAGGCCGGCAAGGAAGGCGGCTTTGCGGCCTTTTCGGTCGGCCAGCGGGCCGGAGACGAAGCGGCCGGCGAGAGAGACGAAGGAGAAGATGCCGATGGCGAACCCTACGGTCTGGTCGGAGCCGCCGAGGTCGTGGCGCACGTGGGGGGCGAGCGCGGGGAGCACGGTCCCCTCGCCGAGGAAGCCTAGAAATGTGGCGACGATCAGCACCCAGAAGCGAGCGCCGAACCCAGTCGGAAACAACCCCATTAGTATGATTGTACTTGGTGGGGGCGGGGGGTGTGGCGGCGATCGGTTTTCAGCCGGCTGGACAGGCGGAACCACTCTGCCCCACTGGGGTGCGGGCTTTGGGGATTTCGTGTTTCAACCGCAGCAACCGCATGGTCGCGGCTCGGTTGCGATTGTTGCTGATTCAACGTGAGTTACCGAGCCGCGACCGTCAGGGAGCGGTTGCCGGGTGAGGTCTTCCCCCAAACGGTTACACACCCCGCCCCACTGAGCTGAGCAGAGAAGTCGCTCAGGCCATGCTATTCTGATTGAAGGCGGTTGCGACGCGAGGTTCTGCGAAACGGCAAACGCCTTTCTGTTCAGAACCGGAGAGATGGCCGAGTGGTTGAAGGCGCACGCTTGGAAAGCGTGTTTAGGGGAAACTCTAACGTGGGTTCGAATCCCACTCTCTCCGCCATAATAAAATCAATAGGTTACGAGGGAACAGCACCCACATTTGAGCAATTTTGGGTAATGCTCGCGAGGCAGGGTGTTACAATCGGGGCGGCTAAAGATGACCCTGAACCTCTACCGCAGGCACGGCACCCGTTGCGTTGGTGGCCGCGCCTTGCACGAAACGACCTACGAGGCAGACGAACTGCGGCGTAGCTGGAAGCGCTGCCTCTGCCCGATCTACGCGTCCGGAACACTCGCCACGGGCTTCAAGCGCAAAAACACGGAGCGTACCGCCTGGGATGAAGCCAAGGCCCTGGCGCTCGCATGGGAAAATGCCGATTCGTGGGACGGCTCGGCCACCGTGCAAGCGGCCCCGCCGCCTCCCGTCCCTGAACAGCGACCCGCAGACCTTGGAGGCGTCACCATCGCGCGCGCAATTCAGGCCTTCACGTCGGAGTTCCAGGAGCACGTCGCCCCAAATACGCAGAAGAAGTACGGGCTGATGCTCAAAAAGCTGAAGGCGTTTTCTGATAGTCGTGGCTACGTCATGCTTGGCCAGTGGGGGCCAATGGACGTGCGCGAATTCCGCTCGTCTTGGTCCGTCAGACCTCAGACCGCCGCCAAGAACATGAGCACGATCAAGGCGTTTTTCGAGTTCTGCCTATCGAACGAATGGATTGAGCGTAACCCAGCCCGGCTAATAAGGAATCCACGTGGACGCGATGCGGCTGACCGGCGAAATGAACAGAAGCTGCCATTTTCGGATGATGAACTGCGGAAGATGTACGACGCATGCGAAACGCAGTACGGCAAGCAGGAAGTGAAGTGGTCCCGGACCATTCACCACCATCGCGTCGAAGGCGAGTATGCGCGTTATAACTTCAAATGGACCGGCCAGGATATTGCGGACTTCATTTCCATTTCGGTCTACACCGGCCTGCGCATTTCGGACGTGTGCACGTTCCACATTGACCGCATGCAGCCCACGGGCGAAATCCACATCCGGACCACCAAAGCTGGCACGCACGTTTACACCTGGGTGCCTGAGTGGCTGCAAGAACGCATACGGGCGCGCGCCCAAGAACAGGGCCCCCTGATCTTCGGCGAACATCAAACCAAAGACCTGAACGTCATCACCGATGTTTGGCGGCGCAAGCTCAAGAAGCTGTGGTCTTTATGCGGGCCTTGGAAGGAAAAGCCAACTCCTCACCGCTTCCGGCACACGTTCGCCCGTGTTCTCCTGGAACGTGGGAACGTGACGGTACGGGATGTTGCTGAACTGCTGGGGAACAGTGAACAGATGGTGAGAAAGCACTACGCAGCCTTTGTGCCCGAACGGCAAGAGCGGCTGACGGCCGTGCTGAAGGCCGCGTTTAGCGAAAAGCCGAAGCCAAACGTTATCGAGATGCCGAAGACGGGAACGAAGTAGTAGGCAGGAATATGGGGCCGATCCTGAGTGACCGGCCCTCCGTGTGTCAAGCCATATGCGCACGAGAAGGGAGCCCGTTGTCAGACTCACCGCCCAGTGGACCAATCTGCCCTTTCGATTCTGCGCAAGGATGATTACTTCGTTCGCTTTTCGGTAGGATCCGGCAGCGCCGGAGGCTTTCGGTTACTGTCCCCTCAAAGGGGCCTGATCGCAACCGCCAAAACAAGGGCCCGCGCATGCAGGATGATTGGGCGCTGTGGGATTTCGAAGTCTGATCTCCTGCGTGTGAAGCAGGTCTCTGCTCGTAACTTATTCATTTTAAAGATCGGCTTAACACTGATTTGACGTATATTCCGCTACTTTCTACTCCGTTTGCTCCATAGGTTGCTCCAAAAAACATCAATGGAGCCTCACTGCTTCGGCGCGCGCGAGAATTGA
>PMTT01000693.1:17589-28918 GCA_003167275.1 Bryobacterales bacterium | reverse complement strand
CATCCGCGGCGTCCACCAGTTGCTGCCGCAGGAAGTCCGGCAGGCTATATTTCTTGTTGCCCACATCGAGCCCGAAGTGGAAGTAACGGGGATTCACCTTGCCGATATGCAGGTCGGAGATGTACCGCATCACGCATACGGTCAGGGCGGCGTCGACCCGGGCCTGGCTGGCCTCCGATGGGTCTTCTCGCAAGTGGGCCAGGCGCGCGGGCCACAGCGGCCCGTCATAATCCTCGGCGCTGAGCCCCTTATCGTCGGCTTGTTGCAGGATCCCGATGATGCTCAGCGCCTGGGGAGTCGGCTCGCCGCCCCGGATCCAGGCCGGCGCGTAGGCGGCAGGTTCATAGAAGTTCTTGACGTGCACGCGGTAATCGGAAAAGTCGGGCCAGCGAAGGTCCGCTAATTGGCCCGCGTCAGCGATCTGGCGTAACACAGCAGCGCCGTTCAGGACGGAACCCTGAATCATCCGGACCTCGACTCCCACCGGGACCAGGAGCCACAGCAGCGCACCGGTCCCCAAGCGCCGAAATATGCTCGCTACACTCACGCGTTTTCCCCTCCGTCTGACGTAACGCCGGTCAGGTCCTAGATGCCCCGGCAGGCTGCGGAACCCGCGCTGGGCGGGCCCAGTTGGGACAGGCTGTCCCAACTGAAACGTGTAAGTCCTTTGCTATCAATGCTCGGTTTTCAAGATTGGGACAGTCTGTCCCAACACCGGCTTCCAGGCCCTTTTCCGCATCCCGCTCGACCTGCCCTGGGCCGGCTCACGCCGGCTGACAGACGACAAAAAACGATCGTCTGTCCTACTCGTGTCACGATGACGGCAACGGGGGATTATTACCACCACAATGCCGTCCGTTATACTCATTCCGATGCGTACTCTCGTGGTTTGGCTGTTCAGCCTGGCGTGCGCCGTGGCTGCCCCGCAATCGAGTGGCGAGCTGATTTTCCCGCTCGAGAAATGGCACAATCACTCCTCGTCCATCGTGGAGTTGCCCAACGGCGACCTGCTGGTCTGCTGGTTCCACGGCTCGGGCGAACGCACGGCCGACGATGTCCTCATCCAAGCCGCGCGGTGGAACCACTCAACCGCCCGGTGGACCGAGCCGTTTACCCTGGCCGATACGCCCGGCTTCCCGGAAACCAATCCGGTCCTGTTCCTCGATTCGCGCCAGCGACTGTTCTTCCTATGGCCGCTCATCATCGCCCACAAATGGGAAACCGCACTGATGAAGTACCGGATCTCCACCGACTACCAGCAGCCATCGGGACCTCCGCGTTGGGAATATCAGGACAACATCGTGCTGATTCCCAAGAACATCGTGGAGCGCACCAAAGAGTTCGCCGGGAAGGAAGCGGAGGGATCGGGGCCGCTTGCCGAACGCGCCAGGAAGCTGATCGAGCATGCGCAGGACGAGTACTTCTCCCGCATGGGATGGTTCACGCGGACCCATCCCCAGCAGTTGCCCTCAGGGCGCATCCTGGTGCCCATGTATTCCGACGGCTTCTCGTTCGGCATCATGGGGATCAGCGACGATGGAGGGTATACCTGGACCGGCAGCGAGCCCATCGTGGGCGCGGGCGGCGTACAACCCTCGGTGGTCCGCAAGAACGATGGCACGCTTTTGGCCTACCTGCGCGACAACGGCCCGCCCCCCAAGCGCGCGATGCTCAGTTCTTCCAAGGACGACGGTGTCACCTGGACCCAGGCGCGGGACACCGACATCCTGAATCCCGGCACCAGCCTGGAGGTGATCCGGCTGCGCAACGGCCATTGGATCATGCTTTACAACGATCTCGAGTCGAAGCGCTACTCGCTGGTGGCCGCCATCTCGGACGATGAAGGCGCCACCTGGAAATGGAAGCGCCACCTGGACGGCAACCCCGAGACACCCTCGACGAACGAGTACCACTATCCTTCGGTGATTCAGGCGAAGGACGGCTGGATCCACGTGACGTACAGCTACTTCACGGCCGGCGGCAAGGCCATCAAGCACGTCCGCTTCAATGAGGATTGGGTCACTGCAGGCGACCGATAAACATCCGCATTTCGGGTTGAAACGGTTTGCCCCGCCCAAGCACCATTGCGCAGGTGGCAACTTCGGAGGGAATTGCCGCCGGGCTCTCGTCGAGCCGCCCGCCCCACAGCCTGCCTCGATTCCCCGGACGCAGGGGTGCGCCTCTCCGCGCATCCCTGCTGTCTGTTCTGAGAATGGGTGTCTTCGAACCCGGTCGTGGGTTGAGTTGCCTCTGGGGCGTTCCGTGCGGAACTCTTATTTCAGCTCTGCGAGAATGCCCCGGTAGTAGGTTCCCCCAGCTCCGCCAGTCTGGATGTTCTTGGCAACGTGATCGAGAATTCTCTTGCGGATGGCGTCCGATTCGGGGAAGTCGGTATCGGTCCAGAACCTCCGGGCGCGGTCGAAATAGCCGATCCGGGCCAGGAACGTCGCGCCGAAGTAGTTTGCTTCTTCGAGGGAGGCATCGGGAAGAATCGGCTTGAACGATCCGTCCGGCTGCAACGATTCTGCGAGGCACCAGCGCAGCATCTTTTCGAGCTCCGCCCTCATCGCCCGCCGCTGTGACGGGCTTGCTTGCGGCCAACCATAACGAAACAGCACCGCTACGTCCATGTTGTTGTGGTTCCAATAGGCGCCGTCCCAAAGCCATCCGGCCGGAGTGTTCGTGTCCTTCAGCGCCAATGCCGTGTCGACGATTTTGGGAAGGTCGGGAACATTGCCGTCCAGATAGTTGACCGTGTGGAACGTCATGCTCAGATCGTCGACGAATTTGACCCGGCCGTCCCGGACGTATTTCTCTCCCCACCAGCCAGTCTCCGGGTTGCGGAAACGGTGCATCAGGAGGTCCATCATCGCCTCCTTCAGCCCTGGGTGCCACGCATAATCTTTGGGCTGACCACGCAGAATCAGCCGCATCAGATCGGAGAGGGACTCATTCAGATCGTACGTATGGTCAACCCCTGTCTGAGCAATATCCGATGTCTCGATTGAGGTGAAATAGGCAGTCAGCTTCTCGGGAGAGTTGACGCGATCCAGAAATCGAAACGGCCGGGCTGCCTGGTCGCCGCGATGATCATACGACGCCATCAACTTAAGGTGCCACGCTTCATAGCAACCGCCCCAACTTCCGTCTTCCGGATTCTGCACCTGGGCGGAAGCCTCGCGCTCCGGGTGGGCCAGGGTCGATTGCAGATCGCGGATTCTCGCATCGATTGCCCGGAAATCGGCGCTCATGCCGTTGAGCAGTTTGAGTTCCCACAGAATCTGGTGGGAGCACGCGGTGCTCTGGCGGGCCGCCTCGCGCTGCTCCACCTCAGCCGTCAGCTTCCGCAGGATCGCGACCCGCTCCGCCTTCAGCTCTGGGAAGCGCGGATTGAACTTCGTGAATTCCTGTTGCCGCCGGGCATTGTGTTCGATGTCATTTTCAGGTGGCCCAGACAAGGGCTCGGCGAACGCAGCGGTGCAGAACAGCGCCACCGCGGCCAAGATCCTATCCACGGCCACAATTCTAGCGCCGTTCACGAGCACGTGCCGGCCGTGCTCCTTCGCTCGGGCGCCGCTATCCATTCGCCGACCCCAAGCCGGCGTTACCGCTTGCGGGAATCCGGGACCAGCCGGCTCTCCCAACCTTGCGTCACGAATACGGGAACCAGCTCGGCTGTATCGACGGCGTATCGCCGCTCGCCTCGCGGATACGCTCCAGCAGGCGCCGGCGCAGGCCCTCCGCGATGGTTCGGTACTCCGCCCGTCCAGCCATGTTGACGTGCTGGTAAGGATCGGCCGCCAGATCGTAGAGCATGTACTCCACGTACTCGGCGGCAGACGGGACCGCCTTCCAATCGGGNNGTCACAAACTCCGACATCTCGAAATAGACTTCGTTGCGCCAACCTTCGGTGCGCCTCTCCACAAGGGGCAGGACGCTGTGCCCTTGCATGGACGCCGGCACCGTTACGCCCGCCGCCTCCAGCAGTGTCGGCGCCAGGTCCACCTGGCTGACCAGCTCCGGCACCCGCAGCGACCGATTGAATCCGGGCCCTTCGATGATCAGCGGGATGTGAATCGAACTTTCGTGCGGACTGCGTTTGTACTCGTTGTTGCGTGTCTTGAAGTGGCACGAGTGATCGCTCACGAAGACCAGGATGGTATTCTGATCCAGCCCCGTGTCAGCCAGAGTTTTCCGGATGGTCCCGACTGTCTCATCCATCTTGGCGACACAGGCGAAGTAGTCCGCCAACTGGCTGGGCCACGATCCCGGAAGCGGGCGAAGATCCTGGGGGATGAACGGATTCGGATAGCGTTTGGCGAACTCCTTCGGCGGATCGAAGGTGTCGCTGTCGTTCTGGTGATGCACCTCGAGATAGGACAATGTCAGCAGGAACGGCGATTTCGCCGAGCGCAGGAAACGCTGCGCACGCTCGGTCATAAAGTCGGTTCGATACTGGCCCGAAAAGCGGATCGGCTTGCCGTCGTTGTCGTACAATTCGCCCTCGTAGGCATGGGAAGTCCATTCCAGCGCGTTCGCGGCTTCCCAAAGATCGCTGAAGCCTCCTCGATGCGCCGGATCAACCGCTCCCCGCCCGGTGGTCCCTTCGTTCGGCGCAAGGTGCCACTTCCCGATGTAATTCGCCGAGTATCCCTGCTGCCGCAATGTGGTGGCCAGCGTAGTGGCGTTCTCCGGCAGGCCGATGCCGTTCTTCCAGACGCCGTGCCGGCTGGGATATTGTCCGGTGAAAATGCTGCCCCTTGCCGGTGCGCAGACAGGCTGGTTGCAGAACGCGGATTGGAACAGCGCTCCCCTTGCGGCCATGCGGTCGAGGTTCGGCGTCAGGTTCATGGGGTTGAGCCCCAAAGATCCCAGACAATCCGCTCGAAACTGGTCCGAGATGATCAGAATGATGTTGGGACGGGGAGCCCCTGCACTGTTGCGAGTCTGAGCGGCGGCCAAGGCGGGAGGAACCGCCGCCAGCCACTCTCGACGGGTCGGTCCCGAGGGGACCTGATTGCGTGATGCCATGTACCGCAGTATAGAACCTGCGGAGCATGGTCAGCGGCAAACTTACCGGCAACCCAATCCCTGATAATGTAGGGCATTGGGTTTAGGGGGACATGAAGGGACCACTCCGTTCACTACTGAGATTGGTTGGTAAAGGCGAAGGCAAGGTCGCCGCCGTCTTTGGGCTGACTCCGGCGAGCTGCCACACCGCCGTGCTCCACCTTCGATCGGGCGCGCCAGAAGTGCCCATCTGGCTCTTTTCGACGCAGGCCGTGGCGGTCGAGACGGCATCGCTCTGCCAAAGCGTGCATGTCAACCGGAGTTCCCTGGCTCTCCTGCTTCAGGCCCAACGTCGCCTTTGGCCGCATTGGGTGGCGATCGGCGTCACCACCTGGACCGGCGGGCATGGAAACTGGCCTGTGAAACTGGCGCCGTTCCTCATCCCTCCGTTCCGGGCGTTGGTGCTCAACGAAAACGGCGATTTCTTTGACGGAACACCCGCGGGCATCCTGAGCCACTGCGGCCGGCGGCTGCGCGATCTCTTCCACTCCGGGTGGCACACCGCGCAAGACCTGGGCCGGGGATATTGGCGGCTGGTCTCGTACCATATCTGGCGGTCCGGGCCAGTCACGCGCGTGAAGGACGAGGTTGCCGGACTGTTCCTGCTGGCATCCACAATCGCCTTGCGGGTGGTCTCCACGGTGTCCGGGTGGTGCGGGTTTCCATACTACCGGATCTTTCAGCGACTGCATGGGGACCAGGCGCTGGTGACGGCGCTGCCTACTGATCCCACCGCCGGCGGTGGGCAAGCTAAAGCATGCCCCACGATTTCCGTGGCGCGCTATAGCCCGGCGGGAAGGCACTGGGACAGCCGCAGGTTCGAGGCGTTCGTACGCTCCAGTGAGGCGAGCTGGATTCTCTGGGAGGAAGACGCAAAGTCCCGCGAGCGGATCGATGACATGCTGCCCCTGGTTGAGGACCTGCGCACCTTTGCAATCTCACGGCAGACTCATTTCCGCGCTTGGAGACCGATGCTGTTCCCGACCGCGCCCTTCCGCACTCTGCAACCCGGCGAGGCCAGCCAAGTGGTGTCGCCGCTCTCGGGAACCGTGCTGGTAGAGCGCCGGAAACTGCTGGCGCTGGGGATTCCGCGCTGTGGCCTGGCGGGAACGGCGTGGATGCTCCTGTTTTGGAAGGCGGCCGCAGCAGGTTGGCGCTCCTACAGCGTGGGGCAGGAGCGGGCGCTCCGGGAACAGCCGGACTACCCGATGCAGGAAACGGGCTTCCTGCTGCGGTTCTTTGCGGACTCGGCGCTGCGGTCCCTGGGACCTCGGGAGCCGGACCTTTCGCGCGGCTCGATCGCGTTCGAATCGGGGAGGCTGTTGGCGCCGAGCCCCTCCGGCGGCCGCCTCAAGGTGCTGATCGTTTCACCTTTCTTGCCTTACCCACTCTCACATGGTGGCGCGGTACGGATCTACAATCTCTGCCGCGCGCTAGCCGATCGCGTGGACTTTGTCCTGATCGCGGTCCGCGAGTCGCAGGATGTGGCCGACTACGAGAAGCTCCACCAGGTTTTTCGCGAAGTCTACGTGGTGGATAAGGACGAGCGCGCCTCGGGCAGCGAGGAACTGCCGGCGCAGGTGCGCGAGCACCAGTCCCGTTCGCTGACCGCGCTGATCGGGGAGCTGTCCGCAAAGTGGAAGCCGGACCTGCTCCAGATCGAGTACACTCACATGGCCGCCAAGCGCCAGGCCGCGCCGGACGTGCCGGCCATCCTGGTGGAGCACGACCTCACTTTCAGTCTTTACCGCCAGCTTGCTCAAGGAGATGCCCCAGGCAGCGCTGCACAGCGTGAGTACCAACGATGGCGCAAGTTCGAAGGGCAGTGGCTGGGGGCCTACGACGGCGTCTGGACCGTTTCCACCGACGATTGCGAGGCCGCCGCGCGGGAGGGAAACCGCCGCCCGGGTTCGACGTTCACGGTGCCGAACGGCGTGGATATCAGCCGCTTTGTGCCGCGGGAGGATCCGCCGGCGACGCTTGAGATTTTCTACGTGGGCTCCTTCCGGCACCTGCCCAACATCCTGGGGTTTGTGAAGCTGCGGCAGGAGGTGATGCCGCGCGTCTGGAACATCCTACCGGAGGTACGTCTGCGCGTGGTCGCCGGGCCGCAACACGAGATGTTCTGGAAGCGATCCGAGCGCACCGGGGCCCCGGCGGCCTTCGACAGCAGGGTCGAGGTGCACGGCTTCGTAGAGGATTTGCGGCCGCTGTACGCCAAAGCTGCGGTGGTGGTGGTGCCGTTGGAGGTCTCGGCGGGCACCAACATCAAGGTGCTGGAGGCGATGGCTTGCGGCAAAGCGGTGGTGACGACCCCCATAGGGTGCGCCGGCCTGGGCCTCCGCGACCGCCAGGATGCGTTCATCGAGGGAGGCTGGGAGGCGTTCGCACGATCGGTCTGCGAACTGCTGTCGGACGGGGCGTTACGCGCAGGCGTGGCNNAGTCACGGGATCCGGCATTCCGAAAGCGTGAGTTGGTAGAGTCCCGATTGTGTGGGCGATGCCGCAAGGATTTGGACTGCGCCCTTAGCCGGCACCCGACCCACAATCGCAAGCGATTGCCCGTCTTTGAGATCTTGAAACTTTTCCTTTTCGTCGGGTGACGGCTCGCAGACCACCCGCATATCGAGAGAGTTATCGGATCTTTCAAAATCGATTTCGTCGTCGCGAACGTTAGTAATGACCACCTTGATGCGGACGAGTTTCCCATTGACCGGTTCCGGGTCATCGAGGAATGCTTGAAGGGACTCAAAAGCGACGGGTTCCGGTGCTGGTTGGTCACTTGGGTCGCCTCCACGGGTTGGACGTTCGACGACTCCTTTTTCTTTTGAACCTCACGTGCCGCAAACCCAATCGCCATGAGCAGAACCAAAGTCAAGGCGAGTCCCCCCGCAACAAGACCGATCTTCTTGACGGATCCACCGGTCTTTGGGGCAACCACGGGTGATGTCGGCATCATCTATAGAGTGGCACAGCGCGGCCACTACGCATAATCCGGCGAGGCCGCCAGGCGTCGCGCCCGGATCAGCAACTCGTTTGCCCGCTCGTAATCGGGATGTTCCGGCAGCGCTGTATATTCCAGGGCCGCATCGAGCTCCCTATGCAGTGAGAGACGCCATTGCTCGACCTGTTCCCAGGGCACTTCGCCGCGGCGAATGGCAAGCAGCCGGTCGCGGTACTGGTCGACGCGAAGGGGCACGAAACCGTGCTTGAGGACTTCGACACCCGAAAGCAGGAGACGAATCAAATGCATCACATGCTTCCAGCGGAGTTGCCCGTGATTGCGCAGATCCTGTTCCAGCTTCTTGAATTGCGACAACACATAAGCATTGTAAGTTCGATGGATGTACCGGGAAAGAAAGATATGCCGCAGGTCAATTACCTGGCGCGCGAATGGAGTGCAGGTTTCGACTAGCGGTGTGTACAGGCATTCCAGTACGTTCGGGTTCGCCTTGAGGGCCAGCCGAATGAACTTCTCGATTTCCCAGTACACCTCTTCACTGTCGGATTCCAACTGCTCTGGGACGCCGGCGAGCGACCATTCGAGATCGGCCGGCGGCAGGTAGAAACCGCGGCGGTCCATATCCGACCCCTCGTGCGCCAGCCCATAGGCAGTGGAACCGACCACCGCGCGGTAGATCACGAACCGATAGAGATCCGTCGAGTCCGGCCCTCCTGGTATGTCAGCCTGGACGTGTTTGAATATCGTGAGCTCGGCCCGCCGAAAACTCTGCTCCGGGGCGTCGGGGAATCGGACGCGGTAAGTGTGGTCCGGCCCTTCTGGTGCATGGGAGACGACGCCCACGCGTCCTCCCGGTCTCGTGAGGACTTTCGTACCCGTGGGAATGACGATATGGACCTGCTGTTCGCGCGCCAAGGTGCCTCACGACGTGGGGTATGCTTTAGCTTGCCCTGACTTCCATAATAAGGCGGCAAGCTAAAGCATGCCCCACCGGGCGATTTGCAACTGAGCACGGCACTCGATACCGTGGAGGGTTTATGCGAAACTTCGACAGTCTTTCGGTACGGGAGATTCTGGCGCTGGCCATTTCGCTAGAGGAAGAGGACGAAAGGGTCTATGCCGATTTTGCGGAGGGCCTGCGCGACAACTTCGCCGCGTCGGCGGCGGTTTTCGACGGCATGCGGGACGAGGAATCCGGGCACCGGCGCAGGCTCATCGAGCTGTACCGGCAGCGGTTTGGCGAACACATACCGTTGATCCGCCGCCATGACGTGAAGGGCTTCGTCCAGCGCAAGCCCACCTGGCTAGTCCGCCCGCTAGGCCTGGATGTGGTGCGCAAACAGGCCAGCACCATGGAAGTGGAGAGCCGCCAGTTCTACGAGAAAGCCGCGGCGCGGACGCAAGATGCCGGCGTGCGGCAACTGCTCGACGACCTGGCCCAAGAGGAGCGGTCGCACGAGGACCGGGCCGAAAAGTTGACCGCGGACAAGCTCCAACCCGATGTGAAGCGCGAGGAAGACGAAGCCCGCCGTCGCTTGTTCGTGCTGCAAATCGTGCAGCCCGGCCTGGCCGGTCTGATGGATGGCTCGGTCTCCACGCTGGCGCCGGTCTTTGCGGCGGCGTTAGCGACGCATAAGAGTTGGGACGCCTTCCTGGTCGGGCTGGCCGCTTCGCTCGGCGCGGGGATCAGCATGGGCTTCGCCGAGGCGTTGTCCGACGATGGCAGCCTGACGGGCCGGGGACATCCCTGGTTCCGCGGCCTCATCTGCGGAGCGATGACGTCGCTGGGCGGCATCGGCCATACGCTGCCCTTCCTCATTAAAGATTTCCGCGCGGCGATGGTGGCGGCGATCGTAGTGGTCTTAGTCGAATTGGGCGTGATCTCGTGGATCCGGCATCGTTACATGGATACGCCGCCCCTGTCGGCTGCTCTGCAGGTCGGTTTGGGCGGCGTGCTGGTATTTCTGACGGGTGTGTTGATCGGCAGTTCGTAGCCCGAGGGCCGGAATGAAAGCAGGCTGCAGCCAGGAATGGAATGGTTGCCCCACTGTGGCCCTTGCACGCTAACCTATAGGTTGATCCCGATTAACTTCCCTTTGTCGCGAGTTCGACCGTGGTGGGCGCGCTGCGGTCCCACGGCTCACTACCTCATGGAAACCGAGGCCCATGTGTACGCCCTGGCCGTCTCCGCCAGCGTTCTCCTGGCCTTCTATCCGTTCCTGATGGTGATGCTTTCGTTTTGCCGCGACGTCCTCCACTCGCCCGCCGCCATACAGGCCATCTACCTGGGTCTGCGCGACTTCTACGCCGGAGAGCCGGGCGGCTTCCTGGTCCGAAACCTCCAGCCGTGGATGGTTCCGCAACTCCACATCGCTTCGATGTTTCTGCTCCTGTTCACCGCCAACGGGATCTTTGAGCCGCTGGAGGTGGCGCTCAATCGCGCATGGGGCGTGACCAAAAACCGCACTTACCTCAAGAATCAGTTGGTCAGCCTGGGGCTCATCTTTGCCTGCGGGGGGCTGGCCCTGCTCTCGCTGATGCTGACGGCTAAGAATAGCGCGTGGGTCTCGGGTGTTGCCCGATCCCACACGATGCTGGCCGGGTGGATGAGCCAGCTTGTCTTTAAGTTGGCTGCATTGCCGATCTCCATGCTGGCGCTGTTCCTGGTGTACTGGCTTTTGCCGAATCGGCCGGTTGAACCGCGTCGCGTCGCGCCGGTGGCCATCACGGTCGGCCTGGTGCTCGAATCCCTGAAGTACGTCAATCTCCTGATTTCTCCCTACTTGACCGCGAAACTGAAGCACGAATACGAACCCTTCCAAATCTCGGTGACCATCCTGCTGTGGAGCTTCGTGTCCGCGATGGTCGTGCTCGCGGGGGCTCACTGGACCGCGCGCCAGGACAGGCGCGATCCGTTATCGTAGACTGTGGGACAGGTCTCCTGGCCTGTCACTTGCTTTAAAGAGGAATCGTGAAAGACTGGAAAGCCATTGCAAAAGCCAGCGGCCTGGAGGTCCCTGGCGAAGAGTTGGATCGGATTGTGGGCCCGCTCTATGCCCTGGAGGAAGCTTTCCATCCGCTAGTGAGCGACTTGCCCGCGGATCTGGAACCGGCAACCGGAAGCTGCGATGAGGAGGCGGAATGACCATCCGTGAAGCTTCCGAAGCGTTGCGCTCGCGCCGGTTCTCCTCGGTGGAGTTGACCAGCGCTGCCGTTGCCGGGATCGAGCGATCTAACCCCACACTTAACGCGTTCATCACAGTCACTGCGGAGCATGCCATGCGGCAGGCACGGCA
>PMTT01000693.1:0-17485 GCA_003167275.1 Bryobacterales bacterium | reverse complement strand
GGGTCCGGCGCGGCTGTGGCTGCCGGCCTGGTGTTCGCCGCCATGGGCAGCGACACCGGGGGCTCCATCCGGATACCCGCCGCGTTCTGCGGAACCGTCGGCTTGAAGCCTACCTATGGCCGGGTAAGCCGGTACGGGGTCCTGCCGCTGGGCTACAGCCTGGACCATGTGGGGCCACTGACCCGCTCGGTCCGCGACGCTGCGATGGTGCTGAACGCCATTGCCGGGCACGACCGGCGCGACGAGACTTCCTCACGGCGGCCTGTCGTCGACTACGTCCCGGACGAGGGTTGCTCCATTCGAGGAGTGCGGATTGGTCTTCCCGAGAACTTCTATTTTGAGCGGCTGGATGAGGATGTGGAGTCTTCTGTGCGGGGAGTGGTGGCGAGGGCCGCATCGCTCCGTGCGGTGGTCAAGTCCGTGCGGGTGCCCGACATTGCCGCATTGAACGCGGTGGCGCGAGTGATCTTGCTCGCCGAGGCGTCCGCGATGGCGGAGCCTTTCCTCGATCAGCGGCAAAGCTTCGGCCCGGATGTTCGGGCACTGCTCGACCAGGGCCGGTTGCTACCCGCTACGGACTACGTGAATGCACAGCGGCTGCGGGGCAGATTGCGGCGCGAGTTCGCGAAGCTCTGGCCGGAGGTGGATTGTCTGTTCTTGCCTGCCACGCCAGCTACCGCTCCTGAGATCGGGGCCAAGACCGTGTGGCTGGGCGGGTGCGAGGAAGATGTGCGCCTGGCTGCGACACGGCTGGTCCGAGGGATCAATGCCTTGGGGTATCCGGCGCTGTCGATCCCGTGCGGGCTGAGTGCGTCCGGCCTTCCGATCGGTCTGCAGATTGTCGGGCCTCCTTTCGAAGAGGCGCTCGTTTTGCGGATCGGTGCTGCCCTGGAAGACGGTGGTGTGGGGATTCCCCCGAGTCCCCTGCCTTAACACGGGCATTCCTGCCTGTGTTGGTTTTTGAGCATTTGGAACGCAACTAAGAGAGCGAACACAGGCAAGGATGCCCGTGCTACAGGCAGCAGGAGACGCTTCGACGCCAGACCCGCCAGGAACCAGTTGTTCCCTGGCGGTGTTTGCCGTATCTCGATCGCTGACGTTAAGTGCCGTCGTCTTATTTCCCCAGCCTTGCAGGAGAACAGGGGAACAGGGGATGGGGAATTCCCCCCTTCTCGAATGCGTGAATTCCCCCTTTGGCTGCCCTCCGGCACCCTCGGGTGAGCTTAACCTCGCTTCTCGGGTCAAAATCCTCCTCGAATCCGTAGGTTCCCGTTACGGATTCTAATAGTCATGTAAATCATTTATTTATAATAGCTTGCAAGCCCAATATACCCCCCGGACGCCCCCGCGGGCGCACCGGCCGCGGGATTCTCAACCGAGCGGGTCGAGAGGTGAAGTGTGGGAAATACTGGTAAATAAGCGAAATTACCCCTATTATCGAAATGGTTACCGACTTGCTATTACAGGTTTCACGGTTTGGTTATCTGCGTCCAGGGGCGAGGGCTACACCGCTTGAGGCGGTTGCGGAGTCGTTCGCGTAGTCCCCGGGGTCAAGACTAAAATCGGAAGGTTAACGGCAACATTGGAGGAATTTAACGAAATGAAATCGAAAGACATGCGACTTCTTGCGCTTATCCTGATCATCCTCACGGCGTGCCTCGCCAGTTTCGCCCAGTCCACCAGCGGTGACATTGTGGGCACGATTTATGATGCCAGCGGCGCGATGATTCCGAACGCGACCATCGTCGCCAAAAACGATGCCACCGGCGTCGAAACCACCACGAAGTCCACAGTCGCGGGCGAGTATCACATCGCCAACCTGCTGCCGGGAACGTACACGATTACCGTGACGATGACGGGTTTTGCGAAAGCGCAGATCAAAGGCTTGGCTGTGACGTTGAACGCAACCGCTACTAACAATGTAAAACTTGATGTGAGCACCAACGTCGAAACGGTTGAGGTTTCAGCCGCGGCGGCCTCGATCGACACGACTACGGCGTCGGTTCAGTCTTCCTTTCAAGAGACCGCGATGTCGGAATTGCCCACCGCATCGGGTGGGAGCGGCGTGCTCAACCTGGCGCTGCTGAACGCCGGCGTCGGCACCAGCGGCGCAATCGGCCTGGGCTCTGGTCCGTCGGTTGGCGGGCAGCGGCCGCGCAACAACAATTTCACCATCGAAGGCATTGACAATAACAGCGGCAGCGTCACCGGCCCGTTGGTGAGTCTCCCCAACGATGCGGTGGCGGAATTTACGGTGCAGCAGAATCAGATCTCCCCCGAGTTTGGCCACTCCTCAGGCGGCCAGTTCAACTCGGTGGTCAAAAGCGGCGGCAATGCGTTCCACGGCACGGCGTATGAGTACCTGCAGAACCGCAACCTCAATGCCGCTGATAATATTAATGTCGTCAACGGCAGTCCCCTGCATCCGCGGTACGACGACAACCGCTTTGGCGGCTCGTTTGGCGGCCCTATCAAGAAAAACAAGCTGTTCTTCTACGGTCTCTACGAGTACGAGCCGGTAGGCAACAGCTCTTCCGCCGGTCAACTCTACGCGCCCACCGCGGCGGGTTGGAACACCATTTCTTCCTTTTCTTCCCTCCCTGGCTTCAACCAGACCAGTCTTAGCCAGTTGAAGCAGTATCTGGGTACCGCCAACACGGCCGTTTCCGCGGCCAGCGTCGGCGGCTATCCCCTGGTCGGACCGGGCAACGAGAGTCTGGGTGAGCAGGTTGCCGCCACCGCCAAGCCGGTGGAAATCGGCCTGCTCGGCATCACTTCCCCGGCTTTCTCCAACAACGAAAAGGGCGTGGCATCGGTCGACTACAATATCTCCAACACGGACAGCCTGCGCGGACGCTTCATTTTGAACCGCAGCGGCTTTATCGACACCGCCGCCAGCCTGCCGGTTTTCTACGAGACCGTACCGACGAATAACTACCTGGTCGCCATCAGCGAGTTTCACACGTTCACGCCCTCAGTGATCAACGAATTCCGCCTGGGCTACAACCGCTACTACAACACCTATTCGGCCGGCGACTTCAAGTGGCCGGGTCTCGATCAGTTCCCCAATGTCAACATCTTCGAACTGAATGCCCAACTCGGCCCCGACGGCAATGCGCCGCAAGCCGGCGTCCAGAACCAATACCAGTTGACCGAGAACCTGAGCTGGACCAAGGGCAAGCACAGCTTGAAGTTCGGTTTTGACGGATGGAAGCAGATCTCTCCGCAGTCCTTCACGCAGCGCGGGCGCGGCGATTACGAATGGAGCTACCTCTCGGACTATCTGTTCGACTATAACCCGGACTACATCGCGCAGCGTTCGCTGGGCGCCTCCGAGTATTACGGCGACCGCGTGTTCACCGGTTTCTACGTGAACGATAACTGGAAGGCGACGCCGCACCTGACGGTCAGCATCGGCCTGCGCTACGAATACGAGACCGTACCATACAGCGAGAGGCTTCAGACCCGCAATGCGATTTCCAACGTTCCGGGGCTGATCGTGTTCCAGGAACCAACCGCCGGCACCAAGGACTTTATGCCGCGCATCGGCTTGGCCTACTCGCCGGGGACCAGCGGCAAGACCTCGATTCGCGCCGGTTTTGGACGCAGCTTCGACGTACTGGTGGACAACTTCGGTTTGCTCACCTTGCCCCCGCAGGCAACCACCACAGTGGACTTGACGGGGCTCGATCAGGGAGGCTTCCTAAAGAGCGGCGGCATCGCGCCGAACGCCTCGGCGGCTGCCTTGACTCAGGCACAGGCCCGCTCCGGCACGGGCGGGTACGTTCCCAACCAGGTGCGCCCCCAATCTCTCCAATGGAACATCGGCATCCAGCACGTGTTTCATGAGAACTACACCCTTGAATCCCGCTACCTGGGTACTCGCGGCATTCACCTGCCGGTACAGGCGCAGTTGAATCGCGTGCCGGTTGTGAATGCTTCGAACGCTCTGCCGTTCTTCACCGCCGCCCCCAGCCAGGCAGCGTTGAATGCCATGACCACGTCGCTGGCCAAGCTCACCGCGGCCTACAACGCCGGCGGTTATCTGGACCCGGCCTACGCGGCAGCCGGATTCAACGGTATCATCACCTCCTATCAGCCCTGGGGCAACTCCACCTATCACGGTTGGGCCAACCAGTTCACGAGGCGCTTCTCTAATGGGCTCCAGTTCTCCGCCGCCTACACCTTTAGCCATGGCATCGACGATTCCACCGCGGAAGTCTTCAGCACCTACACCACGCCGCGCCGCCCCCAGAATATTCGCGATCTGAGCGCGGACCGCTCCAGTTCCGCTCTGGATCACCGCCATCGCTTTACCTACCAGGTTCTGTACGATGCCCCTTGGTATAAGACGTCCCATAACTGGGCGCTCAAGAACCTGGCTGGGAATTGGGAAGTCGCTCCGATTTACACCTACCAGACCGGCAACTGGTTCACCGTGCAGAGCGGCCTCGATTCCAACCTCAACGGCGATTCCGGTGGCGACCGCGCCTACCTCAACGCCGGCGGCAATCCGAATATCGGTTCCGGCACCACGCCGCTCAAGAATAGCGCCGGCGATACCGTCGCTTTCCTGATCAACAACCCGGCTGCCGAATACGTGACGGCTCCCAAGGGTACTTTGTCCACCGCGGGCCGTAACACCGCGCGTCTGAACCCAACGAACGACTTCGATGCTACCTTCGCCAAAGCGATCACCGTCGGTCCAGAATCGAAGTACAGACTCCAGTTCTCGGGGCGCTTCTTCAACTTGTTGAACCATCCCCAGTATGTGGGCGGCAACATCAGCGATGTGGCCCCCATCGGATTCACCAGCACGGCGGTTCACAACTTCACCATTCCGTCGACGTCGGTGTTCCATACACCGCAGGAGGCGTTCTCCAGCAATCCGCGCGGCATCACGGTCGCGGCCAAGTTCACCTTCTAACATCTACCGGAAACAGTCTGCAGTAGAGGGGGGAGCCTTCGGGCTCCCCTTTTTCTTGCTTGCCGGGCAAGCAACTTTGACAGATCCGTGAAGACCGGCCCGCGTTTTACCGTAAAGTCGCAACGCTCGCCGCCCCTCGCACCCCCCTTGACAGCCGTTAACTTCCTGAATCAGTAGTCAAACCTCCCAACTCCCACACCATTTTTGACCCAAGTCCATTAACCTGTCTTTACCTGCACCGCTTTCAACCAAATTCACCCCCATTCACACTAGTTTCGCCCCTCGCCGCTCTTAACCTTCACTCATCTGAGTGTGATTCCTAACCTAAGTTATCTCACCCACACAGTACTCGCCGACCGGCGACCGGCTTGCTATCCTCCCGGAGAAAAGCACGTCATGCTTTCAGTCAAGGTCGGCCGGCTTCAAGGCCGGAGGAGGTTTGTCAAAATGATCGACAGGTTAAAAAGGACGGGGCTACTTTGCTCTTTTACGTGTCTCGCGCTACTCGCGCCGGCACTCTTCGCGCAGTCGCTGACGACCGGAGATATCTCGGGAACTGTCACCGACCCCAGCGCCGCGGCGATTCCGAACGCCACTGTGAACTTAATCAATAAAGGCACGGACGCAACCCAAACAACCAAAACCAACACGCAAGGGCAGTATCACTTTGCATTCCTCGCGCCGGGACAATACCAGGTAGAGGTAAAAGCCAGCGGATTCGCTACGGCTCAGAAGGTCGCTCAAGTCCAGGTGGGACAGGCGATTTCCGTGGATGCCCAGTTAACCCTCTCCAGCGCCAGCACCACGGTGGAGGTGTCGGAGGCCGCCACTCTTGCGCAGACAGACAACGCCAACCTGGCCACAACCTTCGACGCCCGACAGCTCGCCAATCTCCCAGCCCCCGGCAACGACATGACGTCCTACGCGTTTACCGCACCCGGAGTCAGCGTCAGCACCGGCGGCGGGTACGGCAACTTCACCGTGTTCGGTCTGCCGGGAGTCTCGAACCTATACACCATCAATGGGGCGGATAACATGGACCCCTACCTGAACCTCAATAACTCAGGAGCCAGTAATCTGACCCTGGGCGCCAATGAGATCTCAGAAGCCGCGGTGGTGATGAATGGCTACTCGGGCCAGTATGGCCGCCAGGCGGGCGCCCAGGTGAACTATGTCACCAAGTCGGGAACTAACTCCTTTCACGGAAACGCGGGTTGGTTTTACAACGGCCGCGTCATGAACGCCAACGACTTCTTTAACAACGCGACGGCCACGCCGCGTCCCTTCTCGGTCTCCAATGAATGGGAGGATTCGCTGGGCGGCCGCATTATCAAGAACAAGCTGTTCTTCTTCTTCGACAACGAGGGACTAAGGTATGTGCTGCCGAGCGGCGGACCGATCTTCATTCCGACGCCGGCTTTTGGCAACTATGTGTTGAACAACCTGAAGTCGGTCAATCCGGCCGCCGTGCCGCTCTATACGACAGCCTTCAATCTGTACGCGAATTCCTCCGGATCCCCCCGCGCGACCCCGGTTACCGCCGCGCTCGATCCAGCGCTGGGCTGTGGCGATTTCACCGGGGGCGGCTTTGGCATCACACAACCGTGCGCCTCCACCTTTCGCAGCACCGTCAACAACCTCAACACCGAGTGGCTGCTGGCGTCGAAGGTCGATTACAATCCTACCGACAAGGACCGCCTCTACGTCCGCTACAACATGGACCGCGGAATTCAGGCCACCGGGACCGATCCCATCAACCCGGCATTCAACGCCAACAGTGTACAGCCGCAGTATGGCGGGCAGTTCGGCTACACCCGCGTGATTGGCCCAACCATGGTCAACCAGTTGAACCTCTCGGCGTCGTACTACTCCGCGCTCTTCGGACCTCCCAACATCGCCGCCGCTCTGAGCACGTTCCCCACTACCTGGGCGTTCCTCGACGGCCTGTACAACTCGAATAACGCGACCGCCACATCACTCGGCGGCGAGGATCAACGATATCCGGCGGGCCGTAAGGTCCGGCAGCACCAGTTGATCGATGACTTCTCCGTCACTCACGGCAGCCACGTATTCAAGGCTGGTGTCAACGTCCGCCGGAACTTCATCAGCACCTATGCCTACGGCGCCAACACCAGCGGGCTGCTGACTTTCAACTCGATGACCGATTTCGTGAATGGCTCCCTGGATGCGGGCGCTTCCACCTATAGTCAGGCATTCGCCAACATCGGTGCCGTGCCCCTGACCCTCTATAGTCTCGGCTTCTATGCACAGGATGACTGGAAGGTCCGTCCGAACCTCACCCTGACCCTGACACTGCGCTTCGATCGGAACAGCAACATCCAGTGCGGCGGAAACTGCTTCAATGAGATGCTCTCGACCTTCGGCCAAATCAGTCACTCCGCAACCACGCCCTACAATACGGTAATCCATACCGGTCTCCAGAGTGCCTTCCCCAGGCTGGAGCCCATCGTGCCCGAACCGCGGATCGGTTTTGCTTACACTCTCAACAGCTCGACGGTCATCCGGGGCGGCGCCGGCTTCTTCACCGACCTCTACCAGGCGGTGTTGGCCGACCGTCTGATCACAAACAGCCCGGCGGTAGCTACGTTCTCGACCACTTCCGGACTGGTAGCGCTCAACAACCCCAACCCCAACAGCGCCTTCGCCAAGGTGCAGAACTCGGCTGCCGCCTTCCAGGCGGGTTTCGCGAACGGCGCGACTCTGGCGCAATTACAGTCCACCGTCCCCGGTTTCACCACGCCGGCTTTCAACACCATCCCCAATAAGCTGTACGACCCCAAGTTCTACGAATGGAACCTGGAGGTACAGCGCTCCCTCGGCAACAAGTACCTGCTGTCCCTGAACTATGTGGGCAACCATGGCTATGATGAGTTCAACTCGACGCTCTTCGGCAACGCTTACGCCAGGAATGGTTTCCAGGGCCTGCCAACCGCCGTCCCCGATCCTCGCTTTGGGGAGATCCGCGAACTGAACAATCAGAGTTACTCGAACTACGACGGCATGGTGGCGTCTTTCCGGTGGCGTATGAACTCACAGTTCTCCGGACAGTTCAATTACACGCTGGGGCATGCGCTCGATACCTGCTCGAACGCCTGCATCGAGCCGTTCAACCTCCTCACGGCGCCGAGCATCCGCTATCAGATCAATCCGCTCAGCCTGAGCTCGCTCAATTACAGCAACGCCGATTACGACGTGCGCCACACCCTCAGTGCGAATTATATCTACACGGTTCCGAACCGCTTCCACAGCCCCATTCTGAACCACGTACTGGGCGGTTGGACCGCCGCCGGCACTGTGCTGTTCCACTCGGGATATCCCTTCAGCATCACCGACAGCACCGTCCGCAGCTCCCAGATCAGCGGGGCCAGCGGCATCGCCAGCGCGATCGTACTCGCCGACTATCTGGGCGGCTCCGGCTATCCCAGTTGCACCACACCCAACGTCTCGTGTTATTCGAAGTCGCAGTTCGCTTCCAGCGCCGCGCAGCACGACTGGGGCAACATCCCGCGCAACTCCTTCCGCGGCCCCGGATACTTCGACACCGACCTGAACATCAACAAGACGTTCACGATTGCCGAGAAGTACCATCTTGTGGCTGGCGCCTACTTCTTCAACTTATTGAACCACGCGAACTTCGACCTGCCCTCCAACAACCTCCCCGCGGGTAATTTCGGGCAGATCCAATCCACCGTTGGTCCCCCGACCAGCGCCTACGGCTCGTTCCAAGGCTCGGCCGTCTCCGGCCGCGTAATCCAGACCCAGGTGAAGTTCACGTTCTAAAAGCAGCGACCGGGGAGGTTAGCTTGCTCCGCTAGCGATTCTTACCAAAGCGCGAGCGAAAGGGAGCTCTACTTTCCCCGGTCCCCGACCCCAAAAACGCGCGCGCTCTCTTCAATGAAAAAGCACACCGGCGGACCAACCGATAGAGTTCACCCTCTGGCTGGGCAAAGCGTTCGACCCCACGAAGGCCTGGCTGTGAGTCAGAAGTTCCCGTAAACTGACCCGCCGGCTGATGCGGAGGTCAAATCCTGCACCAAGGGCCAGCGCAAATCCGGTTTCCGCGTCAGTCCGGGACAAATTGAGAACCGATCCGGCTGTGCTGAAAGTAGCGGTGGAGTGGGCAATACCGAAGAGCGCATGGGCGGTTGGTGTGATGCGGGTCCGGTTGCGCCACTTGATCTCTGGTCCGGCGAGGAAGTAGAACAGCCGCGGATTGATTGTTCCTTCCTGGGTGCTGGAACAAAGCGCCTGGGAACAGGGTGTTGTGAGCGGGACGGAGAACCGGTTCAGGCTGAGATGTGCGGAGAAGTCACCCATGATGCCGAGATACCGGCTCAGATTGCGGATCACCGCAGCCTCAAATCCGCTGCCTTTCTCGTCAAAATCCAGTTGGCCGACGGGGCCGATATCGCGAAACTGAAAGATGTGGTCGTTGGTTTCAATGGCTGAATAGCCGGTAAAGTATTCGATCCCCGGATAAGTGGGGCTGTGTGCTTCCTGCCCCAGCGCATGGGAAGCGCAGCAAGACATCAACAGCAACACGCCAGACAACCCTCTCATTTAGAACCTCCATTTGCTTCAATTCAAGCAAGCGTAAGCTCAAGAGCGCGAATCTCAAACCGAAATCGAAGGAGCGGTCGCCTATTCCGATGGGTGGCGCGACACAGCTCTGAATGGAAAGGGTTCGGGCCCAATTGGATCGCCTTACGGCCGGGACGCCTGGGGGATTGCGGCCGCTGCACGGCGTGACCTCAGGCGACGGCTGGTTGTGCGGATCACCGCTAAGGTCTCGTGCCATTTTCGCGCCAACGGTTAGGGGAGACCCGCACGTCCGAAGCGGTGGCAGGTTGAGGGCTTCACCAATGCGTTCAAACGCCCGTAACGTTATTGATGAATCTGGACCCAAAAATGCTGCACTCACCGCTGCCGAGCGCTATGCTGGCATTACGCGGGTAAACGCCGCGCGCTTGAAATCATGCTTCTCGGCTCTCACAATCGGCCGGCATTGCTCGGATTGGTCCTTGTTTGCGCACCTCTAGCGGCCCAGGTTGCCGTCACCGGACGGATCGTAGACGATACCGGCGCCGGGATCGTCGGCACACGCGTGGAACTTCGTCCGCTGGAGGCCGGACCCGCCGCCGTGGCGTCGTCCGATGTCGCGGGGAATTTCAAGCTGAACCTGCCGGCTGCCGGTGAATACTCCATTCGTGCCGAGCGGTTGGGTTTCTACCTGTACCAGGGCCGATCGCAATCGTTCGCCCCCGGCCCCGTGGAACTGACCATCACGCTGAACCACCTGCAGGAATTCTCGGACAAGATCGATGTCACCTACTCCCCGCCCGCTATTGATCCGAAGCAGCCGGCCGACCACAAGGAACTCGACAACACGGAAATCCAGGCTGTCCCGTATCCCGCCCCGCAGGACTACCGCCAAGCCCTGCCGTTGATTGACGGCGTCGTGCAGGACACCGCCGGTCGCGCGCACTTCAATGGCGGCGACACCAACCAGACCAACTACAAGCTTAACGGTTTCAATATCTCGGACCCCGTCACGGGACGGTTGGAGACGCGCGTCAATATCGAGACGATCCAGTCCATGGACGTCGAGACCAGCCGCATCTCCGCGGAAAGCGGGCGGGGCTCCGCCGGCGTGCTCGACCTCGAAACCAAGATGGGCGACGACCGTTTGCGATTCGGCGGGACGAACTTTATCCCCAGCCTCTCCACCGAGGGCGGTTGGCACTTCAATAAATGGACGCCTCGCGTGGAATTCTCCGGGCCGCTGGCCAAGGGCCGCGCCTGGTTTCACAACGGCCTGGATGGCTTCTACAGCAACGACATCGTCAACGGCCTTCCGCGTGGGCAGAATCACACCAAGGGACTGACCCTCAGCGACCTGAGCCGCTTTCAGGTGAACCTGACTCCCACCAATATCCTGACCGGCAGTTTCCTGTTCAATTTGTCCAACAATACGCACTACGGCCTGAGCTTTCTGAACCCTGTCGAGACCACCACTTCCAACCGCCAGTGGCTCTACATGAGCACGGTCCGCGATCAACTCTACCTGTCCGGCGGCTCGCTTCTGGACATGGGGTTCGCCGATTCGCGCGGCGCCCTGCGCAACATTCCGCAAGGCAACCAACTCTTTGAAATTACCCCGTTCGGCGATCTCGGCAACTATTTTGCCAACCAGGACCGCCATTTTTACCGCCAACAATGGGTCGCCAACCTGTTCCTCCCCACGCGGCACCTGGCGGGCACCCACCAGTTGAAATTTGGAATCGACTTTGAGCGCGAGGCTTTCCATCAGGAGACGATCCGCCACGATTACGAAGTTCTGCGCAGCGACGGGTCCGTGGCCCGATACGTCACCTTCGCCGGCAGTCCCTTCGTGGCGCGCAAAAACTTCGAGGGAGCGGAGTATTTTCAGGACGCCTGGACGCCCCGGGATGGCGTGGTGGTGGAAGCCGGCCTTCGGGCCGAGTGGAATGAAGTGGTCCGCGCCCTGGAAGTAGCGCCCCGATTCGGCGTTGCCTGGTCTCCTGGAAAATCACACGACACCAAGATTTCCGCCGGATGGGGCGTGTACTATGACTCGATTAGCCTGGGCATCGTCAGCCGTCAACAAGATCAGATCAGCCTGTCGACTTTTTACCTGCCAGGGGGTCTCACGGAGGGTCCTGTGGTCACCTCGTTTCTGGCCAGCGATCGGTCTCTGAGGGCCCCATATTATCAGACCGCCAGTTTCTCGGTAGAGCGCAAACTCCCCCACGCCTTTTATCTCAAGTCCGGATACACGCGGCGGGCCGGCAACCGTGGATTCACCTTCCTGCCTCCGCCGCAGCTTTCGAGCGCGTCCATGTTCAGCAGCGCCGTTAACTTTCAACTCGCGAACACGCGCCGCGAACGGTACGACGCGGTGGATGTGTCGCTGCGCCATACCTTCGCGGGAAAATTCGAATGGTTCGCCGGGTACACCAGGTCGAGTTCGCGTTCGAACGCCGCGGTGGAATACAGCCTGGAGAATCCGATCTTCGGGCCGCAGGGCCCTGGCCCCTCCCCTTGGGACACGCCCAACCGCTTCCACATGTGGGGTTGGGCGCCGCTCCCGAATCGCGTGTTGCCGGAGTTTCTCCAATTCGTGACTCGTAATACGACGGCCGCCTACCTGGTGGAGTACCGCACCGGCTTTCCGTTTGGAGTCGTGGATGAGGAGGGGCTGATCGTCGGGCCTCCGGAGTCCAGGCGCTACCCGGATTACTTCAATATCAATCTGCATCTGGAGCGTCAATTCCGCGCGTTGCATTATCTGTGGGCCTGGCGTTTTGGCTACAACAACCTCACCAATAACGGCAATCCCAACGTTGTCAATAATGTATTGGGCACGCCGCAGTTCCTGACGTACGGACGAGGACAAGTCCGGGCCTTCAGTGTGCGATTACACCTGTTAGGGCGCAAGTAACACGGGCATTCTTGCCTGTGTGGGTCCCGGACAGCCAAACCAACACAGGCAAGAATGCCCGTGTTACGGAAGATGGCCCTCCGAGTGCTCAATAATCTACGAGAGGTCAATCAAATGAAGGGTTTAACAATAACTGCATCACTGGCAGCATCACTTATCCTGTCGTCGACGGCAATTCTTGCAGACACGGCACAGAACAACCTGAGCGAGGCCGCAAGTGTATTCTCGGAGATCATGGCCACGCCGGACAAAGGAATTCCGCAAGACCTGCTGGAGAAGGCGCAATGCATCATGATTGTCCCCGGATTGAAGAAGGCGGCATTCGTCGTCGGCGGGGAATATGGACGCGGGTTCGTCACCTGCCGTAACCATGGCGGCCGGGGCTGGGGTCCACCCGCGGCAGTTCGTATGGAGGGTGGCAGCTTCGGATTTCAGATTGGGGGGTCGTCCACCGATCTGGTGATGCTGGTCATGAACCAGCGCGGTATGGACAAGTTGCTCAACGATAAATTCACCCTGGGTGCGGATGCGTCGGTGGCAGCAGGCCCCGTTGGTCGCACGGCGAATGCCAATACAGACGTCAGCATGTCCGCCGAGATTCTTGCCTGGTCGCGGGCCAAGGGCCTCTTCGCGGGCGTCTCGATAAACGGCGGGACCGTTCGCAACGATCTGGATGAGAACCAGGTACTCTATGGGCGTAGGATGACCAACAAAGAAGTCATCGAGAGCGACATGCCAGCCCCCGAGTCCGGCCAGGCGCTGTTGCACGCTTTGGACCGCTATTCCATGCACAAGGAAGGGAACGCCGACCGTTCTAAGGATCACCAGTAACTCCGTGGGGTATGCTTTAGCTTGCCGAACCACTCGTTGGCTGAGCAAGCTAAAGCACGCCCTTACAAATCACCTCGTTTCCAACACTATCATCGCGATTCGCTTCATTGGCTGGGCAAGCTAAAGCATACCCTACGAATTACTTCGTTTCCAACACCATCACGGAAGCGGTCTCGCCGGGAGCTTTCGCGGGGAGCGACACCGTTACTTTGTCATCCTTCTGGCGGAGTTTCAAGGATGAGTGATGGGCGTCGGCCAGGAAGTACGCCTTCGTGACTTTCCCCTTGACCTTCGCCAGCTCAAACGAGGCTCCTGGCCATGTGAACAGGTGGATGTATAGTTTGCCTGGCTTGGTGGTGCACCGCCAATCCTTGGCGATCTTAAAACCGGGGTTGCCCTTCTTATCATGCGTGCTGTTGTCGACTGCGCCGAGTTCCTCGCCGAAAGGAGTCGGACCGGCGCCGTAAACAGCTTCTCCATTCACCTTGAGCCAACGGCCCACGGCGCGCAGATTGTCCTGGCTGGCCTGCGGGATGATGCCTTCCGACGTTGGGCCGACATTGAGCAGGTAGTTCCCGCCCTTGCTCACGATGTCCACGAGCTTGAAGGTAAGATCTTCGGGAGTCTTCCAGTCGGTGTCGTCCTTCTTGAAGCCCCAGGTGTGATTCAGGGTCGCGGGCACTTCCCAGTCCTCGTTTACCACGGTGTTGGGGATGGCGTTGTCGCCCATGGAACGATAATCGCCCTTGATGCCGAGGCGTCCGTCGAGCAGGGTGTTTGGCTGCAGTTCGCGGGCAATGTCTACAAACCGTTGGGCCCGCCCGGATTGTTCCCCGCTCATCATCCGTGGAGTGTCGAACCAGATCAGGCAGATCGGCCCGTACTGCGTCAGTAATTCCCGAACCTGCGGCTCGGACTTGCTGCGAAGGTACTGGTCGTAGTCTTTCTTCTCGTCGGGGCCGAAGTCCCAGGTGTTGCCGGCGCCGTTGGGCTCGTGCCAATCCTGTGCCTGCGAGTAGTAGACTCCGAAACGGATGCCGTGACGGGCGCAGGCGGCCGAAAGCTCCTTGATCACGTCGCGGTGGAACGGGGTAGCATCAAACACGTTGTACTTGCTCACCGTGGAGTGATACATGGCAAAGCCGTCATGGTGCTTGCTGGTGATCACGAGGTACTTCATGCCGGCATCCTGGGCCATCTGCGCCCATGCATCGGGGTCGAATTTCACCGGGTTGAACTGTTTGGCGAGCTGCTCGTATTCCGTCACCGGGATCTTGGCGCGATTCATGATCCATTCGCCGATGCCGGCGATAGGCTGACCCTTCCACTCGCCCGCGGGGATACAGTAGAGCCCCCAATGGATAAAGAGGCCGAACTTAGCCTCGCGAAACCACTTCATTCTTTCCTCCGGTGACAAGGGCTTGGAAGGGTCTTGTGCGATCGCGGCGGATGCACCCAGGCAGGCCATAACCGCCGCGGCGATTGCCTGGCGGGATAGGATTTGGGTCACTCTTCGTGTCATCTACTTACTCTCTCCCGTTCTCCTGGTGGCGTGGATGGTCACCCGGTAGTTAGTCTCGGCGTTCAGATTGATCAGCGCGACGAACGCCCGTCCCTGGTACATGCCGATAGTCCCGGATTGCGATACAGCAGAGACCTCCCAGCCGGCCGGCAGTAGAACCGTGTTACGGAGGCCGTGCAGCGTGCGGTCGAACACCAGGTCTCCATTCTGGATCTGATATCCCGAGTCTTTCAGTGTGCCGCCGATCCGGATGTGAGCGCTCTGCCGGTCGTCGACGATCGGGACTTCCAGCTTGACGGCCATGACTTTGCCGTCTTTCACCGGCATCAGGGGCTTGGCGGTATCCAGGTCGATCACCTTCAGATCGTTTAACTGTAAGTAAGTGAGGGAATCCAGCATGGCTTTGGCGCCTTTGCGAAAGTCGCTGTAGGTCTGGTCCACGCGGATTGCGTGAGTCTCGGGCGCATCCAGATCGTAGAGGGTCTTGATGTCGTCGAAAAACATATCGGTGTAAGGCACCGGCGCGAATTTGGCGGTCGTTGGGCGCGCATGAATGGTCACAGGATTGCTCTGGCCGCTGGGGTTGGCGAACGCCAGCTTCAGGAGCCCATCGGCGGTGGTGGTGAGCTGGGCCGCCACGTTAGACGAAAGGAACGAAAAGCCCTTGGGAAGCACGACCCCCAGGCGATAGCCGCTCAGGCTCCTGACCCACACGATGTCGTCACCGTGCATCATGCAGGTGCGAGGATCTTTGTAAGTCTTGTAGATCAGCACCCGGCCGATGCCGCCGTCGGGAACCGGAATGGGAAGCGTGGCGTGAATGGCATGATTCTCGGGATCGTCGCCCACCTGCTGATATGTGAACTTCAGAGGTTTTCCGGTCCGCGGATCGTAGACTTCGATGTCCGACCCTTCGCTGCCGCCGCGCGTGGCGTTGACTAGCTCGGTCGAGCCCGGCCGAGTCTCTTCCGGCCAGAAGCGGATCCGGAACTGTTCCGTGCCGGGAGCGAGTATGGCGTATTCGGTGTAAGCGTCCTGTGAGAAGAGGCGGTTTACCGGGGGCGTGGGTCTGAGCGATCCATCGGGGTTAGTGCCGCCAGGAAAGGGATTGTTGGCGCCGCGTTGCCCCTTCTGCTGGGCTGGCATTGTGTGAGTCAGTGCCAGTAAAAGGACGAGGCATGCGGCTCCTGGAAAAAGGGGATGGAGACGGCCAAGGCGTCGAGACGAGTCTCGACGCGGCAGACACGAGTGTCCGCGCCACGTGGGTGTCATGCAGTGGCCGCCTTTCCGAGGATTTCGCGAAGGCGCCGGGCTACCGTCAACTCCTCGCCCGGTTCGAGCATCCACACTCCCACTACGATCGTGTTTTCATCCGATGGCAGTCCGGCCATCGGCTTCTTGCCTGTCGCGGGATTCAGTTCGATGCTGGGAGTCCCCTTGCGTAACTCGGCAGCTACCGCCGTGGGTGAGATCTTCATGCGCTGCTGGTCATAGCGAAGCAGGAGGTGCGGAACGGCGTTGGCGGCGACTTCCGGGATGACTACACTCGATTCGAGAGTAGGGAGGCCTTTCAGATGCGCCGCGATCCGGTCCGCGCGCCGGCGAAACTCCGCCTCCATGCCCGCGTCCGTCTGGGAAACGAACCAGTCGAGCGCGGCCACCATGCCCACGATCTGTTCCTTGGCCACCTTCATTCCGCGCCCCACGGAATCGGAATTTGGGCTGTTGTTAGGGACGGCCGCGGCGATCAGGTCCTTCCTTCCCAGCAGCAATCCGGCGTTCTGCGGGCCTCGGATGCCCTTACCGCCGGAAAAGGTCACCAGGTCGAAACCCATCTGGGTGTACTTCCAAAGGTTGGAAATGGGCGGGACGTCGGCGGCGGCGTCGTTGAAGCAAGGGACGCCGTGACTGTGGGCGACGCGAATCCAGTCCTCGCGGCTGATCTGGCCGCCGTCCGCGGCGTTGAAGAAATGGGCCATCACGGTGCGATCGTTGAAAGCGGATTCGTAATCCCGCAAGGTTTCGACCTCGACGAAGCGGATGCCACAGTTGGCGAGCGCGTGGTCGTAGTCATAGCGGTGTGCCTTCTGGACAACCACTTCGGTTTTTAGGCCGGTCACATCGTTGGGGATGTTGCGAATGGCGGATCGCTTCCCCATGGTGACGCAGGCGGCCGTGCCGAGCGTCAGGGCGGAGGCTGCGCCGGCGGTCACCAGGGCGGCCTCGCAATGCAGCAGGCGGGCGATATACTCACCGGCAGCCTTCTGCAACTCCGTTAGGCGGACCGGATGTTTCGCGGCGCGGGCCACGGCGGCCTGCACCGACGGAGGCATGGTGGATGCCGTCAGCGCGGTATAAGTGCCGGCGGCATTGATGATTTTGGTGACGCCGAGCTTGTCGTAGTAGTCCTCGCCTTCGGCCATCTTGTGCGAATCCGCCGCCCGCAGAGGGTGGCTGGCCAGGCCGCCTGCGGCGAGAAGCGAGTTGCCCCATGCCAGGAACTTCCGTCGGGTACCGCGAAAACCGTCCATAAGGCCTCCTTTGAATTACCAGGAATGTAAGCTACTTTAGCGCAAACGGAAAGCTCGTGGAGCTGTGTGGGGCAGATTGTCAATCTGCGGCCGGATTGTTAATCCGCCTGCCGGGAGTTGACGCACCAACCGCGGGGACGGCGCCAAACGGCCAACTTGGCGGATTGGCAATCCGCCGCAGGTTGACAACC